>JBNKKA010000108.1:0-14819 GCA_050291585.1 Desulfobacteraceae bacterium
TCTACGCGCCCAAGCTGTTGGGCGGCAATGACGGGGTACCCATGTGCGCCGGTCCGGGTTGTGAAATGATGGCCGACGCCCTCGCGTTGACCCGGGTTCGGGTGGCATGTTATGGGCCTGACGTGTGCATCGAAGGCTATCTGCCCACAGGGGAGCCGTCCCCAATGGGATCCCCCTTCAAGGGCCCTAATTGACACATTAGGGTTATTTCTTATGTTTACGGGCATCATCGAAGGTCTTGGGACCGTAGTGAACGTGACACCGGGTCAGCAGGGTCAGGCCTTGACCATAGCGGCCGATTTCGACCTGGCGGGCACCAAGCTGGGGGACAGCATCGCCGTGGACGGTGCCTGTCTGACCGCCGTCAAACTGGATGGGCGCACTTTCACCGTGGACGTCTCCCCGGAGAGCCTGCGACGCACCACCCTGGGAAGCCTGAAATCCGGGGGGCGGGTCAATCTGGAGCGTGCCCTGCGGCTGGGCGATCGTCTGGACGGTCACCTGGTATCCGGTCACGTGGACGGCCTCGGGCAGGTCAGCGGCCGTCACCGGGAAGGCAACGCCATCATCATCCGGGTCAGCGTTCCCCCGGAGTTGGCCCGCCACATGATCGAGAAGGGGTCGGTGGCCGTGGCCGGCACGAGTCTGACCATCAACCGTTGCGATGGTGCCAGTTTCGATGTGAGCATCATTCCCCACACGGCCCACCTCACCACAATAGGCACATCTGCGGTGGGGGCGCGGGTCAATATCGAGACGGACATGATCGGAAAGTATGTCGAGAAGTTCGTTCGAGGCGGTCGTGGGGGGGAACAGGCCTCGCCCGGAGGAGAGCCATCGGGTGGGGTAGATCTGGGTTTTTTACATAAGACCGGTTTTCTTTGATATAGAGTTAAGCGTTTTTACCCGAGTTATAGAAGCGTAAAATACGAACAGTAGGTTAAGATACAATCACCGACGCATGTGCGCCGGTATTCAGTTGCGGGTGTTTCACCAGCAGCGCACAAGGAGAGTTCCACACCATGCCACGCGTAAGCATTAAACAGGCGATTGCCGACATCAAGGCCGGCAAGATGGTGATTCTGGTGGACGATGAGGATCGCGAAAACGAAGGCGATCTGACCATCGCCGCCGAGATGACGACCCCGGAAGTCATCAACTTCATGGCCAAATACGGCCGCGGGCTGATCTGCCTGACCCTCACTGGGGAAAAGTGCGACAGCCTGGATCTGCCTTCAATGGTCAGCAACAACACCTCGCCCTTTGAGACCGGCTTCACCGTCAGCATCGAGGCGCGCTGCGGGGTGACCACCGGCATCTCGGCCCACGACCGGGCCACCACCATCCAGACCGCCATTGCTGACGATTCCAAGCCCGGCGACCTGGTGCGTCCCGGCCATATTTTCCCCCTGCGGGCTCGTAATGGCGGTGTCATGGTGCGCGTGGGGCAGACCGAAGGCTCGGTGGACCTGGCCCGTCTGGCCGGCCTGAAACCCTTCGGGGTGATCTGCGAGGTCATGGACGATGACGGCACCATGGCGCGCATGCCCTCCCTTGAAAAGTTCAGTGAGGAACACGGCATCGGCATCTGCACCATCGCCGACCTCGTGGAGTACCGCATCCACCACGAGAGCTTCGTCCATCGCGCCGCCGAGACCATTATCCCCACCGCCTTCGGAGGGGAATTCAAGATGATTGCCTTCGAGAACGACGTGGACGACCTGACCCACATCGCCCTGATCAAAGGAGAGATCGACCCCCAGGTGCCGGTTCTGGTTCGGGTCCACTCCGAGTGCATGACGGGCGATATCTTCGGTTCCATGCGCTGCGACTGCGGCGACCAACTCCACCAAGCCATGGCCCGTATCGATCAGGAGGGCGCCGGCGTCATCCTCTACCTGCGCCAGGAGGGGCGCGGCATCGGTCTGATCAACAAGCTCAAGGCCTACGAGCTGCAGCGCACCTGCGGACTAGATACGGTGGAGGCCAATATAAAGCTGGGCTTCAAGGAGGATCTGCGCGACTACGGCATCGGTGCCCAGATGCTGCGCGACATCGGTGTGCGCCAGATGCGCCTCCTGACCAACAACCCCAAGAAGATGGTGGGCCTTGAAGGCTACGGCCTGAGCGTCGTCGAACAGGTGGCGCTGGAAGGCAACACCAATAAGCACAACCGCTGTTATCTGGAGTGTAAAAAACTGAAGATGGGGCATTTGCTGAACTTAGACTGATGGCACTTGAATACTTTTTTTGAATTTTCCACGCGGCTTACGTGAGTGTGCCAGAGGGCCGGCAAAGGTATTTTACCGTTTCAAAATTAAGATATCATCCCCCACTGGCTAGCTGGCATATTGGCCGACCGGCTCACTGCGATGTTTTTTGCTCGGTTATCTTGAACCCGGCCTAGTGGACAAATTGAATATTTTTGAAGGAGGAAATTAACATGGCGAACATCATCGAGGCGCCATTGCGGGCCGACGGCAAACGCTTTGCCATCGTGGCCAGTCGTTTCAACGACTTCATCACCGACCGCCTGGTGGGCGGGGCCGTGGACGCCCTGACGCGTAGCGGGGCCAAGGCTGACGACATCGACATCGTCAAGGTCCCCGGGGCCTTTGAGATCCCCCTGGCGGCCCGCAAGATCGTCCAGAAAGCACGCCATGACGCCGTCATCTGCCTGGGGGCCGTGATCCGGGGTGCCACCCCGCATTTCGACTACGTCTCCGCCGAGGTCTCCAAAGGCGTCGCCCAGGTGGGCCTGGATGCCGGCATGCCGGTGATCTTTGGGGTGGTGACCACCGACACCATCGAACAAGCCATCGAGCGGGCCGGCACCAAGGCCGGCAACAAGGGCTGGGACTCCGCCATCGCCGCCATCGAGATGGCTAACCTCATGGAGGTGGTGGACAGCCTTTAACTATGGGAACCAGAAGAAGAGCAAGGGAACTGGCCATGCAGGCCCTGTTCCATATGGATATGCAGGCAGATGAGGTGGTGGCCCAGGGCAGTGCTAAGGTAGATTCCACCGACAAGTTCGACCTGTATTGCCGCAATTTTCCGCCTTCGAAAAAGGCCCACCCCTTTTTCGCTAAGATCGTCGAGGGCGTACAATTGACTCAGGACGAAGTCGACAAGGTGGTTGAGCGCTACTCCAACAACTGGAAGATCACACGCATGTCGTGCGTGGACCGTAATGTGCTACGTGTGGCTGTCTTTGAACTCCTTTATTGCGACGACATCCCCGCCAAGGTGTCCATCAACGAAGCCATCGATGTGGGCAAGAAATACGGCACCGATGAATCCGGGGCCTTCATCAACGGCATCCTCGACAGCATCCGCATCGCCATGGAGAAGGGTGAAGTGGCCGGGAGTGTCGACTTACGTAAGGCCGTCGGCAAGATCAAGACTGGTGCTTCCACCGACCTGGATGACGACGAGGACTGATTGCATCCCCCCAACGAATTGGGGCCGCTTTTTTGGGCGACAGGACATCTAAACAAGGAGGATACCTGTGCTGATTCGAAAACTAACCCTGGGTCCCATCCAGGCCAATTGTTTTATTCTCGGCTGCGAACAGACCCGTGAAGCCGTCGTCATCGATCCCGGCGACGAGGGCGAGCGCATTCTCATGACCCTCGCCGAGGACAAGCTGACAGTAAAAGCCATCGTCAACACCCACGGCCACTTCGACCACGTGGGGGCCAACAGCGAGATAAAAAAGGTCACCGGCGCGCCCCTCATGATCCACGCCCAGGACGCTCCCATGCTGGGGCAACTTTCCCAACACGCCGCCGCCTGGGGCCTCAAGGCCGAAGATTCTCCCGCCGCCGACCGGGAACTGGCCGACGGGGACGAGATCACAGTGGGTGACGAGATCCGCCTCAAGGTGCTCCACACCCCTGGTCACACCCTGGGGGGCATCTCCCTTTACAGCGAATCGTCTGCAGCCGTTTTCGTGGGTGACACCCTCTTTGCCGGTTCCATCGGGCGCACCGACTTCCCCGGCGGCGACTACGACACCCTCATCAAGAGCATTCACAAGCAATTGTTCACCCTGCCCGAGTCCGTCAAGGTCTACCCTGGCCACATGCACGAGACCACCATCGGCCAGGAGAAGCAGAGCAATCCTTTCTGCCGTATGTAAGCAACAACATAGGCTCATTGGAATAAAAAGACGGCCGTCATCCACTAGTGATGACGGCTGTTTTCATTGTTGGGGCTTAGTCGGTGAAGCTGGATATGAAGGCCTTCAATTGTCGCTTCTGGCGCCGGGTCAATCTGTCGAAGCGCACACTCTTTCGTTTTACCTTTTTATTTTTATTCTGAAACATGATCTCGCCCGTTTCGACGTCCGATACTGTCTTGAAAGGCACTTCCTCGAGGCAGATCCGATTGCGGTTGATCAAAGAGATCTTACGGAACCCCAAACCGACGGAACTGCCTTTATCCACATAGTAGAAGGACAACCCCCCCATGCTGAGATCGTTGATCTGGTGCCTGGCCAAGGCCCGGCCATAGGTCACATAGGCACCGTCTTTTGCTTGGTGGCGTCTATATTTGCGAATCCTCAGGGTCAAAAGACGTTTTATTAAGGTCATTTGGCGATCTTTCAGTATGAAAATGAAGACGGCCGGGGCGTGCCTCGTTAAGACTCACCTTGGATGCCCGTCAGCCACTATTGCCTGGTATTTTCCTTAGGATTTGCTGCCGAAGCTAGAAGCACTATAAAGCCAAAAGCATACCAACCTTAAAATTTACATAATGATAGGTGTTTAACCTTGGTACTCGTGCGATGGTGATTATTATCGGCCGGGGTTGGGGCCAGGCACTGGGGTAAATCACCTATGCGTTGGTCCAAATGCCCCGGAGTGCCTGGCGGTTGTGGGCCGCTGGGCGTTGACCGCATGACGACTAAAGAATCGGATTAAGCATCTCTTCCGGTGTAGATCCCCCATTTTTTATGGCCATCCGCTTGAGGATGTCATAGTAGAGTTGGATCTGGCGCACGTAGGCCACCGGCTCATCACCGCGGCAGAATCCATAGCGGCTGTTGCGGTAGAAGGCTTTCTGACTGAGCAAGGGCAGGACCTGTTTGAGGGCCGCCCAGCTGTTTGGATCTTCGCCGCGGTCGCGGGTCAGGTCGCGGGCGTCCTGGATGTGGCCAATGCCGATGTTGTAGGCGGCCAAGGCGATCCAGAGGCGGTCCTCGCCTTTGACGTGGTCGTAATGGTTAAAGAGGTCCCTGAGGTGGCGTACGCCGGCGGGAATGTTCTGTTCCGGATCGTAGATGTCGGTCACCCCGAGGCTTTTTGCGGTTGAACGGGTGAGCTGCATGAGGCCATAAGCCCCTGCGTGGCTGCGGGCCCAGACGCGTAGGTGGGACTCCTGATAGATCTGGGCGGCGATGAGGCGCCAGTCGAAGTTGTAGGTGTCGGCGGCTTCACGGATGCTGATTTCGAATTTTGGCAGGCGTGATGCGATGCGGCGGTGGAAGGTGCGCAAGTCCACGTAGTCGAAGCGGCTGACGTCACCATAGTAGCGCTGGTAGATTTCGGCGTAGCGGCCGTTGGACTGGATTTTTTCGAAGAAGCGGTTGATCTCGGCGGCCAGGCCGCGTGCTTTGGGGTGAACGCCCCAGGCTAGCTCTTGGTGGCCACTAATGGCGGTGGAGATGACGATTTGGGGGTAGTAGCGCCGGTTGAGGAGGGCCACGTTATCGTCCGCGACGGTGAATTTGATCTTCTTCATGGCCACCCGGCGGATCAGTTCCTCGGTGGCTATGTTGGGATCCAAGGCGATGCGAAAGGCGTAACCCTTTCGCTGGAGTTGCTCTAATCGCTCCTGGTAGGAGGTACCTTCGCGAACGTGAATGGCGTCCTCGCCGATCTCTTCAAATTTGTTGATGTGGAAATTGTCGCGGTGCACGATGAGGTGCTGGCGGATAGTCATATACGCATTTGAGAAGCGGATCTTTTTTTTGCGGGCAGCGGTGGCCGTCATACTGGCGGCGATGAGGGCACATTTTCCGGAGAGGACCGCGGGGATCAGGTCGTTCCACTGGTCTGCGATTTCTACTCGTAAACGCACACCCAGGTGGTCGGCAAAGGCTTTGGCAAGCTCATATTCAAAGCCCATGGGCTCGTCGCGGTAGACGTAGTAGCAATTGGCATTATTGCGTGTAGTGACGGTGAGTTCACCGTTTTTAAGGATGCTCTGAAGGCTCTGGTAGGGGGTGATCCATTCGCAGCCGGCCAGGCAAAGGATGAGGAGGGTTCCCATCAACAGGACAGCCACCCTCTTTTTTGCGCGGTCACAGGGGGACCGGCGTGTGGGGGCGGTGACGGGTGGCGGTATCACAGGCGTTTTCGTTAGATCAAACATGGTTCGCAATATCGATGTCGGAGTCACGGCAGATCCGCAGCGTCCAGTAGCCTTAACATGAGGTTCATGGCCGGTTCAAGGGCAGCGCCGCTTTTGACGGGATCTCTTCCCTGGATAGCGCTTGCGCTCCGCCCCTTGCCGGCGGCTTGATTAGCAATTGTTTTTCATGCCTGGATAAAGTATAAATTTTACTTTCGCCACAACCATTCAAGGCTAGGGGCACGGGCGTCAGCGAGTGGCACCCACACATGCCGACATGGATTAAGCGGTCCAGGGACCAATGGGTTTTTCAATCACACGCAGACAGACGCGCCAGCTTTCGGTTGGCAATGTGACGGTGGGGGCTTCGGCACCGATTCGGGTGCAGTCCATGACCAACACCAAGACCCATGATGTGGTCGCCACCGTCGCTCAGATCCGTCGTCTCGAGGCGGCCGGTTGTGAGATCGTGCGTGTGGCCGTTCCCGATATGCCCGCCGCCGAAGCGATTGCTGCCATTAAGGCTCAGATTGAGATCCCCCTCATCGCCGACATCCATTTCGACCACCGCCTGGCTGTGGCGGCGGCCCGCGCCGGTGCCGATGGACTGCGCATCAACCCCGGCAACATCGGCGGGGATAAAAAGGTGCGCGCCGTGGTCGACATCGCCAAAGCACGTGGCTTACCCATCCGCATCGGCGTTAACGCCGGATCTCTTGAGAAAGATCTTCTGGACGAAAATGGGGCCGCCACCGCCCAGGGGATGGTTACCAGCGCTATGCGGCACGTGGAACTCCTTCAGCGGCACGGTTTTGACCGGATTAAGGTGTCCCTCAAGGCTTCGGATGTCCCCCGCACCATGGAAGCCTATCGCCTCATGGCTGCCACCAGCGACCTGCCCCTCCACGTGGGGGTCACCGAGGCCGGCACCCTCATTTCGGGTTGTGTCAAATCTGCCCTGGGCATCGGTATGCTCCTTGCCGAAGGGATCGGCGACACCATCCGGGTGTCGCTTACCCGCGATCCGGTGGAGGAGGTGCGCGTGGCCTACGAGATTCTGCGCAGCCTCGGGTTGCGCCAGCGAGGGCCCGAGATTATCGCCTGTCCCACCTGCGGGCGTTGTGACATCGACCTCTTCAAGGTGGTCGAAGCGGTGGAGCAGAAAGTGCTCAACCACAAGATACCCATCAAGCTGGCCGTCATGGGCTGCGTGGTCAATGGCCCCGGCGAGGCCCGCGAGGCGGATATAGGCATCGCCGGTGGCGCTGGGTTGGGCATCCTTTTTCGCAAGGGCAAGGTGGTCCGTAAGGTGCCTCAGGAGGAGCTGGTAACCGCCCTTCTGGAAGAGATCGACAAACTGGAAGCAGAGCTAAAAACGACTTCTTTCAATACAGACTCAGATGGAGAAATTTGACATGGTAAAAGCGGCCAAGGCGGCGATCACACCGACCCGTCAGGAGGATTATCCCGAATGGTATCAACAGGTCATTGGCGCATCCGAAATGGCGGAGCGCTCGCCGGTGCGCGGCTGCATGGTGATCAAACCTTGGGGCTACGCCCTCTGGGAAAATATTCAGTTCCAGATGGATGAGCGCTTCAAGGACACGGGGGTGCGCAATGCCTATTTTCCCCTCTTCATCCCCTTGAGTTTTCTTGAAAAAGAGGCTGAGCATGTGGAGGGCTTCGCCAAAGAGTGCGCCGTGGTGACTCACCACCGCCTGGAGCAGGGGCCTAATGGGCTGGTGCCGGGCGGAAAACTCACCGAGCCCCTGGTGGTGCGCCCCACTTCGGAGACCATCATCGGCGACAGCTTTGCCAAATGGGTCTCCAGCTACCGCGACCTGCCCCTTCTGATCAACCAGTGGGCCAATGTGGTGCGCTGGGAAATGCGTACACGCCTCTTCCTGCGCACCAGCGAGTTCCTCTGGCAGGAGGGTCACACGGCCCACGCCACCGCCGAAGAGGCCATCGAGCGCACCAAGATGATGCTCGATGTTTACGCCGAAGTCGTCGAGAACTACCTGGCTATTCCGGTGATTAAGGGGACCAAATCGACCCTCGAACGTTTCCCCGGTGCGGTGGACACCCTCTGCATCGAGGCCATGATGCAGGATTGCAAGGCTCTCCAGGCCGGTACGAGCCACTTTCTGGGGCAGAACTTCGCCAAGGCCTCCAACATACGTTTCCAGACCGATCAAGAGGGCGAATCCTACGCCTGGACCACCTCCTGGGGCATCTCCACGCGCCTGGTGGGCGGCCTCATCATGACCCACGGGGACGACGACGGGGTGATCATGCCCCCGCGCATCGCCCCCGCCCAGGTTGTCCTCCTGCCTATCTACCGCAAACCCGAAGAGCGCCAGACGGTGATGGATTACACTGACAAGTTGGCCGCCGACCTACGTCAGATGCGCTATGCCGGTCGCCGGGTCACCGTGGAAGTGGATACGCGCGATATCGGTGGCACGCGCAACTGGGACTGGGTCAAAAAGGGGATCCCCCTGCGGGTGGAGATTGGCCCGCGCGATATTGCCAACGATGCCGTTTTTGTGGGGCGGCGCGACAAGACCCCCCGGGACAAAACCGCCATGGCGCGCAGCGCCTTCCTGACGGGCTTCACCGCTCTCCTGGACGAGATTCAGGCCAACTTGCTCCAGCGGGCCAAGGATTTCCGCGAGGCCAACAGCCGGCAGATTGACGAGCGGGCCGCGTTCGATGCCTTCTTCACCCCCGAAAATCTGGATAAGCCGGAGATCCACGGGGGCTTCGCCTACGCTCACTGGTGTGGTGAGGATGCCTGCGAAGAGCGCATCAAGGCCGATCTCTCGGTCACCCTGCGCTGTTTGCCCCTGGAGGGCGGCCCCCTGGGAGGGGGCAAGGAGACGGGGCGCTGTATCTGCTGCGGCAAACCCAGCGAACAGCGCGCCATTTTCGCCAAGGCCTATTGATCTTCCGGGTGGTGAACCCTCGGTCAAAGGCAAAAGCGACTTAAGGCTATGATTCGGATTACGGACATTCTCGATGTAATGACCGAGTACAACTCGGAGGCCGACATGGATGTGGTCGACCGGGCCTACGTGTTCTCGGCCCGGGTCCATGACGGCCAGGTGCGCCTCTCCGGGGAGCCCTACCTCAGCCACCCCCTCGAGGTGGCCGGTATCCTGGCGGAGATGAAGCTGGACCCCGTCAGCGTGGCCGCCGGCCTGCTCCACGACGTGATTGAGGACACCCACGCCTCAGAAGAGGAGTTGACGGAGATCTTCGGCAAGGAGGTTACCCGTATCGTCAACGGGGTGACCAAGCTCTCTACCCTGCCCTTTGCCAACAACGCCCAGGCCCGGGAGGCGGAGAGCATTCGCAAGATGATCCTGGCCATGGCCGACGACATCCGCGTGATCCTCATCAAGCTGGCCGACCGCCTGCACAACATGCGCACCCTCCAGTTTCACCGCACAGAGGCGAAAAAACGCAAGATCGCCCGCGAAACCTTAGACATCTATGCCCCCATCGCCTCCCGCCTGGGTATCTACTGGATTAAAAAAGAGCTGGAGAACATCTCCTTCCGCTACATGGAACCGGAGAGTTATACCCAGATCGAAACCCTCGTGGCCAAGGAGAAGGAGGAGCGCGAGCAGTACGTCGATACGGTCAAAAGCTACATTGAGCAGAAAATGGAGGAGAACGGCCTGGCGTGTCAGGTGCTGGGTCGGTTTAAACACTTCTACAGCATCCACCAGAAGATGCTGTCGCAGAACCTCAGCTTTGAAGAGGTATACGACATCATCGCTTTTCGCATCATCCTGGACACCGTCCCCAGGTGCTACGAGGCTCTGGGGGTGATTCACAGTCTCTGGCGGCCGATCGCCCAGAAGTTCAAAGACTACATCGGCATGCCCAAGCCCAACATGTACCAGTCTCTGCACACAACGGTGATCGGCCCCTATGGTGAACGTATCGAGATCCAGATCCGTACCCACGAGATGGACCAGGTGGCCAAATCCGGCATTGCCGCTCATTGGAGCTACAAAGAGGGCCGCAGCGGCGATGATAACCTCAGCCGCACCATCAGTTGGGTGCAAAACCTGGTGGAGAACCAGGAGAATTTTCAGGACCCGGCCGAATTCCTCGAGAATGTACGTATCGATCTTTTCCCCGATGAAGTTTACGTCTTCACCCCCCAGGGCGAGGTCAAGTCACTGCCCAAAGGCGCCACACCGGTGGACTTCGCCTACCTGATCCACACCGAGGTGGGCAACCAGTGCACTGGCGCCAAGGTCAACGGCCGCATGGTGCCCCTCAAGTATGAGTTGCGGACCGGTGAGATTGTCGAGATCGTCACCACCAAGGGCCACCATCCCAGCAAGGATTGGATCGGCTTCGTCAAGACCGTCAAGGCGCGCTCCAAGGTGCGCCAGTGGATCAAGATCCAGGAGAAGGAGCGCAGCCTATCCCTGGGGCGTGAGATGTGCGAGAAGGAGTTCCGCAAGTACCGCATGAATTTCAACGTTCTGGTCAAATCGGATGAGATGGGCAAGGCCGTCAGCCATTTTGGATTTAAAGCCGTGGACGATCTCATCGCCAGTGTGGGCTACGGCAAGATCACCCCCCTGCAAATCATCCGGCGCATCAAACCCAAGACGGAGACCGAGCCCGACACCAACCTGATCGACAAGATTATCGACAGGGTGCGCAAAAAAAAGGAGAAGAGCGGCGACGGGGTCACGGTCAAGGGCCTCGACGACATTCTCGTACGTTTCGGCAAATGCTGCCAGCCGGTGCCCGGTGACGCCATCACCGGCTACATCACCCAGGGGCAGGGAGTCACCATCCACCGAACCAACTGCGTCAACGCCCTCTCCATGAACCCCGAACGGCAGATCGAGGTCGCCTGGGACGACGCCATCGGCGACACATATCCGGTACGGATTCTTGTCCGTTCCATGGACCGTGTGGGGCTTTTGGCCGACATGGCCGGTGTCATGAGTAAGATCGGGGCGAACATCGTCAGCGTCAACACTGAGGTTCACGACGACAAAACCGTGGACGGCTATTTCACCCTCCTGGTGGGGGACGTCGGTCACCTCAACCGCCTGACCGCCGCTATTCGTAAGGTTAAGGGGGTTCTAAAGGTGCACCGTTTAAGCTAGAACCAAAAAACACAGGCCCTTGCAGCGGTTGCTGACAAAGGCCCTGTTTGCGTGCATCGATTCGGGAAGGGTGAAGCGTGTGTGTGGTGTATCGGTCGTGACAGAGGCGAACGTCCCTGCGGCGCTTACTCCCCTATGGCGCTTTTACCACCAGGCCCGATTTGATGCAGTTGGTGCAGACCACCATCTTCTTCACACGGCCCTCATATTTGGCCCGCACGCTCTGAAGATTGGGGTTGAAGCGACGTTTGGTCACGTTGTGGGCATGGCTGACGTTGCAGCCGACCATGGGTTTTTTTCCACAAATTTCGCATACTTTTGACATGTTTTGCTCCTGTAAGGCATTATCTATATAGGTAAGACATGATCTTAAGCTAGTAAGACGCTATCGTAAGTGCGGTACATCAATACCGCCTGTAAGTCACCTTCCGGTTATTGCTCGCCCCTTCTGCTCTGTCCGGCCGGATAGGAAAACAAATTTCAATATCGAATCAGGAGCTATTTGTAAATGGTTTTTTGGGGTCAGCCGTCCTCATCGACCGGCTTGTCGGAGGCGACCGGAGCCTCTTTGTCCGCCTTTTTGGCCTTGGAAGCTTCGGCTTTGGCCGCTTCGGCGATGTGGGTTTCGCAGTTGGCGATATAGCTGAGGGCCTGGGTGTGCAGGCCCACATCGGGATACTGGGTCACTACAGACTTAAAGCGCTCCAGGGCGGCCTTGAAGTGCTTACCTTTGTAGTAGTGCATCCCCACATAGAAGTCGTGGCCCGCCAGGCTCTGCAGACTACGGGAGATATAGTCGCTAGCGCTGTGGGCGTAGGCATCATCGGGGAACTGCTGCTGGAGGCGCTTGAAGGTGTCCAGAGATTTCTGGGCGGAGGTCTGATCGCGATCCACGGTGTCGATGCGGTTATAGTGGCACAGACCGATCTGGTAGATCACATAGGGGATCGCCTCATTGCGCGGGTGGAGCTGCTCGAACTCCTCGTAGGCAAAAACGGCTTCTTCGTAGTCACCCAAGGCGAAGTGGGCGTCGGCGATCTTGAGCTCCGCAAGAATGGCGTACTTGCTGAAGGGGTACCAGTCGCGCAGTTGTTCGAAGGCCTCGATGGCGTCATCGTAGTCCCCCTCGTTGAAGGCGGCGACGCCCTCTTTGATCAATACATCGGCCGGCTTCTCCTCTTTTTCCTGTAGCCAGGAGCAGGCGTTGAGGAGTAGCAAGGCCATTATGCAACAGCATAAGCGTTTTTTCATGGAACTACCCTTGGCACTCGGTGCTGACCGCGGCCGCATACACGACAGGCGGTGGAGCAGATTCATGCGCTCCCCGCCTGAGGCTGTTTTTAACATCCCTACGGCAACTGTCTCGACCTTGGAAAGGTTCTATAGAATATTGCTCAAGGCTTCTTCGAGTTTGGTCCGGGCCACCATCCCCGTGATCTGATCGACCACTTGACCGTCTTTAAAAAAGATCAGGGTCGGGATCGCCTTGATGCCGAATTTTCCTGGGGTTACCGGGTTGTCGTCGACGTTGCATTTTGCGAACTTGACCTTGTCGCCATATTCGCCGGCCAACTCTTCAACCACCGGTCCGATGGCCTTGCAGGGACCGCACCAGGGGGCCCAGAAGTCGACCATTACCGGCTTATCGGACTGAATAATATCGGCCTCGAAGCCGTTGTCGTCAACATCCATGATTCCTTCAGCCATGAGCATATTCCTTTCGCTTGGTCTCGTATTTTGGATCCAGAGATTTTTTTGATGGGAACTCGTATGCAATGGCCATCAACATAATATTGAGGCCATCCCTTGTCAACTATACCCTATCATTGGGGCGGTCGCTGGGGAAGGTGTTTATTCTTCGAGGACGCTGTTGCTCCACTGGCAGGCTTGGCGGTAGAGTTCCGGCAGACCGTTCTGATCTATTTTAAGGGCCGTGGCCAGTCTTGAAGTCATCTGCCACTCACCCTTCTCATAAGCGCAAATGAGTGCGAGGTAGGGGCTTAGGGGGCCCTTACGGGATATGAGGGCATTGGTGAGGTTGGGGGATAGAGGCATGTGTCCAATGACGTCGCTCATGGTGCTATCGACAATGGCGTCGATGAGGGAGAACATTCCCAGTGTAAATAGCTCGGGCGGGTCCCATTGGTTGGGATTGTGTTCGCAGATGAGTTCGCAGAACTTGCCTCGGATGCAGGAGGCGCGCACGAGCTCGTTGGGCTTGTCGGCCGCCAGGCGGGACATGGCCACCAGGGAGATGAAGCGGCGTATTTCCTTTTCGCCCAGAAACACCAGCCCCTGTTTGACCGAAGCCATCTTACTGGCACGCCCGAAAAAGGGTGAGTTGATGTAGCGCATCAATTTGTAGGAGAGGCCCACATCCTGGGCCACCAGGTTCTCCAGATGGTCAAATTGGAAATCTTTTTTGTTGAGCGCGCTCATGAGCTGCAGCAGGTTGAGCTGGGAACCGGGGATCTCGCGGCCCCGAATGATCTCAGGTTTGCAGAAGAAGTAACCCTGGAACAGCTCAAAGCCCATTTTTTTGGCGATCTCAAACTCTTCATAGGTCTCGACTTTTTCAGCCAGAAGGCGCCGGCGGCCCTGGGGCAGCTGTTTCATATATGACTCGATCTCAGCTATAGGCGTCAGACGAAAGTCGAATTTGATGATGTGAGCCATCTCGATAAGGGGCAGTAGCTCCGGAGAGTACTCAAAATCATCCAAGGCCAGCAAATACCCCGCTTTGGCCATCTCGGCGCAGGCGGCCAGGAGGTCGGCCTCCGGGGTGACATCCTCGAGGATCTCCACCACGGTAGTCTCTTTGGGGAGCAGCAGGGGGACTTTTTTCACCAGCAAATTCTGGGTGAAGTTGATGAAGGCCTTCTTGTCCCCGATGATACTCTCTATGCCGATGATCAGGACGCTGTTGGACATCACCGTTGCGGTGGCCACATCCCCGTCGATGTCGGGGACGAAGTTGGCCGTTCCATCTCTGAAAAGCAACTCATAGGCGTAGATCGATTTGTTTTTCAAAAAAATGGGCTGGCGGGCAACGTAGGCATCCATATCGAGTGATTGCGCTTTCCGTGGGGTTTCATTTTTCTGTGTCGCACAGACGGGGCTGCGGCCGACTCATTGCCCAACCAACGTCCTCATGGCGGCATAATAACATAGAATATCATAGAAATCTGATTAAGGATACGTTCCTTACTATCGTCATTTTCCCATTCGAACTTAAGGCGTCTATTGCCCGGTGAAGGGCAACCACGATTTACCGAATTTGACATCAAGGGTTTGCATTTGTTAGGCAAATTT
>JBNKKA010000109.1:0-14633 GCA_050291585.1 Desulfobacteraceae bacterium
CATCCCCCATCCCCGCCTGCCCGATACCTATCGCCTCACCGCCGCCGGGCGCCGCGGGCTGACTCTCCTGGCCGGTCTGCTCAAACCGCTCCTGGAAAGTTATTGGATTACGGTTTCTGCCCACCTTCAGGCCGGCTCTCTGAACGGCAGCGGCAAGCTCAGCGTGAGCGCCAAACAGATCCTCCAGACTGGCAAGCGCCTCTTCAAGCATGGGCGTATCGACAGCATCGAAGCCCTCTCCTTGCCCATATTTCAATCGGCCGCCAGCCACTACCAGGCCCGCCTCAAGGGGCAGGTAGATCCCGCCGCTTTCCTCCAGGAGGAGGCCAGGGGGTTGGAAAGTCTACTCACCTGTTTCTCTTGATGTTCTTGGGAATCTCACCGGCCAAATCCCCGAAGGGCCAAAATGGTACTTCAGTCTGCAAAAACCGTAATTATCGCTCCTGTGGGGAGATGCCGCGGTGGCCCGGGTGGTTTAGAAACGCTTTGTTGGCGGGGCTGAACACTTTCCATGGCGAATGGTACGATGGTTGCAGATAATTTGGCCCTCATCTAGACCACATCATCTCATGTGGGTGGTGCCACCTTCTCCCGCCATCTCCGGCCGGATCGACGGGCACCGTAACGAAGCCGCGGTCACCTGAGACTGCGCATTGAACCTGAATAAGCGGCAATCTGAGGCCGCAAGTGGAGATGGGACATACAACGGCGGCGAAAAGAGGCCGCACAAGCCAATCGAAAATTTGAAGTTTAGGAGGAAACAATGAAAAGGTGTTTTCTTGTGGCCCTGCTCGTGAGTGGGTTGAGCCTGTTTTTTACGCTTGCGCTGGCCGATGATGCGGCCACCGAGGCCGCGCCAGCCACAGCCACCGAGGCCGCACCCGCCGCTGCTGCGACTGCCGATCAAGCGGCTGCCCCGCTGAAACTCATGGGCCCGGCTCAGGCCATCAAGCTCTCTTTTCAGGAGGTCGCCGCCGGTAAACTGGTGGTTTCCGCCCGCAACGAGGCCGATGAACCCATCATGGGCCTGAGTCCGGCCGATTTTCAACTGGGCAAGGGGGATCGTCAGGCCAAGATCCTCAGCGTGGAGCCTTTGGAAACCGATATGGACATCCCCCTCAACATCGTGCTGGTGGTGGACAACTCCTTTTCCATGAAGCAGCGCGGTGCGGTGGAGCCCCTTATGGAGGCCCTCGAGGCTTTTTATAAAACGGTGCGCCCCATCGACAATGTTCACACGGTGGTCTTCGATGAGGACAAGACCCTCGCCGTCGAGGGGCAGGATCTGCGTCTCAATAGCTTCAATTCTTCCAATGTGGAGGATCTGCGCACTTTTTTTCAGGACAGCTTTCACAAGGGGCTGACCAACGGCACCTATCTTTACGACGGTGTCGCCGCCGGCCTGGATATCATCCGCAACATGCCGGCCAAGGAGAACAAGTTCCTGGTGGTCTTCAGCGACGGCAAGGACCTCAACAGCCAGGTGGATACCGACAGCCTCCTGACCAAGGCCGGCCCCATCGACAATTTCACCGCCTATGCCGTGGACTTCACCCCGGCCACCACCACCGACCCTTTCCTGGAGCGTTTTGCCGGAAGCGCTGGCGGGCGGACCTGGAAGGCCTCTTCGGCCAGCGAGCTGGTACCAATTTTTGAAGCTTTTTCCACCACGATTTTGCACCGCTACGTGGTCACATACCGTTTTTTGCACGCACCTGAGGGCCTCCTGGGGATGGCGCCGAGCCAGGTGACCATCGAAGAGATCACCACCCTGGACAGCGCACCCCTGCTCAATCATATCTACTTCGACGAGGGCGTGGCCGAGATATCCTCGAAGTACCAGCTGCTGCGAGATCTGGCGGCGACCGAAAGCTTTGACGATACCCAGTTGCGCGGCGTGATGGAGAAGTACGGCCACGTCCTCAACATCATCGGTAAGAGGCTCCGCGACAACCCCGACGCCAATGTCACTTTGGTGGGCTGCAACGCCAATGTGGGCGCGGAGAAGGGGCGTCAGGACCTCTCCAAGAGCCGCGCCGAGGCGGTGCGCGCCTACCTGCGCTATATCTGGTCCATCCCCACCGAGCGCATCACCGTCAGCGCCCAGAACCTGCCGTCGTCGCCCAGCACCAGTCGCAACCCCGAAGGCCAGGCGGAGAACCGTCGCGTGGAGATCCTCAGCGAGCATCCCGCTATCCTGGATACGATCCAGAGCACCTATTTCCAGGCGGTCACCGATACGGAGCGGATTCGTCTCAAGCCCGACGTGAGTGCCGAGGCCGGCATCGCCGCCTGGCAGATCGCTCTCTTCGGTGATGAGACCCAGATTGGTGTTCAGGAAGGGCAGGGGGCGCCCCCTGACGAGATCGTTTTCGAGGTGGCCACCATCGGGCTGGAGCAACTGGCCAGCTACAAGACCCTGTCGGCCCGCATGACTATCACCGACAAAGAGGGCAAGGCACTCAAGAAGGAGAGCGGGGACATTGTGGAGGTCAAATATGTCCAGCGCAAACAGCAGCTGGCCGAGCGCAAGGGATATCGCGTACGCGAAAAGTACGCCCTGATCCTCTTCGATTACGACAGCGACAAGGTCAAGGACCGCAACCAGATCATCATGAACCGCATCATCGAACGTTTGCAGAAATTTCCCCAGGCCCAGGTGACCATCACCGGGCATACCGACAACATCGGCAAGGATGAATACAATCTGGCGCTGTCAGATCGGCGAGCTCTCGTGGTGAACGATCAGATCGCCCTGGCGGGCTCTTCAGCGTCGGGTCAAGTGTCCTACTCGGGGGCGGGTCCCTTTTCGCCCCTGTACGACAACGCCCTGCCCGAAGGCCGTGCCCTCAACCGCACGGTGACAGTGGCATTGGAATACGCCGCTCCCGAGTAGTCCTCCCCCGCCTCCTCCAGGCAAGACGCAACAGGCGTTCGGTATCTCCGGGCGCCTGTTGTTTTTCAAGCTCTAAACTTCAGGTTCCATCCCCCGTCCGACATCGATACCGGCAGCTACACTGAATCGATTTTATGTGGGCATTCTCTCATCTATCGAAAAATTGGTCCAGAAAATAGACTCGAGGGCTTAAGGTCCTCGGTTATCGGGCGATCTTTCACTCAATACCTGTTGACCATGAGAAATGATTCGACAAACAACGCCACACTTTTGCTGGTTCAATGACTCAATACGCTCTGGGGGGAAAATCATGTTGAAAGTACCGCATCTGTTCAAAACTATTCTTTCAGCCGTCCTGCTAGTGGGGATAGGCGTTTTTGTCGCCCGCACCTTAAGCGGTCCGGCCGACCCCTTGCAGAAGGTGGCCGCGCTGAAGTGGACGGCCATTGCGCTTTTGGCGGTCAGTGCCTATCTTGCCTTCCTCACCCACCGTCATCGGCGGCGCATGTTCTATCTGGAAGGCTCCCTGGATGCCCTGCCCCTGCCCATCACCACCACCGACAAAAACATGAAGTGGGTTTTTATCAATAAGGTCACCGAGACGCTTCTGGCCCAGCACAACCTGGATAAATGCAGCGTTCTGGGAAAGCACTGCTCCAACTGGAAGGCCGACATCTGCGGAACCGAGAACTGCGGAGTCAACTCCCTGAGGGCGGGCAAGCCGCAGACCCACTACACCCAGGAGTACCCGGACCAGCCCAGCACCTGTATGCAGGTGGACACCAACTATATCCAAGATGACATGGGTAAAAAGATCGGCCACGTGGAGGTGGTCACCAATATCGAGGTCACCAAACAGCTCGGTGAAACGGCCGCCATCCTGGCGCCCGCTGCGGAAAAGATGCTGGAGATCACCCGGGAGATGACGGGCAACGCCGACACCATGGCGGCCAAGGCATCCACGGTATCGACATCATCCGAGGGGGTCAGCGCGGATCTCAATAGGGTGGCCGGCGATATGGAGCAGGCCTCCACCAACATCAACATGGTGGCCTCGGCGGCAGAGGAGATGAGCGCCACCATCGACGAGATTTCCCAGAATACGGAGAAAGCCAGCGAGATCACCGGCAAGGCCGTCAGCCAGGCTTCGGATGCTTCGGGTCAGGTGGACAAGCTGGGGCAGTCGGCCCAGGAGATCGGCAAGGTGATCGAGACCATCACCGAGATCTCCGAGCAGGTCAACCTGCTGGCCCTCAACGCCACGATAGAGGCGGCCCGGGCGGGCGAGGCCGGCAAGGGGTTCGCCGTGGTGGCCAACGAGATCAAGGATCTGGCCCGCCAGACGGCCGAGGCCACCGGCGAGATCAAGCAGCGTGTGGAGGGGATCCAGGTGTCCACCGAGGGCACGGTCACCCAGATCGGTAACATCTCCCAGATCGTCAATGAGGTTAACGAGATCGTCACCACCATCGCCTCGGCGGTTCAGGAGCAGTCGGTGACCACCCGGGAGATCGCCGCCAACGTGAATCAGGCCTCCGAAGGTATCGAGAAGGTGAACTCCAGCATGGCCGATCGTTCCAGCGTTTCCGAAGAGATCTCCGGTGATATCGGCGATGTCTCCCAGATGGTGGGCCAGATGGCCAGCAGCAGCGTTCAGTTGAATACCAGCGCCGAGGCGTTGAGCGCTCTGGCCGGAAAGCTCAGCACCATCACCCAAATTGGCTGAGCCTGACAACAGGCCTCTGCCGACGTCAACACTATAGATCGCCCCCCGGTGCATGCGTGTCCATGCCGCCGGGGGGCGTTTTGTTTTTTTGCGGGTCCTTGCGGCGCGTTCAGGGCATTGGGGCCTCGGGATACGCCACCGCCAGAATCTCCAGCTCTTCTTCCCCCGCTGGAGTCTCAACTTTGACAAGGTCTCCCTCGCGTCCATCCAGGAGGGCGCGGGCCAGGGGCGAGGCCCAACTGATGCGCCCCGCTTCGATACAGGTTTCGTCGATTCCCACGATTGAAAAAGTGCGCTCTTCTCCCGAGGCCATGCCCACGGTGACCTGGGCTCCGAAGCGGATGGCGTCGCTGCTGTGGGCCGCGGGCTCGATCACCTCGGTGACGGCCAGGCGTCCGGTGAGCCACTCAATGCGGCGCTCGGTCCGGCGCAGGGCCTTGCGCACCTCTGCGGCCTGTTGGCCGGTGCCCCCCAGGCTGCCTTGATTGAGACGGTTGAGTTCCGCCACCAGGGGGGGGGCGTTCACCGTGGGCGAGGGTGTTCAACTCGGCTTTGAGAGCTGCGGCCCCGGCCGGGGTCATGTAGTTGCGGCCCCCCGCGGGGATGTCGGCCAGGGGGTCGATGGGCGCCTCGGGCTCCTCCCAGGCATCATCCTCTTTGACGAAGGCTTTGTTCATTGCGTCGCTCCTGTCAGCGTGAGTTTGCAGTCCATCTCTACCACGACACGGGCAATGGCGCCAGGCGACGGTTCTTTGCAGCGGCGTCGACACCTGGCTCCGACTTGTCAGGGCTGGCCCCTTCTGATAGGTAGCCGCCTGTTGGTTGTCGGATTCCCTTGGGTCCGCTTTCACCCTGCGAATCCGTCAGCAACCGCTACTGAGACCAGCGTTTGGAAAAAAGGTTGCGTGTTATGGGGTGGTCACGATCTGCCGCAGGATGGCGGCGGGCATATGTTTGGTTGGGTCAAAGGAGCGTCTGGCCCTATCTTTTTGTCGTCGGTGTCGTTCTATTGGGATTTGGTGCTTTTCGGGCCAACCACATCATCGGCTGCGCTCAGTGGCCCACCGTCACTGGAGAAGTGGTCTCCTGCGAGCTGGTGCGCGGACTCATGCGCGAAGGGGTTGCCCAAGCAAGCCTGGCGATGACGTATGCCTACCGCGTCAACGGCGTCACCTACGAGGGGCATCGCATCAGCTACGCCGGCAACAAGGCCGATTACGAAGCGATCCGCGCCATGCTGAAACGCTATCGCAAGGGCACGGCGGTGACTATTTTCCACCACCCCGGCAACCCCGCCCACGCGGTTCTCGATCCCACCTATACCTGGCGCGGTTTCAAGCCTCTGCTGTACGGCCTTGGCTCAGTAGGAGTTGCGATTATGGGGATTCTGCGGGGTTGGCGCCTCACGTCAGCCGACTGGTTCAACGAATCACACGCCAAGAAAGCCTCCTCCGGTAAGATGAGTTTCGAAGACTTCCTCCTGGGGCTGTTGGGCTTCCTGACCATCGTCTGCATCCCTTTTCTGTGGTGGGCGTTGATCAAGCTTTACGCGGGTCATTGATCGAAATACCCAAGCTCGCGGTGAGTGTTTTTGCCTAAGCTCTGTGGTTGTGCTAAGGGCTCTTTTGACCACTTTGATCCTCACCACCGCAGGGGCCGCATGCACTTCGAAACCATTCGTAAAGCCTCGGCACCCGAAATGGTCGCCGAGCAGATTCTCACTAAAATCCGCTCCGGCGAACTGAAGCCCGGTGGCCGCCTACCGGCCCAGCGCGACTTGGCCGCCATGCTCGGCGTGGGGCGCTCCTCGGTGCGCGAAGCCATCAACGCCCTGGTGGTCACCGGCGTACTGGAGGCCGTTCACGGCAAGGGCACTTATGTGGCCCGGGAATCTCAAGGCGATGTCGGTATCCTCAAGCTCAAGGCCGCCCTGGGGGCGGGATCCCTCTTTGAGCTGATGGAAGCGCGTGAACTTCTGGAGTGCAAGACGGCTGCCCTGGCCGCTCAAAGAGCTGATTCCGTCCAGATCAAAGGGTTGAATTCGGTGCTTGCCGGGCTCGCTGGTAGACATGCCGACTATGGCGAGTTTTTAAAAGCCGATATCCAGTTTCACTTTCTCCTTGCTGAGGCCACGGGTAATGGGGTGATCTGTGAGCTGACCAAGGTGGTCCTGGACAAGGTGGTTGCCCAGCATAGGGACCTTGAAACCCGTCATCTTTCCAACGCCTACCGACAAGAATCTATCGACACGGCCCGGCAGGTGGTGGCCGCCATCGAGAGCGGGGACAGCGATAGGGCGGCCCATTGGATGGGCGTTCATCTGCACGCCATTCGGCGCGAGCTGGTGGCGATATTGCCGAATGGTGACCTAAAGTGAAAACTGGGGGATGCCATGAAAGCCCTTGGCGGGAGCTAGCAAGACGATTTCATTGAAAGACCGATTTTCGGGAGATTCTTATGGAATTACGAATCCTTACGGCGGCCGATATTCGCGCCGCCCTGCCCATGCGGACCGCCATCGACGCCGTAGGCAAGGCCTTCGGCCAGTTTTCCGCTGGGACCGCCGAGGTTCCCCTGAGAACCCGCCTGCATACTGAAAAGGGCGTTACCCTCCTCATGCCGGCCTATTTAAGTGACAGCCGGGATCTGGCCGTCAAGATTGTCTCCGTCTACGGGGAGAACCCGACCTTGGGGCTACCCACCGTGGCCGCCCTGGTGCAGGTCCTCGACCCCGACACCGGCATGCCCATGGCCATCCTTGAGGGCGACACCCTTACCGCCCTGCGCACCGGCGCCGCCGGCGGCCTGGCCACCGACCTGCTGGCTCGCGCCGCTGCCACACGCCTAGCTCTCTTCGGTGCCGGGGTGCAGTCCCGCAGTCAACTCCAGGCGGCCATGGCAGTGCGCAATATCTCGCGGGTGGATATCGTGGACCTCAACCCCGATGCCGCCCATAAGCTGGCCGACGATATCGCCACCTGGCCCGGAGCCCCCGAGGTTTTTTTGGCTGCCGATGCGACCGCCGCCGTGAAAGAGGCCGACATCGTGGTGGCCGCGACCACCAGCCGTGTGCCCCTTTTCGACGGCCGCGATCTGCGCCCCGGCACCCATGTGACCGGTGTCGGGGCCTTCACCCCCGAGATGCGGGAGATCGATGCGGCGACCATTAGGCGAGCGCGGGTGATCGTGGACTCACGCGAAGCCTGCCTGGCCGAGGCCGGAGATATTATCGCAGCCATGACCGAGAACTCGGCCGAAGCCGATATTTCGGCCGTAGCCGATATTTCGGCCGAGATCGGTGAGATCGTCAACGGCAGTAAGCCCGGGCGCCAGAACGAGGAGGAGATCACTTTCTTCAAGTCGGTAGGGATCGCCGCCCAGGATGCCGCCGCCGCCGGGGCGGTTCTGGCCGCCGCGGAAGAGAAAGGGCTTGGGCAGCTGATCCGCTTGGCCTGATTCTGGCGCTCGTCAGCGGCATCCACCCTCAGCCGTATTGGCTGCGGCCGAAAGGCAGGGGCTGGGGCAACTTATTGAATTGGCCTGAAACCCAAAATTGATTTCGGCGAAAGGGTTTTCCATTGCTGACCAAAATGCGCGCCTGGCATGCGCCGGACCACTGGAAAAAGATCACCACCCTCGACCTGCACACTGGCGGTGAGCCGTTTCGGGTGATTACTGGTGGGTGGCCGGATCTGAAGGGGGACACTATCCTGGCTAAACGCCAGGAGATGATGGACCATTGGGACGAGTTGCGCACGGCCCTCATGTGGGAACCCCGCGGCCACGCCGACATGTACGGTTGCATCGTCACCCCACCGGTGACGGAGGGCGCCGATTTTGGTGTGCTCTTCCTGCACAACGAGGGGTATAGCAGCATGTGCGGCCACGGCATCATCGCCATCACCACGGCGGCTGTTGAAACCGGTCTCGTGCCTCTTCAGGCGCCGGAGACCACGGTGCGCATAGATGCCCCGGCCGGGTTGATAACGGCCCGCGCCAGGATCGTTGATGGTCATGTGGCCGGGGTGCGCTTTGAGAATGTACCCAGCTTCGTTTTAGAGCAGAACGCCGTCATCAAGGTGCCCGGCTACGGGCCGATTCCCTACGATTTGGCCTATGGGGGTGCTTTCTACGCCTATGTGGATGCAGCCGCCGTGGGCCTGACCACTACCTCGGTGGATGTGGTCGGCCTCATTGCGGCGGGCAGGGCCATCAAACAGGCCGTCATGGCCGCGCGTGACATCCCGCACCCCTTCGAAGCGGATTTAAGCTTTCTCTACGGCACCATCTTTGTGGGCCCGCCCCACCAAACAGATGCCGGGTGTGAGCCTGCCCACAGTTCCAACGTCTGCATCTTCGCCGAGGGAGAGGTGGACCGCAGCCCCACCGGCACCGGTGTCTCCGGTCGCCTGGCCATCCACCACGCCCGTGGGGAAATCGATCTGGAGACACCCATCGTCATCGAGAGCATCCTGGGAACCCGTTTCAGCGGCCGTGTCCTGCGGGAGACCTCCTTCGGACCCCATGCGGCCATTGTTCCGGAAGTGGCCGGCGCGGCATTCATTACGGGACGACACGAATTTCTGATCGACCCAAAGGATCCGTTGCGCAAGGGCTTCATTCTTAGATAGTGCCTGTCCAGAAATGGTCAATTTACCCGATATCTGCGTTGCACAAAAAGAATTTATCCCCGGTTATTAGCTATATGCCTGTGGTATAATTTATGGTGCGCCTTGATCTCAACCAAATTATCCTATTTCTAAACGGGCGTTAGATAGATCACCGCCGTTTCAATTCAAACAAAGGAGCAATGCATGGCAAAAGGAAGAGATGCGCAAAAATCCGTCAAAAAAAAATCTGAAAAATCACTGAAGGAGAAGCGCAAGGAGAAAAGGGACAAGAAATCGAAAAAGGGATAGTGGTGATTGCTTTTCTATGTTTAGCTGGATAGTTGGCTGGACTGTTCAGATCAAGAATCGTCTTGAATTTCAACATCGTTTGGTTCCAATAAAAAGGTTCAAACGAATTTTCTAGGCCGATCGAAGCAAGTCTCTATCAATTATTAGAGTTCTCTAAAGCGTTCAATGATGTTCGATAAAGCGGACTTCGCCATTTCAGGCAGCGGAAAGACGATTGGGTCAAAAAACCACAGATAGTTGTCGCCGGTTCTGGCGCAAAAAACCCGGTTTAAGGGGTAAATCCCCCAGCCGGGTTTTTCAAATTGGCGGGTTGACCGTTGGCCAATTGATCTAATGTTTTGTGGCGCAGGGTTTTATCTAGGTAATGATAATGATGCCTTCTGTATCGCCGATGCGCTCTACGACCCGTTTCAGGATGATGCGGGCCGGGTCGGGGCTCTCACCGCAGATGGCGCATTCCTCCATGCAGGCGGCCAGGAGGGTGTCATTTCCCGACCAGAGCTTGAACTCGTCGATGAGGAAGGGAGCCACACCCTGGTAGAGGGCTTCAAACTCCTCATTGCTGAGGCTGGCCATCGCCTCCACATGGTCTGTCAATAGGTCTGATATGAGTAGATCGGCGGCCTGGTCGATCGTCTGTGGTAATCCAACTGGATTGGGGGGTCCGAACATAAAATTAGCCTCCATTGGTATAGTCCTGGGGCGGAAATTTTGCATAGAGTGTGCCAGTCACTCCGACCTTCAAAATTGCCCTGGGTTATACCATCGTCGTCTGGGCGTTAATCTTGAGGTTGAGTGAGCGTCCAGCCCGTATGGCGAGACCCCTCCTATACTGGCGGGGCGTTTTTTAGGTGCTCTGGCTAGATAAAAGAGAAAACAATTTCACAGAATAAGTGTACTTTTTCCCCCATGCGGTCATCGACACCACCGTTGCCGGAGAGGCTTTGACTTTGTTACTGCAATAGACTTAAGTTAACCGAGCCAACTGGATAGCTGGATGTACTTTTTTCCTGAGTAGAGGTGTTCGAATGACTTCCATTGTCTTGATCATCGTTGACATGCTGAATGACTTCCTCGACCCCCAGGGGGCCCTTTTTTGTGGTGACACGGCGCCCCGGATCGTCCCCTTCATCCAAAAACGCCTGGCCCACCAGCGCCAAACCGGCCAGCCGGTGATCTTCCTCCAGGATGCCCACGATCCCGACGATGCGGAGTTTGCCAAATTCCCCCCCCACTGCATTGCCGGCACCTGGGGGAGTGAGATCATCCCCCCACTTCTGCCCCGGGAGGGGGAGATCGTTATTCCCAAGAAACGCTATAGCGGTTTTTACGGTACAGATCTGGAGCATCATCTGGATGAGGCGGGCGCCACAGCGGCCGAGGTGGTCGGCGTGTGTACATCCATATGCGTGATGGACACCGTGGGCGGGCTGGCAAACCGGGACTATCCTGTGACGGTTCCCACCGCCGGAGTGGCCGACTTCGATGTCGATATGCACGCCTTCGCCCTTAAGCGCATGGCCCAGCTTTACGGAGCGTTTGTCCAATGAGTGCGAATGCGGCCCCCTTTCCCGGCCCTCTTTTAACCGACCTTTACGAGCTGACCATGGCCGCCGCCTTCCATGCTGAGGGGCACAACCCCCAGGCCACCTTTTCTCTTTTTATTCGCCCTCCTCGGCAGGGGAATCCCTGGGGGTATCTTGTGGCCGCCGGGCTTGAGGAGGTTCTCGATGCTCTTGAGGGCTTTTGTTTTAGCGACGAGGATCGCGCCTACTTAAAGGCGACTGGCCTCTTCAAAGACGATTTCGTGGAGATGCTGGCCGGGCTAAGATTTACTGGCAGCGTCCATGCCATGCCGGAAGGGACAATCTGCTTTCCCAACGAGCCCCTCCTGGAGATCACGGCGCCCATAATCGAGGCGCAGCTGCTGGAGACCTATCTGATCAACACCATGGGATTGGCCACCCTCTTGACCACCAAGGCCTGTCGCTGTGTGGCGGTCGCCAGGGGGCGCAGCCTGATCGATTTTTCCCTGCGGCGCACCCAGGGCAGTGCGGCGGGAATGGCCGCGGCCCGGGGCGCCTATCTGGCGGGCTTCGCCGCCACCAGCAATGTCATGGCCGGCAAACGCTACGGGATTCCCCTGGCAGGCACCATGGCCCATAGCTTTGTCCAGGCCTTTGATGGCGAGGCCGCAGCTTTTGAGGCCTATGCGCGCAGCTTTCCGGAGCGCACCATTTTGCTCATCGACACCTATGATACCCTGGCCGGTGCCGACAAAGCATTGGATCTGGCCCGTGAATTGAGAAAAACGGGGCGGCCTGGCCTCGTGGGAGTGCGCCTGGATAGCGGCGACATGGTCTCACTGAGCCGGGCCATCCGTGAACGCTTCGACGCAGCTGGTTTTCCCGAAGTACAGATTTTCGCCAGCAGCGGGTTTGACGAGTTCAGGATCGCCAGTGATCTGGCGGCCGGTGCGGCAATCGACGCTTTCGGGGTCGGCACACGGGTCGGGGTCAGCGCCGATCGGCCCTATCTCGACCTGGTTTACAAGCTTGAAGCTCTGGAGGAACGTCCCATTCGCAAGCTCTCCAGTGGCAAAGCCACCCTGGCCGGGGCCAAACAGGTCTATCGCCGCCTGGATGGAGAGGGCCGCTTTGATGGGGATTGGTTGGGCTGTCGTGATGAAGCTATGGAAGCAATGCAGCCGCTTCTGAAACTCGTCATGCGGGCCGGGCGGCGCTGTGCCCCGGCGCCGAACCTGGATGCTCAGCGAGTTCATCTGGCCGATCAGATGAAAGCCCTGCCCGATATCTACAAGGTCATCAAGGGCGCTAAAACCTACCCCTTAAGGATCACGCCTCGACTCAAAGCGCTGCAATACATTGCCGACGATGGCAAATGATCGATAAGGGGCTAGTTTCACCCTTCCGTCAGTACCCAAAAATCCGCAGGGCTATCTGTGTTGGAGGCACTTTTAAAGGCCGCACCGCTATTAACCGCTTGCGCCTCTTTTGATACAATCGATGGACAGGAAAATTCGATACCCAGCACTTTGGCGAGTTGGTCAGCCGCTATTTGTCCAAGCCTCTGATATTGAGCCTCTTCTTGCGCGCCTTCACCAAACAATTCAACCACTGGCTATCGAAGCACTTAAAGGGCGCGGGTATCAACTAAAGCCTTCCAATATCGCGAAATTCTGAAGCGTTTGGGTCCGTCCTCCCATTGGCATCAAAGGTGACCTGCCGCTTGGAACCTCCCAATGTTTCTTGGTGCTTTTACCCGAGTCCTCAAAGGCCTTCAGTCCGCCACTCGTATCGATTCAAAACTCAACAATTAGATTTACACGTCAACCCTATTCCCAACCTAGTGGTATTCAATGTGAGGATAGGTGGATCCGTTCTTCCGACCCGCTACAATGACAGAAGCAGTCGGCGCATTTCAGCGACAATCGGTACGGAAATGGTTCCTGACAGCAGATGAAACGGGTTGGGAATCAGCGCCAATGCCGAACAGAGGGTCTATGTTTCTGATCAAATTAAGGCCCAGACGACCGATAATATCTTAACGATTTCGGCATCATCTCATAATGTTCAATCCCCTGCGCCATTGTGTGATGCATGCTCTGGGCACAAAGAGTTTTTATTTTAAGCATTTAATTTTAAGGCATCAATTATAAACAGGATTTAGAAAGTGGAACGGAGAGTCGATACGCCTGAAAGCGCAGGATTTCCTTTAAAGAAACTGGTTTTAATCGGGCTTTGCTTGTTGTTGTTCTGGGGGAACCATGATCTGGCGCAGGCAGAAAAAATGTTTAAATATCGTGACGAAAATGGTGTCTGGCATTTCACGAACATCGCCCCGGTCACGAAACAATCCGTGGAGGTCCGCCAGGTCCGTGTAAAGACAATACCGGAACGGCTGAAGGTTCAAAAACGCGGGACCAAAAGCCGACCGATTTTATGGGCAATCAATCGTTATTACGGTCCCATTGAATTGGAAGTAACCCTTGAAAGGCAGGTCAATATTAGCTCGGACCCTCCCCTTCCTTTGAGAAGCGTTATCCCGGCTTGCAGCGAATCCCGTGTGGTCACCCTCTGGCCGACAAAATCGGAGCAGCCCTGGGGATATCGGTCCTGGTATCGTTATGTTTTCGGTGATCCCAAGGCGAAGCATCTGCCCTCAAGGCCCTATTGTCTTCCTTTCCAAAGCGGAAAAGCTTGCATCATTTCCCAGGGATTTCACGGAAAGTTCAGTCATCATTATCCCTCCAGTAGATATGCCGTGGATTTTGCCATGCCCGAAGGCACCCTCATCTGCGCGGCCAGGGACGGCGTGGTCATGGATGTTGCCAACGACTTTTTTACTGGCGGCCTCGAGGCGGAATACGCCGAACGGGCAAACCTGATTCGCATTCTCCATGGCGATGGAACCATGGCTGTGTATGCCCACCTGAAACTGGAATCAGCCCGTTTTCCTTTGGGTAAACGGGTAAACGCGGGAGATGTGATTGCGGAATCTGGGAACACGGGATTTTCCACAGGCCCCCATCTCCATTTCGTGATTCAGATGAATGAAGAAATGCGCCTGGTGGCAGTACCCTTTGTTTTTAAAGGATCTGATGGAAAGGGAGTGATCCCGGAAGAAAAAATGGTACTCACTGCTTCGCGATGATTGGATTGGTGCGGCCCATGGAAATCGGTTCCGCCAGAGTCAGTGTTATGGATCAAGGTTTCGACTTTCAGCAGAGCCTCGGCGCACCCTGCTTGGCGATCGCCATGGGCATATAGTGGATGCCGCCCCACCTGAGGTGCCCAAATGGTACCTCAGGCCTGTATTTTGATAATTTGAAATTCAAGAATATTCAGATCCCCAAATAGGCCCGTTTCACATCCTCGTTGCTGAGCAGGTTGGCGCCCGTATCGGTGAGGGTGATCTTGCCGTTCTCCATCACGTAGCCGCGGTGGGCCACCTTGAGGGCCAGGTTGGCGTTCTGCTCCACGAGGAAGATGGTGGTGTTGCTCTCCGTGTTGATCTTGCGGATGATCTCGAAAATCCGCTTGACCACCAGGGGGGCCAACCCCAAGGAGGG
>JBNKKA010000110.1:0-14586 GCA_050291585.1 Desulfobacteraceae bacterium
TCAGACTGTTGGTAATGGTCGCATCGCGCGCCAAGTTGACAAAGACCTGGAGGCCGTCATTGGGGCGAATGGGGCTGAATACTCCGGTGGAGCTGGCATCGAACACATAGTCAGCTGCAATACCGGTATCGTTAATCCCGCCCATACCGTCACCGTCAGTGTCAACCAAGGGAAGTGCGTCCAGGGAGCCATCACCATCGATATCCGCGTCATCGATAACCGCAGGTGATGCACCTGCAGGGGAATTTTTCTCGGTCCAAGGCAAGTTCTTATAGAGCTCCACGAAGCGCCCCACATGGGCCTCCACCTCCAGTTGACGCCTGGCAGCGGTATTTGTATTGGTAGAGTGGGTCTGGAGGCCGGCGATGGCGAGGGTGCCGATGGCGAAAACGGCCATGCCGATGAGGAGTTCCAGCAAGGTAAAACCAGCGCTATTTCGCTGTCCCGACCTGGGTTTATCGTTTTTCTTTGGCGGCATATTAAATTGGGCGATCATATCGTTCTCCTTGGAACCTACATGTTGCGCATTTGGATCTCGGTGGTCAGGACAGTGCGGCGCCGGTTGTCGTTCTGAGGCCCCAGCACTATTCGGTTACCGACCGCGTTGGTGTAGGTGGTGTTGTCGGTCTGTTTCCAGCTCATCACCGGGGCGTCTCCAAAATTGGCAACAACAGTTACCCGAACAAAGCGGATATTGTTCAGATTAGTGGCAGCCACGTTAGCGCCGACAACAGGGTTTAGGCTCACCAGCTGGTGGGGGACTGTTGCCGAATAGTCAAAGTATTCAAAGTCGATAGCTTCGATGTTTTCGGCGATAGCCTGCAGAGCGCCATTGCCTTCTGCGCGGCCCAAGTCACCATTGCCATTGATGGCATAACGAATCGTTTCATTTGCATTGTCAATGGCGCCGCTTAGGTCCCAATCCACCTGAAACTGGATTTGATCAGAGTTAGCGACAAGAATCGAGGAGCCCGCACCGCCGGGATTGAGCTTAGACCCAAACTGAGGGTCGGCGCCCGCCATGCGAAGATCACGGCTCAGGAAATAGATCGCGCCTCTGATATTCTGATTCATTTCCACCAGAGCCCGCTGGGTCTGATGGGTCATCTGCTGGGCGCGATAGGTGGCGAAGATCGCCCCGGCTACGATGAAGGTTACGGCCATGGCTACGGTGATCTCGATCAGGGTCATGCCGCGGTTGGATTTATGGCTTGGCATCATGGATAATCACCTCTATTGCAGTTTATTGAGATGCGTCGGTATGGTTCGAACGCTTGGAAAAGCCGGCGCTTTTAAAAACCCACTATATAAAACTCGGATTACCGACGTTGTTGATTGCAACCCCCCCCGTAGTCCCACCGGAGTTGATCACACGGACGGTCCCAAATTGATTATTCAGCGACATGCCACGTCCGCCATAACCGAACCAGGGCTGACCATCGGTACTGGTACTGGTACCGGGAAAATCTTGAATATCGATACCGGCGGGCATCTCAATCCGTTTGTAAACCCGCTCATCGCCGTTCAGTAGCTGATCATTCGCTGTGCCTGTAGTACCCCCGTCGTCCAAAAAGATGACCGCGCTCTCATCGGCGGTGTTAAAGCGGATGATCACCCCTGCATTTTCCCGCACGGCCTGCAGCTTTGTCAGTTGAAGACCCGTGTTGATATCATCCAGAGCGCTGCGCAGGCGATGGCCGGGAAGCCAACCGATGTAGTTGGGGATGGCCACAGCGGTGAGGACCGCTATGATGGCGATAACGGTGAGTAATTCCATTAAAGTAAATCCAGATTGGTTTCGCATGGTAATCCTCCTGGGAGGGGAGTCTACATTTTCTGTGCCAGAATGAAGGTCATCAAAGACGATGTTGCTGAACGGACCCTTTTACGGAAGGCCGGATGCATGCATTCAACTTTTAATCATCTGTTATTTTTATGTTTACTTTATAAATGCGGAACGTTCTGATGGGATACAGAAAGAAAAGCGCCGTCACGGCGCCGGTGGATGCTGCCCTAGGAGGCTATAAAATTATTTTATAGTTATCTATTTTTTTAATAGCGAACGGCCTGGGTGGGCGTGGACCAGGCTATACGAATGCCTGGACGGCGTTGCGGAAGATCTGGACGCCGGGAGTCAAGCCTGCGTCGGTCTTTTCGCCCCGAGCTTTGCGCAGGGTCCAGTCCGGGTGGTTGGTCCGGTGGTTGTAAGCCTCGGGGTGGGGCATGAGGCCGAAGATGCGGCCGCTGGGGTCGCAGATACCGGCGATATCCATGAGGGAGCCATTGGGGTTGGCGGGAAAAGCGCCCTCGGCGGGTTGGCCGTCGGCGGTGGCGTAGCGCAGGACGATCTGGTTGTTGGCCGCCAGCCGGTCGAGGGTCTCCTGGGGCGCCCAGAGCTTGCCCTCGCCGTGGCGCACGGGGAGTTCGAGCTGGGTCAGCCCCTCTGTGAAGACGCAGGGTGAGGCGCCGTTGACCTGGAGATGGACCCACTGGTCGCGGAAGTTGCCGCAGTCGTTGAAGGTGAGGGCCACGCGGCGCTGCTGGTACGCTTTATCGATGGCCGGCAGGAGGCCCAGGTTGACGAGGGTCTGGAAGCCGTTGCAGATGCCGATGACAAGTTTATCGGCGGCCACGAAATCGAGGAGCTGCCGGCCTAGATTGGTGCGCAGACGCACGGCCTGGATCACCCCGGCGCCGTGGTCATCGCCCCAGCTAAAGCCGCCGCCGAAGGCCAGAATCTGGAAATCCTTAAGGTCCACGTCCCCCTCGATGAGGGCATTGATGTGGACTCTCACGGCGGTGGCGCCGGCCAGTTCCAGGGCGTAGGCGGTTTCATGGTCGCAGTTGAGGCCGAAACCGGTGAGTACCAGAGCTTGTATTTGAGTCATATCAATTGTCCAAAAGGGGTTTTCCAGGCGTCGCGCATGGCGTCCGCTTTCAGGCCGATGAGATCCGCGCCGGCCTGGCTGCGGATGACGAGATTGGTGGTATTATGGACCTGGCCGATGCAGGCAAAGGCCCGTCCCGCCATTTGGGCCTCGAAGGCTCCCTGGTTCGCGGGGGCAACGGTGACCAGGAAGCGACCGGCGCTCTCCGAAAATAGCAGGGTGGCATCATCCAGAGCCCCCTCCCCCGGCACCTTCTCCAGCTCTGCCGTCAGCCCCAGCTCCCCAGCCATGGCCATGAGGGCCAGGTGAACGCCCAGGCCGCCGCGGTAGATGCCGTGTACGGAAGCGCATAACTCCGCTTGAATGGCGCTATGCAGGGCGCGATAAAGCGGCAGAAACTCCTCCGGCCGCACCTCGGGCACCTGGCGTCCGATATAGCCGAAGCGATCGTAATACTCCGAGCCGCCCAGTTCATCCCGGGTCTGTCCGAGGATGTAGAGCAGGTCCCCGGCCTGTTTGGGTTCCATGGTCACACAGCGGTCGATGTCGCCGATCACCCCGGTGGTGGAAAACTGCAGCGTCTCCGGGGCGCTAACCTTGTGGGTCTCCCCGTAGGGTCCGGGCAGATGGCCATCCACGTACATGCTGTCCTTGCCCGAGAGCAGGGGGATGGCGTATGCCAGGCAGGTCTCCTTGAGGGCCTTGCAGGAGCGTACCAGCTGGGCGGCCTTGAAGCGCCCGTCGGGGTTGTCCCTGGGATGGTATTGGATGCTGGGCCAGCAGAAGTTGTCCACCCCGCCCACATGGTCGGGATCGCCGCCCACGGCCAGGTGGCGCCGCAGGGCCTCGTCGATGGTGCAGGCCGTCATGTGATAGGCGTCGATGGCCGAGTACCAGGGCAGGAGGGCCTGGGCAAAGGCCAGGCCGTGTTCCGAGGTCAACACCGGTCGGATCACGGCGGCGTCGCTGGGCACATCGCGCCCCCGCCCCACCAGGGGTTTGATGACGCTGGTGCCCTGGACCTCGTGGTCGTATTGGCGGGCCACCCACTCCTTGGAGGCGATATTGGGTCGCGCCAGAAGGTCCAGCAGCAGGGTGTCGTAGTCGGCCGGCGTCTTGAGGACCGGTTCGGTCAGGCCGCGCAGCTCGGGGGAGGCCCAGTGGGCCTCGAACTCCCAGCGAGGGAAGCCCGACTCCAGGAAATCCAGATCCACATAGGCACAGGTCTCGCCGTTGTAACGGATGTGCAGCTTGCCCGAGTCCGTATAGGTGCCGATCACGGTGCTCTCCACCGCGTGGCGACGCGACAATTCCAGGAAACGCTCGATCTTTTCCGGAGCCACGGCCACCGTCATGCGCTCCTGGGACTCGGAGATCCAGATCTCCCACTGATCCAGGCCGTCGTACTTGAGGGGCACCTTCTCCAGGTCGACCTCACATCCTTTAGAAAAGAGAGCGGTCTCCCCCACCGACGAGGACAAGCCGCCGCCGCCGTTGTCGGTGATGAAGCGGGTCAGCCCCTCGTCACGGGCTTCCAGAAGGAAATCGTGCATCTTCTTCTGGGTGTAGGGGTCGCCGATCTGGACATGGCCCGCCGGTGTATCGGCCGAGAACACCTCGGATGAGGCGGTCACGCCGTGGATGCCGTCCTTACCCACCCTGCCCCCGCACATCACCACCTGGTCTCCGGGGAGGATGGTCTTCTCGTGGGCGGGTGCGCCATTCACCGTTGACGGCATGATGCCCAGGGCCGTCACGAAGACGAGGCATTTCCCCAGGTAGCCGGGATGGAAGAGCACCTGGCCGAAGGGGGTCGGGATGCCGCTCTTGTTGCCTCCGTCGCGCACCCCCTCGATCACTCCATCCAGCAGCCGCCTGGGGTGCAGGCGCGGCTGCAGCTCGCCCGCATAGTCGCGCGGTCCCATGCAGTAGCCGTAGCTGCCCATGATGAGCTTGGCCCCCATACCCGTCCCCATGGGGTCGCGATAGATCCCCACGATACCGGTGATGGCGCCGCCGTAGGCTTCCATGTTGGAGGGCGAGTTGTGGGTCTCGCCGGTGATGACGTAGAGGTGATCGTCATCAAACTGCCCAACACCGGCGTTGTCCCAGAGCACCGACTTCACCCAGGGCTTCTCTTTCTGGAGGTCCAGGGTGGGCGTCTGGATGCAGGTCTTGAAGAGGCTGACGATCTCTTCCCCCTCGCCAGTGGCCAGATCCCGGTAGTTGAAACGCCCCCTGAAAGTGTTGTGGTTGCAATGATCACTGCGCGCCTGGGAGATATACTCCAACTCAAGGTCGGTGGGGTCGCTCAACCCCACCTGCTTTCGTCCAGCCTGGACGGCCGGATCGAGAAAATAGTTGCGGATCACCGGGATGTCGTTGGGATTGAGGGCCAGGTTGCGGGCATCGCTGAGGGCCTTGAGGGAGGCATCGCTGTCGATGGCCAGGGTGGTCACCCGGGGCTGGTGGTCGAGGCGTACCTTGGATATGGGGAAACCGACGCCCACGGCCGGTTGCCATTCTTCGCGGCTGTATATCTGCCACCGCTGGATGATGTCGTTGGCCAAAAGTTCGCTGGCGATGCGGTCCATCTGGTCGCGGGTCAGTCCCTCGCCCTGCAGACAATAGCGTTTAGACGTATAGAGCCCCTCATCCGCCCCGAAACGGTAACCCAAGAGATCCTCGATGGCCTCCTGGCCCGTGCTGCCGGCGGTATCGCGCACCCCGGGGCGGAACCCCACCCAGATGCACCAGTCAAAGTCGAAGTCGAGGGGCATTAGGGAGGAGAGCTGGGTCACCGGGTTGGTGAAGATCTCGCTCTGTGCGGATGTCACCTGTGCCTCAGTGAGGCTGGCATCCAGGGTGAGGATGTGGACGGTTCTGATGGCGTCCACCGCGATCCCGAAGTAGTCCGCGGCTTTCTGACGAACACTTCGGCCTTCGGCGTCCGGTAGTTCGGAACGCTGGGCGATCTCGATTCGATAGGGCATGGCAGTATCGTAGTGTTTGGGGAACGCCCCGAAACTCAAGGGCAGGATTGGTTGAAGCAGCGCCGCTAACAGGTCAACGCGCCAGCGTAAAAGCGATTGAAGCCGCCACCGCGTTAGGGCCTTCCTACCAATTTAGTTGGGCGATGTCAAAGGGTGCACGCGACTAAAAAGAGCGCTGCCATGCTCCTGGTAGCGCCCTATAAAGTATGGATTAGATTTGCAGCCTTAGCTGAAAAAGATGCGCGTGATATCGTTATAGAACACGAAGATCATCAGCATGATGAGAACAAAAATTCCGGCCTGTTGGGCCATCTCGCGCATGCGCGTGTTGACGGGGCGACCGATGAGGGCTTCGATGAAAAAAAAGAGCAGGTGCCCGCCGTCGAGGACCGGAATGGGCAGGAAGTTGAGCACCGCCAGGTTGATGCTCAACAGCGCGATGAAAAAGATCAGATTATCGGCCCCCGCTTTGGCCTGCTGACCCGCCATCTCGGCGATCATGATGGGCCCCCCCAGGGTCTTGGTGGAGACCGTTCCCTGGATCAACTTGACGATGCTGAGGAGGGTCAATCGGGTGACCTCGTATGTCTGACGGAAGCCCTCCACAATCGAACTACCAGGCCCCAGGGGGACGGGCTTGACATCATTGGCGGAGGTGATGCCAATGATGTAGCGCTGGACATCCTCACCGAAGAGATTCTTGGTAGTCGTCAAATCAGGGATGATAGTGATGACACGAATCTCGTTGCCGCGCTGCACCTGAAAACGCAGGGCACGCCCCTGGGAGGCCTTTATCATGTCTGACATGTCGTCCCAGCTCTCGATGGGCGCATCACCGATGGCCAGGATGCGATCCCCTGCGAGGACCCCGGCTTGGCCGGCGGGAGATTCGGCCCTGACCTCCCCCACGGTGGCCAGGTGAATATAGGTGCCAGACACCCAAAAGAGGCCCCAGAAGATCAGTAATGCCAAGAGAAAATTGAAAGCAGGCCCCGCGGCGACGATGCAGATGCGCTTGAAGACGTGCTTGTGGGTAAAGGAGAATGGGATCTCCTCAGGATCCAAATCGGCGTCGGGCTCCTCCCCCACCATCTTGACAAAGCCACCCAGGGGGATGGCCGAGATGCGATAGTCGGTGCGTCCGATGGTGCGTCCGAAGAGACGCGGACCGAATCCCAGAGAAAACTTTTCGACGCCCACGCCAAAGAGGCGGGCGACGAGGAAGTGACCGAGTTCATGGAAAAAAATGAGCACACCCAATACAATGACAAAGGCAAAAATGTTGGTAGTCATAATCGCTTCTTAAGACCCATTCACAGTCCGGATGGGCATCACCTGTGAGTTGTTAATGTTCAGCGGCGATCCGGGCGGCTTCTCGGCGGGCCCAGGCATCCGCGTCTATTATCTCTTGAATATCGGCATGGCTGCGAACCGCATGAGCCGCCATGACCGTTTCAACGACTTTGGGAATGCCGGTGAAACCGATGCGTTCGCCCAAGAACGCCGCCACTGCGATCTCATTAGCAGCGTTGAGCACCGCCGGCATGGTGCCCCCTTCACGCCAGGCCTCGAAGGCCAAGCGCAAGCATGGAAAGCGATCCATATCCGGCCTTTCAAAGGTCAACGCGCCCAGGCCGGCAAAATCGGGCAGGGGCTGTTCCAGGGGCAGGCGTTCGGGATAAGCCAAGGCATATGCGATGGCGCCCTTCATATCCGGCACCCCCATCTGCGCGATCACCGAGCCGTCTCGATAGGCCACCATGGAGTGGACGATGCTCTCGGGGTGGACCACCACCTCGATCTGACCATCCTCGAGTCCGAAGAGCCACATGGCCTCGATCACTTCCAATCCCTTGTTCATCAAGGTAGCCGAATCGATAGTGATCTTGCTGCCCATGGACCAGTTGGGGTGCTTGAGGGCATCCGCAGGTCCGATGGTGCTGAAGCTGTCTGATGAACGGGTCCGGAAAGGACCGCCCGAAGCGGTCAGGAGAACCTTGCTCAGGTCGACCCGACGGTGGCCCACCAGGCTCTGGAAAATGGCACTGTGTTCGCTGTCCACCGGCAGGAGTCGGACACCCTGGGCGGCCACCTGCCCCATGACGACCTCGCCGGCCATCACCAGGGTCTCCTTGTTGGCCAGGGCGATATCCTTGCCGGCTGAGATGGCGGCCAACGTAGGCTTCAAGCCAGCGGCCCCCACCATGGCGCCCACCACCACATCAACGCCATCCAGGGTGGCCGATGTCTGGTAGCCCTCCTCACCATGAAGCACTTCAGTGGGCAGATCAGCGGGTAGCATCTTCTCCAGACGCACCGCATGGTCGGCATCCACAACCACGGCCACCTGAGGCTTAAAGGTCTTGATCTGCTCGGCCAGAAGATCGATGCGTGTATGGGCCGTCAGCGCGCGAACCGTGAATAAGTCCGGAAACTGAGCAACGATGGCCAGGGTACTCTGGCCGATGGAGCCCGTGGCCCCTAATATGGAGAGCGCTTTGAACACAGCCTAAGCTATCCTTTCGATAAAATGGAATGCCAGCGATTCGCCCTCAGTGTTGGCTAAAGATAGCGATCATCAACAGATACGCAAGGGGGGTGGCCAGCAGGAGGGCGTCGATGCGGTCCAACAGGCCGCCGTGGCCGGGAAGGATGACGCCGGAGTCCTTGACGCCGGCGGTGCGTTTAAACTCCGATTCAAACAGATCGCCCACCTGTCCGGCGATACCGCCACACACGGCGATGAGGAGACACCCCCAGAGGGGCGTCTTTGGCAGAAAAAAGAGGTTAAAGATGAGCCCGATGAGGAGGTTAACGGCCAGCCCGCCGAGGGAGCCTTCGATGGTCTTTTTTGGGCTCACCGCCGAGCAGAGCTTGTGTTTACCCAGATAAGTCCCGCTGTAAAAAGCGCCCACATCCCCCCCGGCGACGATGCAGAGAATAAAGAAGATCTCGGCCGCCCCGTGGGGATGGAACTTGAGGAGCACCAGACAGGCCAGGGAGAGGGGGATGTAGACGAGGCTGAAAGTGACCTTGACGATGGTCTCAATCACGCCCATGGCGTCCTTGAAATAACGCAGGGAGATCCCCACCAAGAGAATCAGAGCCACCGAAATGAGCACGCCGATCATGGGGATTTGCCCTGCCCCGGCGGCCACCAGCATAGCTGGAGCGATCAGGTATGAAACAGCCGTCATGGGGATAATCTCAGCACGGTCGCTGTCAATGAAGATGATTCTAAAATATTCCCACAGGCTCACCAGCGCCACCAGGCAGAGGAAGAGGGCGAAAAACATGGGGGGGGTGGCGTAGACCAGCAGGATGATGAAAGGCAGGGCGACCAAACCGGTGATCCAACGTTGTTTATGCATAGGGGCCACCCCTTTTAAAAAACGAAATAAGGCTAAACCTTGCCGAAGCGTCGCTCACGATTCTGAAAGGCCAGGAGTATCTGGAGAAACTCTTCACGGCTGAACTCGGGCCAGAGGGTATCGGTGACATAAAGCTCGGCATAAGCCAGTTGCCAGAGGAGATAATTGGAAAGGCGCATCTCGCCACTCGTACGGATCATCAGGTCAGGATCGGCCTGACCGGCGGTGTAAAGGTTGGCCGCCACCGTCTCGGCATCGATCGCTTCGGGGGAGAGAGTGCCGGCGGCCACCTGGGCGGCCACCTTGCGGGTCATATCCACCAGCTCCTGACGACCCCCATAGCTCAAGGCCAGGTTGAGGCGCATGCTGGTGTTGGCCTCGGTTGCGGCCATGACGTCGGCCAACTGGGCGCGCACATCCCCGGGGAGGCGCTCGATCTGTCCGATGGCACCCAAACGAATATCGTTCTCCAGCATGGTGGCGCGCTCCTTCTGGAGGAAGCGCTTGAGCAACTGCATGAGGGCCATTACTTCGGCCTTGGGCCGCTGCCAGTTTTCGGTGGAAAAGGCGTAGAGGGTCAAGGCGGGGATGTTGATCGATCGGCAGGTGCGCACGATGCGGCGAACCGTATCAGCCCCCTTTTCATGGCCCTTGACGCGATTGAGGAGACGTTTTTTAGCCCAGCGTCCGTTGCCGTCCATGATGATGGCCACATGGGCGGGCAGGCGTTGGAGATCCAACCCCTCGGGGAGATCTTCAGGGGCATTAGAATTCAAGGATCTCTTTCTCTTTTTCGCCGTAGATGACGTCGATTTTTTTAATGTGTTCGTCGGTGATTTTCTGGACCTCATCCTGGGCCTTAAAGGCGTCATCCTCGGAGATCTCACCCTCCTTTTTGAAGGCCTTGAGCATCTCATTGGAATCCCGGCGGATGTTGCGGATGGCCACCTTATGCTCTTCGCTGATTTTATTGACCCGCTTGACCAGCTCCTTGCGGCGCTCCTCGGTGAGGGGCGGGATGGCGATGCGGATCAACTTGCCATCGCTGTTGGGCGTCAACCCCAAATCCGACTTGAGGATCGCCTTCTCGATCTCCTTGATGGCCGAGGCATCCCAGGGCTGGATGGTGATCAGACGACTCTCCGGAACAGCCAGAGAAGCCATCTGGTCCAGGGGGGTCGCGGTCCCGTAGTAGTCGGCTCGAATGCCGTCTAACAGCGCCAGGGAGGCGCGCCCGGTGCGCACGCGTTTGAGTTCGTTCTCCAGAGCCGCGATGGTCTTGCCCATGCGATCTTTGGTCTCTTCCAAGGTTTCTGCAATCATGGTCTGCCACCCTTATGTTAGCGGTTTCAACAATGCTTCGTATCACTAATACGTGGATATTATATAGGAAGTACGGGTTTGTAAACATCGAAACCGGCCCTGAGTACTGGCACCGGTCTTGAACAGGTAGGAAAACGGAGGGGCCGCTCGAGATGACCGGCCCCTCCGATGCTAATTGTCTATACGCGTACCCACATTCTCACCACAGCAAACCCTGAGGATATTCTGGGCTTGATTGAGGTTGAACACCATTAGCGGCAAGTGGTTGTCCATGGCCAGGGAGATGGCGGTCATATCCATGACGCGCAGTTGCCGCTCGAGAACATCCATGTACTTGATGTTTTTTATGAATTTGGCATCGGGATGGATCTCGGGATCTGAATCGTAGAGGCCGTCAACCTTGGTGGCCTTGAGCAGGATCTCGGCGTGTACCTCCTGGGCGCGCAACACAGCTGCGGTATCGGTGGTGAAGTAGGGGTTGCCTGTGCCGGCAGCGAAGATCACCACCCGCTTACGTTCCAAGTGGCGCAAGGCCCGCCTGAGGATGTAAGGCTCGGCCACTTCGTGCATACCGATGGCGGTCTGCACCCGGGTCTGGATGCCGGTCTTCTCCAGAGCATCCTGGAGAGCCAGGCTGTTCATCACCGTGGCCAGCATGCCCATGTGATCGGCCGAGGTGCGCTCCATGCCGAAGCTGCTGGCCTTGACGCCACGAAAGATATTGCCCCCGCCCACAACGATGGCCAACTCGACCCCCAGGTCGGTGACCGACTTAACCTCGTTGGCAACATAGGTGAGCATATCGGGGCTGATACCGAAGCCCTGATCTCCCATCAGGGCCTCGCCGCTCAGCTTCAGCAAAATGCGGTTATACCGGGTGGTGGTCAAGGTCAGGACGCTCCAATCTGAAAGCGGGCAAACTGTTTGATCTCCATCTTCTCACCGGTCTTGGCGATCATCTCGTTGAGATAATCGGCGATGGTTTTATCGGGATCACGGACGAACTGCTGATTCATCAGGCAGCTCTCCTTGTAAAATTTTCCCAGCTTACCGGCGGCTATTTTGTCGATCATCTGCTCCGGTTTGCCCAACTCTTTTGCCTGGTCACGGTAGATGGCCATCTCCCGCTCGACAACATCGGCAGGCACATCTTCCTGGGTCAGGGCCACGGGATTGGCGGCGGCCACATGCATGGCGATATTGCGGGCGAACTCGATGAAGTCCTCGTTCTTGGCCACAAAATCGGTCTCGCAGTTCACCTCGACCATGGCGCCGATCTTGCCACCCATGTGAATATAGGATTGAATCGTACCCTCGCTGGCGTCGCGACCCGCACGTTTGGCGGCGGTGGCCAGGCCCTTTTTACGCAGGAAGTCGACGGCCTTTTCCATATCGCCGTCACAGTCTTTCAGGGCGGCTTTACAATCCATGATCCCCGCGTTGGTCTTATCGCGGAGCTGTTTTACCATTGCTGCACTGATCTCTGTCATCGTTCCTACTCTCCTGTTGCCTCACCCTCGGCGGGTGTTGTTTCTGTATTTGTATTCGCCGCTTCTGCGGCCACCTTGGTGGCCGGGGCTACCTTGGTGGCCGGGGCTACCTTGGTGGCCGGGGCGGCTTCATTGACCTGGGCAGCCTCAGTGGCCGGGGCATCCTCCTGAGCGGTTTCCGCCTCTGCACCGCCGGCAGTTTTACGAATAATCTCAACAACCGGCCCCTGGCTGCCGTCGGAGATCACCTTGCGCTCACCAGGCTTCAGTTCAGCCGCCACTGCCGCCAGCTCAGAATCTTCATCGTTCGACTTGTCTGCTTTCGCCTGGGCGCGTTCGTCGAACTGCTTACGGCCCATTATACAGGCGTTGGCGATTCGGGAGGTGATCAGCCGGATGGCGCGGATGGCGTCGTCATTCCCGGGGATGACGTAATCGACGTCATCGGGATCGCAATTGGTATCCACGATGGCGACGATGGGAATATTCAGTCGTTTCGCCTCGTGGATGGCGATGGATTCTTTTTTGGGATCGATGATGAAAATCGCACCGGGCAGTTTACTCATCAGGCGAATACCACCGAGGTTGGCATCCAGCTTGGATCGCTCTTTGCCCAGCTTGAGACGCTCCTTCTTGGGGAACATGTTGATGGAGCCGTCGTTCTCGATGGTGTTCAGGTAGTTGAGACGATCGATGCTCTTCTTGATCGTCTGGAAGTTGGTCATCATGCCGCCCAACCAGCGGTTGTGGATATAATATTGTTCGCAACGATTGGCTTCTTCATAGACAGATTCGCGGGCCTGCTTCTTGGTGCCGACAAAGAGCACGGACTTACCACCGGCCACGGTGTTGGCGATAAAATCACAGGCGTTGCGAAACATCTTGACGGTCTTCTGCAGATCAACAATGTAGATGCCGTTGCGTGCCCCGAAGATATAGGGCTTCATTTTCGGGTTCCAGCGCTTGGTCTGATGGCCAAAATGAACGCCGGCTTCCAGCAGTTCTTTCATGGTGACGTGAGACATTAGGTTCTCCCTTTTTGGTTTTGCCGCCGCCCGTTTCCACTGCAACCCCGACCCTCCCAACGAGGGCACCGGGGGGCGCATCCACGGACGAGTGGACTAAAATCAAAGATAGTTACCAAATCGCCTTGGCAACCGCAAGCATTTTTCAAGCAACAAACAGAAACAAAACAATCACTTTCGACGCAGCTGGGCCACACGATCCAAGCCGGCATAATCTTTGTGGATCTCAATGGCCGCATAGGCTGCCTGAGTGGCGGCGATAGCGCGCATGGCTTCGCCCTGATCCGCACCGATCTCGAGGATCAATTCACCGCCGGGAATGAGCAGGTTCCCGGCCTGTTCAAGGATCAAGCGTAGGCAGTCGAGGCCGTCAAAGCCGCCGTCTAAAGCAGCACGCGGTTCAAAGCGGCTGACCTCGGTCTGCAGGCCGTTGATCTCCGGGGCCGCAATATAGGGCGGGTTGGAGACGATCAGGTCAAAAAGTGTTCGCCCCCCACCGTTGGGACCCGTGGGCACGCTGAAAGGGGCACACCAGTCGGCGGCCACATAATCCACCGTCGCCCCAATGGCGTTGCGCAACTGATTCTCTCTGGCCGTCTGCAGGGCGCGCACGCTGCGGTCCAGGGCCATAAAATAGGTTTGGGGATGTTCAGCGGCCAAGGCTAGTACAATGGCGCCTGAGCCCGTCCCCAAATCGAGAACCCGCGTCCGGGGCCGATCCATACTTTTCAACACTCCCAATGCGATCTCCACCAATCGTTCGGTCTCCGGCCGGGGGATGAGCACCGCCGGGTTGACCCTAAGATCAAGGGTCCAGAAGGCCCGTTCGCCGGTGATGTATGCGACCGGTTCGCCTTTGGCACGGCGCTGGATGAGGGCTTTATATTGAGCCAGTTCCGGGGCTTGGAGGGGTTGGTCGTAACGCAGGTAGAGATCCAGGCGCCCCATCCCCAGGCAGTGGGCCAGAAGCAGCTCCGCGCCAGCACGGGGTGCCTCCACCCCCCTTTTTGCAAAGTAGTCTGTGGTCCAACGCAGGAGGCCCAGAACGGTCCAAGTCTCTGCCGAGGATGCCCGGGTGGACGATGTATCCGTGGACAATTTAGGGGGATTCGACATTCTGGAGCGCCTGGGCTTGGTTTTCGGTAACCAGGCTCTCGATGACCTCGTCGAGGTCTCCTTGGAGGATGGCGTCCAGTTTGTAAAGGGTCAGGCCGATGCGATGGTCCGTAACACGACTCTGGGGAAAGTTATAGGTCCGGATGCGTTCGCTGCGGTCGCCGCTGCCGATCTGGCTCTTGCGCTCCTGGGAGCGTTGCTCGTTCTGCTCGCGAATCTTGGCGTCCAGCAGACGGGCGCTGAGAACTTTGAGGGCCTTGGCCTTGTTCTTGTGCTGGGACTTTTCATCCTGGCACTGGGCCACGATGCCCGTGGGCAGGTGCGTGACCCGCACGGCGCTGTCGGTGGTGTTCACCGACTGCCCGCCGGGGCCCTGGATC
>JBNKKA010000111.1:0-14523 GCA_050291585.1 Desulfobacteraceae bacterium
GTTGACCAGCCCCATGGCATGGGCTTCTGCAGCAGGCAGCAGCTTGCCGGTGAAGATCAGTTCTTTTGCACGGCTAGCCCCCACCAGACGGGGCAAACGCTGGGTACCGCCAAAGCCGGGGATGAGGCCCAGGGTGATCTCGGGCAGCCCGAAGGTGGCCGTTTCGCCGGCATAGATAAAGTCGCTGGCCAGGGCGATCTCACTGCCACCTCCCAAGGCGAACCCATTGACGGCGGCAATGACGGGGATATCAAGTGCCTGCAGCCTTGAGATAGTCTGTTGGCCCATCTTGGCAAAACGCTTGGCCTGGAGGGTGTTGCACTTTGCCAGTTCGGTGATGTCGGCACCGGCCACAAAAGCCTTGTCCCCAGCTCCGGTGAGGATGAGTACACGCGCGTCGTCATCGGCCTCGATCTCGCCCAAGGCCTGGTTAAACTCGGCCAAAAGTGCTCGATTAAGAGCGTTGAGGGCCTTGGGGCGGTTGAAAGTGATGGTGACGATCCCGTCCTGGGACGCTTTTATAATGTGCTCGTATGCCATGATCTTCTCTCCCTCCTCCTTCAAATAATGTGCTCCTGGGCGAAATGGTCCCAGGAAAATTGACGGCAGGCGCAGAAAAGGTGAACCATCGCTCACCCGCTCGCAACTGCTAGGTTTGAACCGATGTGAATTCGACGCCTTGTCCCAAGACGTACGGTAGCTTGCTCAGGAATCGGGGCCAACCCATTCTCATACTAGCCACCGGTTGATTCATTCTCCGGCCGATAGAGGGCCGTCGGATTGATCTCTTGGATATAGGCACGGATACCGTCGATGATGCCGTCGCAGAGGCGCTCCTGATAGTTATTGTTTTTTAGCCGTTTGCACTCCCTGGAGTTGGAGATGAAAGAGGTCTCCACGAGAATGGCCGGCATCTGGGCGCCCATGAGGACATAGAAGGGGGCCTGCTTGACCCCCTTGTCTTTGATCCGGCTGTATTTCTTGGCCATGGTGCGCACCAGGTTCTGCTGTACGCGGGCGGCCAGACGGCTGGACTCGTTGATCTTAGCGTTTTGCATGAGGTCGTTGAGGATGGACTCCAGGTCCGAGATGTTCTTGGCCGAGGTGGCGTTCTCGCGGGCGGCCACCTGGATGGCCGAATCATCGGTGGCTAGGTTGAGAAAGTAGGTCTCGATTCCGTAGGCGCGGCGATCCCGGGCGGCGTTGGTATGGATGGAGATGAAAAGGTCGGCGTTCTTGGTATTGGCCAGGGCCGTGCGCTCCTCCAGGGTCAGGAAGGTGTCCTTGGTACGCGTCAGGATGGTCTCCAGGCCAAGCTCCTTCTGGATCTTCTTGGACAGAAGCTTGGCGATCTCCATCACCACCTGCTTTTCGTGGACCCCTTTGAGGTAGCCCGGCGCCCCATAGTCCTTACCCCCGTGGCCGGGATCGATGACGATGCGACGCACCCCCAGGGCGAGCTGTTTGGCCAGGGACGAGGGCGGTAGTTTTTTGGAGGGAAGGTCCTTCTGTGCCGTGCTCGCCCCCTTGTCCACACCCCAGACATCCACCACGATACGGAAGGGGTTTTTCAGGGAAAAGATCTTGTAGGTCTTGTAGCTCTTGATATCCACCACTACGCGCACCGAATCGGGCTGGTATTGGCCGGCGCGTACGTTCAAGAGCAGGTTGTCGTTGATAGGCACATATTTGTTGAGGTTGCGCCCCATGCGGCTACCCTTGAGGTCAACGTAAAGGCGCTGGGGCTTTTTCAGTTCGCGATCCCGACGCAGGAGGCGATGGTTGAACTGGATATCCCGGTCCACGTCGATGACGATGCGGGTGTAGCTGGGGTTGGACCAGTGGCGCAGTTTCTGGATGGTGGCCGTGGGTCCGCTGGGGACGGCAACGGGCGTGGAAACCGGTGTCTTGTTCTCCCGCTCGGCGATGAGTTGGGCCAGACGGTCCAGGGCCTGCTGCTTTTGAAGCGTCGGGTCGTCTGATGTTTTGGCCCGGGCCTGTGGCGATTGTTGCCCCAAGGCCTTGGCGGCCCGGTCGGCATAGGCGGAACCGGCATGCTGCGCCAGGAGATCTTTGTAGGCGGCCGTGGCCTTGGCCTTGTCCGATCCCCGGAAGGAGCGTTGATACAATTTCCCATAAGCCTCTGCGGTATTAAAAAGCGCTTCGGCCGCCAGGGGGCCGTCGGGGGCTTGTTGATAGGCTTCCTGAAATCCATTGATGCAGGCCAGCCAGCGGTCACGGTACTTCTGGTGGCGGGGCGAGTTGAGGAGCGCGTTGTAGCGTGTCTTGGCCTTCTGCAGACTGCGTTTGGCCCGCTCGTGAGCGGGATTTTTTCGATCCACGGGGACCTCTGGCGCAATCCCCTTTTTTTTCAGTGCTGTCAGTTGCTTGACGGCTCTTTTATGGTAGCGACTTTTGGGATAGTCGCGCTTGACCTGCTCAAAAAGGGCCCCGGCGGCAGAGAGATCTTTACTCTTGGAAGACCAGCGATGCAGTTTCAAGTAAAGCTCCCCGGCACGATATAGACCCGCCGCGGCCCAAGGGCCCTTGGGATCGTGTCGGTAAACGGCCTTGTACTTGTCAATACAGAGCAGCCATTGATCGCGGTACTTCTGCTTAATTGGGTTTTTCCACAAGCTCTGGTAGGCGGCATCGGCGGCGCCGAACTTCTCCGCGGCGCTGCTGCCGGCACGGGCCTCGTCCCAGACGGTAAGGTTTAAAACCAGGGTCAGAATGAGAAATGCGGTTTTGAGATAGGGTTTAGATGAAACCATCAATCCTGTCCTGTCGGTGGTTTTGAGCGCTGCAATTGAAGCCGTTTCTCGGCCGCCTTGTCATGAAGATGCGTTGCTGCGGCAAAGATGCAACCCGCGTACCATAAACCACTTCACTTGCGCTGGCAAGAACTGCCCCGCCCGGCGTTGACCAATCCCTTTAGCGAAGCTATTGACGCGCCTTTTTCTGCAGGCGATCCAGGGCGTTCAAGGCCTCTATGGGCGTCAAGTGCCCGATCTCCAGGGCGTTCAATTCAGCCACGATCTGTTGCTCGGCCGATTGAAACAAAGAGAGCTGCACCGGGGTATCCACAATGTCGGTCTCGGCCACCGGAGTCATGTGGCCGCTCTCCTGGGATTCGATGCGCGCTAATATCTGTTTGGCGCGTTTGATGGCGCTCTCCGGGATGCCGGCCAGACGCGCCACCTGGATACCATAACTGCGGTTGGTGCCGCCCTCCACCAGCTTTCGCAGGAAGATGATTTCGTCATTCCACTCCTTGACGGCGATGTTGTAGTTGCGCACCCGCGATTTGCTGGCCGCCAGTTCGGTCAGTTCGTGGTAGTGGGTGGCAAAGAGGGTCTTGACCCCCTGCCCGTTCAGGTCGTGGAGATACTCGGCTACGGCCCAGGCAATGCTCAGGCCATCGTAGGTGCTGGTGCCGCGCCCTATCTCGTCCATGATCACAAGACTGTCGCTCGTAGCGTGGTTGAGAATGTTGGCGGTCTCCTGCATCTCCACCATGAAGGTAGACTGACCGGCGGAGAGATTGTCCAAAGCGCCCACGCGGGTGAAGATGCGATCTGTAATGGAAAAACTCAGGTCGGCGGCGGGAACGAATGACCCGCTCTGGGCCATGATCACCATGAGGGCCACCTGGCGCAGAACCGTGGATTTACCCGCCATGTTGGGCCCGGTGATCACCAGCACCTGGTTGACCGTGTTGTCAAGGGTGATGGAGTTGGGCACGAAACGTTCGCCAGAGAGGACCTCCTCCACCACGGGATGGCGTCCGTCGGTGATGGTCAGCCGGCCGTCTGTGTTGATTTGCGGCCGGGCGTAATCGTTCTGGTCGGCGATGAGTGCCAGGCCCAGGAGGGCGTCCAGGCGGGCGATGAACTCGGCCACCCGTTGAACACTTTCGCTATGGGCCAGGACCTCCGCGCGCAGTTCCTGAAAAAGCTTGTTCTCCAAGTCGATGCGCAGGGATTCGGCCCCCAGCACCTTGGCCTCGAATTGTTTGAGCTCGTCGGTGATGTAGCGTTCGGCGTTCACCAGGGTCTGCTTGCGCACGTAGTGGTCCGGCGTCTTGTCGCTATGGGTCTTGGGGATCTCCAGATAGTAGCCGAAGACCTTGTTGTAACGCACCTTGAGGGAGCCGATGCCGGTGGCCGCTTTCTCACGCACCTCCAGCTCAGCCAGCCAGCTTTTGCCATCCCGGCTCAATGAGATCAAGTCATCCAGCTCGGCGTGGTAGCCGGTTTTTATCAGGCCGCCCTCGTTGAGCGTCGGGGGGGCGTCCTCTCGGATGGCGGTTTCGAGGGTGGCGGCCAGCGCCTCCAAGGGGTCGAGGGGTTCGGACCAAGAGAGCAGATCGGCCTGGAACCCTTTCAATTGTTTCGCAATGGCTGGGAGGGCCTGGAGGGAGCGTTTTAGGGCCAGTAGATCACGGGCGCTGGCATGCCCCATGCTGATCTTGCCCCGCAAGCGTTCCAGATCAGCGATGGCCTTTAGGGTTTCGCGCAGTTGACCCATCTGGGAGAGCTTTTTAAGCCCTTCCTCGATGGCATCGTAACGCGCCTCGATGGCGGTGGCATCCATCAGGGGATAACGCAGCCAGTGAGCAAGGGTGCGACCCCCCATGGCCGTCACCGTCTTATCCAGTACGGTGATGAGGGTTCCCTTGCGGCTGCCGCTGCGGGTGTTGGCGAACAGCTCCAGGTTGCGGCAGCTCAGGTCATCCACCATCAGAAAATCGTTGAGATTGTATGTTTCGATCTTGCTGATGTGCCGACTGGCTTGTTTCTGGGTGTCGCGCACATAGCTTAATAGCGCACCGGCAGCGGCGACACCGGCGTGCATCCCCTCGCAACCGAATCCCTCCAGGGAGAGGGTCCCAAGCTGATCCAGGAGCAGATCCCGGGCGGCGGAGAAATGGAAGACGGTTTCAGGCAGAGGGGTCACGGCCACCTCCCCAAGAGCGGTCACCAGGCGCTGTATCTCGGGATCCTGACGCGCCTCCTCATCAAGGAGAAGCTCTTTGGGAGAGATGCGGCGGGCCTCATCGATGAGGGCGTCCATCCCGACGCTGGCCTTATGGCCGTCCATGGCGCCGCCCACCTCGGCCAGGCGGAAGGTGGCGGTGGAGAGGTCCAGGCAAGCCAGCCCCACGGCCTTGGCGTTGCGCGCCACACAGAGCACCCAGTTGTGGGTTTTGGCGTCGAGGAGTTCGTTCTCCATGATCATGCCGGGGGTGATCACGCGCACCACCTCGCGCTTGACCAGCCCCTTGGTCTTGGAGGGGTCCTCCATCTGATCGCAGACGGCAACCTTGAGGCCGCTGGCGATGAGGCGGGCCACATAGTTCTGGGCTGCCCGGTAGGGCACCCCGCACATGGGGATGGGATTGTCGTCCTTCTTGTTGCGCGAGGTCAGTGCGATCTCGAGGACCTTCGAGGCCACCTCGGCATCCTCGAAAAACATCTCGTAGAAGTCCCCCATGCGGTAGAACAGGATGGTGTCGGGATACTGGGCCTTGATGGCCAAGTACTGCTGCATCATGGGGGTGGCTTTGGGACTGGCCATGGGAGATCGTTCCTGTGGGAATGCGTTTCCTGGAAGTAGGCTTCCGGAAACTGACATCCGGAAGGTTTGCTTCCATAGAAGAAGGCGCTTTGAAAGCCAAAGCGCCTTTTAGATACCGGTTGTTTATCAGCTGAGGGCATGGCGGACGACCCGCACCCATAGAATCGATTGCCTACCCGTTGCCGGTATCAGCGTATCAATCCGTCCAGTGTGTCGGTCAGACCGCCGGTTCGCCGCGTTCGTCGGCCGATGGCCCCTCAGCGGGCATGGCGGTAGCGGCCACGGGCGATTGCTGAGCCGCCTGCTGCTTGAGCGAAGTGATCATCTCGATCTGTGAATTAATTGTGGTATTGAGATTCTTGATGGTTTTTCTGGCCCTGAACTGGGCCAGCAGTCCGAAGATGTAAGCGATCAGCAGACCGGCCAGAAACGAGGCCAGGAAAACGACGGCGTTAGGGATCTCGGGGGTGTAATATTGGGCGATGACCAGATCCAGGCTCAGGCTCCGGGTGGCTTTGAAATAGTCTAGATTCTGATAGATGATCAACACCAGGAAAACGACGATGATGAGCCAGAAACCCAGCTTAATTTTTTTCATGCTTTTCTCCCTAAGCTCCTTAAGCGCCCTAAGCGCAGGCCGAAATTACATTTATGCTGGCGATGCGGTAGTGGTTGTCGTTGTCAAACAAGTCAATGGGCTCTGGATCCTCGAACCGGTCCGTCCAGAGCTGGGGGGCTTTGCGGGACGCCTGTAAATCCCACAAACTGCCATCATATCTACTATTTCAGGTTCCAAAACTCAACCCTATTTTGCCCCATTGGGCCTTATGATCTATCCGCGGCCAGCGGTACCAGGGACAAATCCCCCCAGGCACCGCTGGCCCTGCCCTTGATCACGAGGAGCCCTTCGACCCCTTCAATGGTGCGTCCGAATTCAATGGCGACGCGTATATCCTCCTCGCTGTGCACATGGTTGCCGACAGCGGTGGCAGCGGCATCGGCCAGGGCACCTGAGGCGGCAATGGCGCAAACGGCATCGGACGATCCTAAGCTCAGGGAATGGCCAACACTGCCCGAGGATGTGCAGATGGCTCTCCCTCCGCCACAATTCTCAAGACGGATACCCAGTCGCATGGAGAGGGGCGACGGGCCGGCTGCCACCGCCACCGTCAAGGGTGCATTGTGACGGATGAAGAGATCGCCGCCGTTCTCCACCAGGACACTGTCGCTGTATCCACTCAGGCCACGCGCCACCGCCTCGGCCAGGGCCCCGGCCACCGCCGCCATGGGCCCGGTGCCGGCAGCCTGGCCGGCGGCCGTCATTTCACTGACGATGGCCGCTGCCGGCGAGGTGAGGGGCCAGGGATCCAGGGTGTCGGCAAAGCCGGGGTGTTGGGCGATCCAGGTCTCCAGATAGCCGCGCTGCTCTATGACCACCTCACGCGCCAAATCGGGCAGGGCCTGGCAGGCGTGGATCCACAAATCGGTCTCTTTGACGACGACCTGAAAGGCGGTCAACCCGGGAAGTCGGCAGCGCTTGCGGTAGGTGCGCGGTTCATAGGGGACGCTTGCGGGCCGAGGGGCCTTGGGCCGTATCACTTGCCCGCCTCCACGGGCCGGGGGCGCAACTCGGGGGGGCATTGTGCGAGAAAAAAATGATCCGTCATCCCGGCGATGAAATCGCGGACAATCTCGGCCGGTGCATGCTGGTCGACATAATCGGCCGACATGTTTTCGAGAAACCCCCGAAATATAAGTGAATCATGATTTTCCTGATGAATGTCGCACATATATTTTTCAAAGAGGTGTTCAAACAAGACGCGGATGGCGTCGCTGAACCACTTGGTACGCGGATTCAGATAGATGCGATCCAGATTGAACTGCTTGAGCCCCTTCAAGGCCTCGGAGACCTTTTCGCTGAAGGCGATCTGATCGCTCTGGTGGCTGTGCTTGATGATGTCGGTCACTAGGGTGTAGACGATGGTGCCATTGCTATTGCCCAGCACATCGACGACATCCTGGGGAATCTCTTCGCGGCGCAGGTAGCCCAACCGGATGGCGTCCTCGAGGTCGCGGCCGATGTAGGCGATGGTGTCGGCCATGCGAACGATGCAGCCCTCCAGGGTCATGGGTATCAGCACGTAGTCGGGATCGGTCTTTTTGCACACCATCTCACGGGCGAGATCTTCGAAGCTTTTTTCGGTCTTGGGGGATAGGGAGCGGTTGTGGATCTCACCGTCATGGCAGAGAATCCCGTCAAGGGTTTGCAGGCATAGGTTCCAACCCTGCCCTTTGCGCTCCACCCGGTCGAGGAACTGGATGCTCTGGACGTTGTGCATAAAATAGCCGATGCCGTGACCTTTGCAGAGGGCTGAGAGATAGCGTTCGCCCTCGTGCCCGAAGGGGGTGTGGCCGATGTCGTGCCCCAAAGCGATGGCCTCAATGAGGTCCTCGTTGAGTTCCAGAAAACGGCCGATGGTACGGGCGATTTTGGAGACCAGCTGGACATGCAGCACCCGGTGGGTGATGTGATCGTTGCGGATCAGGGAAAACACCTGGGTTTTATCGATGTAACGTGTGTAGGCCCGCGAATGCAGGATGCGATCCGCGTCCAGGGAGAAGTGCTGTCGGTAGCCGTCCACCAGGCGCTTTTCCTGCCGGCGACGCAGGCCGTCGCGGTTGAGGGTCGCGTGGGGGGATAGGCGCGTTGCTTCGGCCTGGTCGAGCGTTCCCTGCAATGCCTGCAGGGAGGGCCCAATCTCTGAGAAATCATATGGTGCCATTGGCGATCAAAGTATCCATTAAGTGGTAATAGTCGATACCGGCGGCGCGGAAGCCGGCCTTGCCATATTTCATGTTGCCCTCCAGAACATACCAGCACCCCTCGGCATAGCAGATGTCCAGCCCCACGTCGTCCCAACCGCATTTTTCAGCCGTCTGGCGGGCCAGTTCCAGGGCGGCCCGGGGAACCCCGTCCAACAGGATGCGTCCGCCGGCGGACACATTGGTGCGGAAGTCACCGGCCGCGGCCACGCGCCAATAGGCGTGGACCACATGGTCACCGATGACCACCGCGCGGATATCACGGTCGATGGGCAGATACTGCTGGATATAGGCCACCCGATTGGCGTCCAGGTAGGCGTCCAACTGGGTATCGTCTCTAATCAGATAGACCCCCCGGCCAAGGGCCGATCCACGCGCCACCTTGGCCACAAAGGGATAGGTAAATTCGGAGCGAATCCGCCGCTGTTGATGGCGCCCGTAGTAAACGTGGGTGCGCGGGTGGGGAATCCCCAAGAGCTTAAACAACGCGGTCTGCTTGATCTTATCCTGCACATAGCGATAGGTATGGGCGCTGGGAAAAGTGGCCTTACCCATGGCGTCGAAAAGATCGGCATAAAAAACCGAGGGAAAATAGATCTTCTCGGCCGCCTGGATCATGGCCAGGGCCTCATCTGGATAAGACTCCAAGTTGGGCCGTACACCCAGGGTGAACACATGGCGGCAATGACGCAAGCGGCGCTCGAGGGCGATCACCCGCCCCTCAGTACCCCCTGCCCTTCCAGCATGCCCCCGAGTTCCGGGAGATTCCGTATGCAGGTCAACAGCTTTGGGCTGGACTTTTTCGGTGGTCACGCTCACAGTTAATCTTCCCCTCAAACGTTAGCACCGGACGGAGACTGGCGATGTGCTGCTGAACCTCAACCAAGCCCCAATTTTCGGGTCAGTGCGCCAATGACACCTTCGAGCGCTTCAGCGAAGGCGCTGCCTCGCTCTTGTCCCATCAGCGGCTTGCCCGCATCGCCTGCCCGGACCACCTCCGGGTCGAAGGGCAGCGACCCCAGGAAGGCTACCCCCATCTCTTCGGCAGTCTTGCGCCCGCCATCGCTGCTGAAGGGAGAGATCGTCTTGCCGCAGCAGGGGCAGGCGAAGGGCCCCATATTCTCCACCAGGCCCACCAGTTCGAGGTTGATGGTTCGGCAAAAGCTGATCGATTTGCGCACATCGGAGAGGGCCACGCTCTGGGGGGTGGTGACGATGAGGGCCTTGGCGCCTTGGATGGTCTGGGCCACACTGAGGGGTTCGTCCCCCGTTCCTGGCGGTGCGTCGATGATGAGGATATCCAGTTCACCCCACTGTACATTGCCGATGAACTGACGAATGACGCCGGTCTTGGCCGGGCCGCGCCAGATAACGGCCTGATCGCCGTCTGTCATAAGCGACTGCATGGAGACGATTTTTAGATGGTCGCCATGAACAATGGGCAACACCTCATTGTCCGCCGTAATGTCCAGGAGTCCCTCGAGGCCCATCATGGTGGCGATGCTGGGACCGTGCAGGTCTACATCCAGAAGCCCCACCCTGAAACCTTTACCGGATAGAACCGTGGCCAGGTTGGTCGCCATGCTGGACTTACCCACCCCGCCCTTGCCGCTCATGACAAGCAGTTTATGGCGGATCCGACCCAGGGATTGGCGGATCAGGTCGTCCTGATCCGCCGAGAGCGCCTGGGCGTTGCCACCACAACCTGTGTTGTCTTTTTTATCAATCGCCATAGTTGTTTATATTACTCCTCTTGAACCAATGGTTTATTCTATCGTGGAAGCGGCGGGAATGGCTTCCGGGCCAGAACACCTGACCGCAATGGGGGCAGGTGGAGAAGTGTGCCTGGGTCTGCCATGTATAGTCGGGCACCCGGCCGCGGGCGTCAGCATGATTCAATGCTTTCACGGGACGGTTGCAGCGAGTGCACCGGCTGAAGGGCTGCATATCGCTGGGTCTCAGCTTCAAGGCAGTCAGTACCGCGATAACCTGGGCTTCCGGATCATTGTCCCGGATTAAAAACCACCTTTTCTGGAGCAGCCGCCCCCGCAAGCGTCGTGTGCGAAACAAGGCGATACGATCCGCATCCATCCTTCCGAAAAAAGCGCTTGTATCACCGCCCCGCTGGTAGGCCGTATCAAATCCCAGCAGGCGCAGATTGGTTGCAAGGCGCCCCAGGGAGGCTTCGACGGCAAAGCAGGGAGCCCTCTTCATCATGCCCACCTCCAGAACAAGTGTGGCCGACTTAGGGCAGCTCCCAACTCAGCGGCTCAAGTGAAAAGCCCCCTCATCGATGCCGGCGTTGGGCCAGAAACGTTCCAGGCGAATATCGATGCGGTTTCCTTCTGGCGTAAAGGCACTGAGTCGATGCGCGAACAGGAACTCACCCTCCGGCCGATGGTCGGCCAAATCCACCTGATAGGCGACTTTACCCTCGGCGGCGAAATTCACCACCCGTGTTATGGTCTTTCTGTCCGGGTTTAGAAAAATACGCTGAGAGATCGCACCCCACCAGCGGCTCAATTCCAGAATATAGCCAGGTTCATGGGGATTGTCCATCTGCACCATGCGCTCGGCGGCAACCGCCGGAGTACGCCCCATGAGATAGGCGATAAGGTCGGGCACCCGCAGGGGCACCTGGACGAGCTGTTCGAGGTTGGCCTGGGGTGAGTTGCTTTTATGAAAACGGTCCGATGTGCTGTCGCGCAGATAGAGATGCGACCCGTCGCTGGCCAGGGCAGCCAGGGGATGGCCGCTGACCGCCAGAAGCTCCAGACGTAATTGGTCCGGAATTTTGGCTGCCCAGGCCAAACGGGCGTGCTGGGATTTGGAACCTGTGCGAAGGGTCACCTGGCCCAGCCCCTTGCAGTCTGAAAGGCCCGCATTTGCCGTCTGCAAGCGTGTCAGGCTGCGTCGGGCCTCCATTTCGGCGGGGGTATCCACCGACCGCCAATGGGCGCAACCACTCATGAGGAGAGCGGCGGCTAAAAAAACAAGCGCCCACGAACACCTTTGCAGGGAAACGCGCTTGGTGACAGATTCACTCGAGCAGCGCATCGATCTTGCGTTGGATCTCGTCGGTGTCTTTGTCTCGTTTCTGGAGGGATTTGCGATAATAGTGCAATGCATTTTGGTGGTCGTCCAGCTTGATATAGGCATCGCCGACGTGTTCGAGAATAGTAGGGTCCTCGGGTACCAGCTTGGATGCCTTTTTAAGGATGGAAAGGGCTTTTTCATAGTCGCCGCGCTGGTAAAATACCCAGCCCAAGCTGTCGGTGATGTAGCCGTCATTGGGTTTAAACTTGAGGGCCTTGCGGATAAGGCGCTCGGCCTCGTCGAGTTCGTTACCCATGTCTGCATAGGTATAGCCCAGGTAATTTAGGGCGTTGGCGTTGTCGGGATCCAGGCGGATGGCTGTTTTCATGCTCGCTATGGAGTCGGCTTTGCGCCCCCATTTGTCGTAGATCACCCCCAAACGGAAATGCAGGCGGCTGTTCTCGGGGTCGGCCTTTATCCCCTTGGCGATCGCTTCGGAAGCGGCGGCGTAGTCTTGCTTCTCCTCCTGAAAGGAGCCCAGGTAGAGAAAGAACTCGGCGTTCTGCCCCCCTTGGGCGATCATCTGCTCTAAAAATGCGATACCCGCATCGATCTGCCCCTGCTCCTGATAGAGAACGGCGGTGTGCACGACGGCATTCTCAAAAAAACGCGAATCGGGAGAGACCTTGCGGAAAGCGGCGATGGCCTCCTTGCGTTTATCCTGCCCCGCCTGGGCCACACCCAGTAGGTAATGCAGATCGCTGTTGTCCGGCGCACCAGGCAACATGCCGCTGAGGATGATGTCGGCATCCGCGTAGGTTTCCTTATCCAGATAAAGGTCCACCAGTTTGCGAACCACGTTGCCGTCATGGGTAGAACGCTGCCCCAACTCGCGGAATATCCCAGCGGCCTCGGCCTTCCTCCCGGTATGGTAATAGTGTAACCCCAGGCCAAAGCCGGCATCGATATTTTGCGGAAAACGCTCAAGAATCTGGGCATAGGCGTGGTTCAACTTCGCCGTCTGCTTGCTCTTCTGATAGAGTTTAACCAGCTCCAGGCGCGGCTCGAGAAGATCGGGTTGCAGTTCGAGGGTCTTCTCGAAGGCAGCCTCGGCATCTGCGTGGCGCCCCTGTTTGGCAAAACTTTTTCCCAGAAAAAAATGGCCGGCATAGGCCGATGGAAAGCGAGCCAGCATATCGTCATAGACCCTTTGGGCCTGCTCGAACTGACCCTCCTGGAGATAGAGGCCGCCCACAAGGAGGTAGATATTCTGCTGTTCCGGAGAGAGTTTGAGCACCCGCTCGTAGGCCTCCAGCGCCTCAAAATATTTTTTCTGCTCCTGCTTGAGACGTCCTTTGAGGGTCAGCGCCTCCACATTGTCAGGCTGGGCAGCCAGCACCAGAGAAACGAGGCGATCGGCCTCTTCGAAGCGCTTGTCCAGAAAATAGAGGGTGGCCAGAGATTGTTTGAGCTGAACGCTCGAAGCGTCCAGGGCGATGGCCGCTTTGAGCATCTCGATGGCGCCCTCGCTGTCGCCACGCTTGAGCAACAACTGGGCCTCGGTAAAATAGTAGTAGCTGTTGGCTGGCGCAACCGTTCCCGTGCCAATTTCGGTGGTGATTGTCTTTTCCGCCGGCTTAGGGACGGTGCCACCGAATTGTGCGTTGGGGCCACTACAACCCAGCAGCAGGGTGATCAGGGTAGCGCCGAGGATCAGAGTAGATCGAATTTGGGGGGTATGTTTCAATGAAATCCACCATGGGTGGCAGGCAGTCCCCGGCCCAGCATCAATTGCCGGGCCGTTTTCCGAATGCCACATTTCAGTATAAGTTAGGAATTGGCGTGTTGGTGCTCCGAGTAGACGGCGAAATCGGGGATCTCCTGCTTGAAGTATTCGCGCATCTTTTTAATCACGTTTTTTTCCACCTGGCGCACCCGCTCACGGGAAATTCCGTAGCGGTCGCCGATCTCCTGCAGGGTCACAGGCGAATCAGAGAAAATGCGCTCTTCGAATATCACCAGCTCCCGCTCAGTCATCTGTTTGCGGAACTCGGCGATCTTCTGGTGCAGGAGGGTCTCCATCTCCTTTTTGGCAACCTTCTCCTCGGCAGACTCGGCCTCGGTGCTGAGGAACTCGATGCGCTCGGTATCGCTATCCTCCTTCAAAGGCGAATCTAGAGAAACATCCCAGCCGTCCAGACGCTGATCCATGTCGATGATCTCGCGCTCGGAAACCCCCAGACGCTTGGAGAGCAGCTTGGGTTTGGGGTCGAAACCCTCTTCGATGAGTTTCTGCTTTTCCTTCTTGAGTTTGAAGAAGAGCTTGCGCTGCCCCTGGGTGGTGCCGATCTTGACCAAGCGCCAGTTATCCATAATAAATTTTAGGATATAGGCCTTGATCCAGAAGGATGCGTAGTAGGAAAACTTGACGTTCTTGTATGGGTCGAACTTCTTGACGGCCTGCATCAGGCCGATGTTGCCCTCCTGGATGAGGTCGAGCAGATTCTGCATCCACACCCGCTGAAACTCGAGAGCGATCTTGACCACCAAGCGCAAGTTCGACGTGACCAGAATATAGGCCGCGTCGGGATCGTTCTGCTCCTGAACCCGAATGCCGAGCTCACGCTCCTCATCGCGTGTAAGCAGGTTATACTGGCTGATCTCCGACAGATAGCGCTGGAGGGGGTCGAATTTGACCAGCGTTTTATCTTTGGCAGTGGCCTTCACCTTAGCAGCGGCCTTCGATTTGGCACTGACCTTCGATTTGGCCGTTTTTTTGGGGGCCGCAGGCTTTTTTTTACCAGCGGCAACGGTTTTTTTTACGGCCTTCTTTTTAGCTGGCGCGGTTTTCTTTTTCGGCATAGAATCTATCCATCCCTATTCTCGGCTGATCGTCCGTTAAAATGGCCAAAGGGCCTGTTACGACGGACCATTTGCTATGGACAACCCCGAAGCGGGTGTGCTATGGGGTCAGCCGACATTTAAGCCCACAAGCGCCTGTAGCTCAGCTGGATAGAGCAACGGACTTCTAAGCGTACCTAAGCTTTCTCAATAAAAAATCCCAATCCTTAATAATACCAAACA
>JBNKKA010000112.1:0-14418 GCA_050291585.1 Desulfobacteraceae bacterium
CGATACCCGCGGCAATGGCATCCCCGGGACCATTGAAGCGCACGGTCTCCCCATCGATGGTCAAGGTCCCGCTGTCGGGCCGCAAGAGGCCGTAGAGAACATTCATCAGGGTCGATTTGCCGGCACCGTTCTCGCCCACCAGGGCGTGAATTTCCCCTTTTTTTACCAGGAGGGTGACGTCGTCGTTAGCGATGACGAGGGGGAAGGTCTTGGTGACGTTGCGGATCTCAACGGCGTAGGTCGTCACGGCGGCAGCTCCTCGCAAGGCCTGTCAGAAACAGCATCTTGCGCCCGAGTTCAAGGCGGGCGCAATCTACCGTTTCTGATCAGGCCTTGTACCTTCGTAATGCAATTACTTCTGCGGCACCTTGATCTCACCGGCGATAATCTTCTTCTCCGCCTCGGTGACCTTTTTAATCATATCGGCGCTGACCAGGTCCTTGTTGTACTCGTCCATGGCGTAGTAGACGCCGTGATAGACCGTACCATCCACCTCGACGGTGTCCTTGAGACCAAAAGAGCGCACACCGGCGGTGAACTTGCCTTCCATGAGGTCTTTGATGGTCAGGTAGACGGCCACGTCGACCTGTTTGAGCATGCTGGTGAGACCGTAATTTTCTCCGGTTTTGTCAATGTGCCCGAGATGGTTCTGGTTGGAGTCCACCCCGATAATGAAGACCTTGCGTTCCTTGGCGGCTTCATAGACCCCCGCACCGGTGAGACCGGCGGCGGCGTATAGCACCGCGGCGCCCTTGTCCACCTGGGCCAGGCCCAGTTCCTTGCCTTTGACGGGATCTGCAAAGGCGGAAGGGGTGGTGCCAGCGTAGTCGCTGAGGACATTCAGTTTGGCGTCGACATACTGGACCCCGGCCTTGTAGCCGGCCTCGAATTTATGGATCAGAGGCACGTCCATGCCACCCACGAAGCCCACCTTGGTTTTGCCCATCTCCTGGGCTTTCATGGCGGCGATCATGCCCACCAGAAAACTGCCGTCATGCTCGGTGAAGAGCAGGGAGGAGACATTGGCCACGTCGGGAATGAACCCATCTATAATGGCGAACTTGGTCTCGGGGAACTCGCCGGCCACGGCCTTGATGGCATCGGTGAAGAGAAAGCCCACGCCGATGACCAGGTCGTAGCCCTGGCTGGCGATCATTCGCAGACCGGTCTCACGATCGGCGTCGGCGCCCGGTTCGATCTCCACATGATTGACGCCCAGTTTGGACGCCCACTGGAGGCCGCGGTAGGCAGAGTCATTGAAGGACTGGTCGCCCTTGCCGCCCACATCAAACACCATCCCGACTTTCAATTTGGCTTCAGCGCCGGCATTCATTGCCACACCCATTACCAGGGCCAGAATACCGACAGGCAACAACAGCTTTCTCAACACATTAGACATGGTCTTCCTCCTTAACAGTCATGAAAGATGTCCGCCAGCGCGTTCATAGCCGACAGCCGCCAGATAGCCGTTTGGGGGCATCGTCGACGCAGTCCACCCTCGTTAGGCTGGCGGCCGCTGTGGTACATTAAAAATGTAGATTAGGTAGTAGTGTTCCGCCTGGATGACCCATAAAGCCCAGCCCGTTGGACGATCACAGGGGGAATCGAAGTGATGCTTCTGCCTGCATACCATATGTTGTGGGTGAAATCCACATTAAGCGGAATTCGTCGGGTGAACGCTGTTTTATTCCAAAATGAATTATAAATTCATTTATGAATTTTTGAGATCTGAATTAACCGGGCCCCGAACGACCATGGTGGAGAAAGCGGCCAACGCCCTTGGAGTTAGCCAGCCCATCATCGCCTATAGGATCCGGGAATAGGGCCTTCATTCACAACTGAATATACCCCCCATGTGAGTGTGTTCCAGGGGTCAGTCGCCCGTGCAGGAGTCAGCGCGCCTCCCCCCCCTGCGAGGACAGATCTATAAATTTCACAACCACTTGAATTCTAAACATTTAGGCATTATCCTGTAAAAGAAATCTCTTTTCCATTGACCCCAATGAGGAACCGTCGGCATCCATCTTGCTGTTTAGGAGATTCACTAAACTGGGGAGTTAAAAAACAGCCACAATATAGTCACAAGGAGGCGCCATCATGACCCCACCCACAAATATGCGCGAGATAGACGCTTCGGTCTCTTTCGACAACACCCAGGTCGCCTTCCAGAACAAGAGCGGTCGCGACCTCTTCCTCGCCTGGATGATCTTCTCCCTGACCAAACATCCGTTTCTGATGAAGCTCCTCACCCGGGCGGTTAAGCTGTTCATGGCCATGCGATTGCCCATCAAGCCCATCATCAAGGCCACTGTCTTCAAGCTGTTCTGCGGGGGGGAGAGCAAGGCCGAATATCAGAAAGTGATCGCCAGCCTGCGCAAGGCCCACATCGGCACCATTCTGGACTATGCCGTTGAAGGCAGCGCCGACGAGGCCAGCTTTGATAGCACTGAGGCCGAGTTGCTCAAGATCATCGCCGAGGCCAAATACAACCCCGACATCCCCTGCACCTGCCTCAAGGTCACCGCCGTGGCCGCTTTCAACCTGATGGAGCGCGTGTCCGCAGGCAAATCCCTGACAAAGGATCAACAAACTCAGTGGGAGGCCTCCATGGCGCGCCTGGACAGGATCTGCGCTGCGGCCCACGATTCGGCCAAACCCATCTATATCGACGCCGAGGAGTCTTGGATTCAGCCCGCCGTGGACGCTGCGGTCGAGGAGATGATGGCGCGTTACAACACGGAACGGGCCATCGTTTACACCACCGTGCAGATGTACCGCTGGGACCGCCTCAACTACCTGTCACGACTGATTGATGACGCCCGCAGCGGCGGCTATCGTATCGGCATCAAAGTGGTGCGCGGGGCCTATATGGAGCAGGAGCGCGAGCGCGCTCTGGAGATGGGCTACCCCTCCCCCATCAACCCCACCCAGGCGGACACCCATCGGGACTACAACGCGGCCATCGAAACCATCATGGACAATATCGACGTGGTCGAAATCTGCTTGGGCACCCACAACGAATACAGCTGCAAGCTCATGGCTCACCTCATGGCCGAGCGCAATCTGCCCAATGACCACGCCCACATCACCTTCTCCCAGCTCTACGGCATGAGCGACAACATCAGCTTCAACCTCTCCAAGGCCGGGTACAACGTGAGCAAATACCTGCCCTACGGGCCGGTGGAAGCCACCCTGCCCTACCTCACCCGCCGGGCCGAGGAAAACACCGCCATAGCCGGCCAGATGAGCAAGGAACTTGAGATCATCATCAAGGAGCGTCAGCGCCGCAAGGCCCAGGGCCAGTGCCTGCTCTGTGAGCACACGGCAGACGAAGTCGAGCACCGTTCTTAAGCGCATAGGGTCGATAAAACCAGAGAGTAAAAGCAGTGTTTGCACCGCTGGTCACAACCGAATCAAACAGTTGAACATATTTTATATAATATATTAATATTTTTATTAATAATTGTTGAACGAAATTTCTCCACGGTCACAATAATTGCAACAGTGGGGCTGTGGCTGGTACCGCTCACCCGGGCCAGCTTCAGCGCCTTTCTTCCCGCCCTTCCTTATCTTTGGAACGTGTTGTATGGTGTGCTCATCACCAGGAGATGGATTCTCTCCATCTGCTGCCCCCGCTTCTCACCAACCGAGGCAAAAACCAATCAGGAGAACGATGTGCAGATGCCCTTGACGGTTCGCTTTTTCCTATGGTCACTGGCCTTCGCCCTGCTTTCCACCGGCTGCGCCACAAACGCCCCCTTGGAGGTTCTATCATACAGCGCCGTCAGCAACCAGCAACAACCCCGTCTGCTGATCTTTCTGCGCGGCCGAGGCGGTAGCCATGCCGACTATGAAAAACACGGCTTTATCGACGATATCCGCAAGCGCGGCCTGCCCTACGACATGAAGGCCCCCAACCTCCACATGGGCTACTATATCGGCAGGAGCCTGGTAGAGCGCCTCAAGACCGACATCATCGACCCGGCAAGGGCCAATGGCTACGAGGAGATCTGGCTGGTGGGGGCCTCAATGGGGGGCCTGGGCGCTCTGCTCTACGAAAAATTTCACCCCGAAGATATCGACGGCATTTACCTCATCTCCCCCTTCCTGGGGGAGCGCGAAACCATCGACGCCATCGTGGCCGCCGGCGGCCTGGGCAATTGGGATCCCGGCACCTACGATCCCAATGAGGATTGGCAGATTATGCTCTGGGACTGGATCAAAATCCGGACGGACGCTGATTGGGAAGGCACCCCCCTTTTCCTTGGTTATGGTAGAGATGACATGTTCAAAGAGGCCCATGCCCTGCTGAGTACCGCCCTGCCGGCGGAGCGGATCTTCACCACAGATGGCGGCCACACCCCCAAGGTGATGCGCCGTGTGTGGCTGCAATACCTCGATGCGGGCGGACTGACCCATTAAGGTTGGTACGTCCCTGAAAACCGGTGCGCCGGGTGCCTACAACGGCCCTTTTAAATATGGGCATAAACTCGTTTTCAAACTTGCAATCGCATCTTTTTAGCGCTATCGGTGTGTCTTATTCATCCACGGCGGGCAGCCAGCAAAAAGCACCCCGGATGTCGCCGTTTTCAACCACAGAGAGTGCCTATCTATAAATACTGCCTCCCCATGAGATGCAGCGGGTAATTTGGTGGCATTTCTGGATGGGCACGATTCAATATCTGAGCATGAGGTAAAGTCAGCATGGGAAAAAAAGTTGTCGTCATCGGTGGCGTCGCACTAGGCCCCAAGGTGGGTTGCCGCGTTAAACGTATGGATCCCACCGCCGAGGTGGTCGTGGTGGACAAGGACAGGCATATCTCATACGGCGGCTGCGGAATCCCCTACTATGTGGGCGGAGACGTGGCCGATATCGAAGGCCTGCAGTCCACCAGCGCCCATGTCCTCAGGGACAGCCGCTTTTTCGCCGATGCCAAAGGGATCGAGATACGCACCCAAACCGAAGCCCTCAAGATCGACCGCGAACGTCAGGTGGTTCAACTGCGTTGCCTGACCAGCGGGGTGGAGAACGAGTTGGCCTATGACGAGTTGGTCCTGGCCACGGGTGCCACGCCCATCGTGCCGCCCTTGCCGGGCATCGACCTGCCGGGGGTATCGGTGGTGGCCAACCTCAACCACGCCGAGAAGATCAAGGATGCCATCGCCAAGGGTCAGGTGGGACGCGCCGTGGTGATCGGCGCCGGTGCCATCGGCATCGAGATGGCCGAGGCCCTCACCGATCTGTGGGGGGTGGAGACCAGCCTGGTGGAAATGCAGCCCCAGGTGCTTCCCGTTGCCATTGGTCCGGACATGGCCAAGGTGATGGAGATCCACCTGCAGGAGAAGGAGGTGGATGTGCGCCTGGGCACCACGGTCACCCAGATTCTCGGTGATGCGGAGCAGGGGGTTAGCGGTGTTGCGACCTCCGCCGGCGAACTGCCATGCGATATGGTGATTCTCGCCGTTGGGGTGCGTCCCAACAGCCAGTTGGCTAAAGACGCCGGCCTGGTCATCGGGCCCACCGGGGGCATCGTAGTGGATTCCCACCTGCGCAGCTCCGATCCAAAGATTTACGCAGGGGGTGACTGCGTGGAGATGACCCATGCGATCTCCGGCGCGCCGACCCACCTTCCCCTGGGATCCATCGCCAACCGCCACGGCCGTGTAATCGGCACCAACCTGGCCGGGGGTGAGGCGACTTTTCCTGGGGTGGTGGGCAATTTCTGCATCAAAATTTTCGACCTGGCCCTTTTCACCGCCGGCCTCACCGAAAGTCAGGCCCGCACAGCGGGTTTCGATCCCATCAGCACCGTTGTGGCCCAGGCCGACCGGGCCCATTTCTACCCCTCCCAGGACATGATGGTGATGAAACTCATCGCCTGCCGCAAGACCGGCCGCATCCTGGGGGTGGAGTCCTTCGGTCCGGACGGGGATGCCGTCAAGGCCCGCGTGGACGCCATTGCCGCCCTGTTGCCGCATAAACCCATGGTGAATGATATATCCAACTTAGAGGTGGCCTACGCACCGCCCTTCGCCTCGGCCATGGATATCGTCAACAGCGCGGCCAACGCCCTGGACAACACCATCGCCGGTCTTCACCAGCCCATGGACGTGCTCACCTTTTTAGAGCTTTTCAAGAAGGACAGCGCCAAGGTGCTGGACGTGCGCAGCGCTGTACAAGCCGCCCCCTTTGTGGCAAAGTATGGGGATCGCTGGCAGAACATCCCCCAGGAGGATCTGGCCTGTCGCATCGAAGAGGTCAGCACCACGGGCGAACCGCTCTACCTGATCTGCGGATCCGGGCCACGCTCCTACGAGGCGCAGTTGTTGCTGCGGCAAAAAGGGATCAAAGACACGCGCAATATTCAGGGTGGGGTCAAAATGCTCAAGTCAACGGATCCGGGCTTCACGCCCGATGCATGAGTGGGGTTCGCCTTCTGCTCTGAGCTTATCTGAACCCACTAAGAAAAGATTAGGTTGCACGTCATCAGCGCCGGCGTCTTTGGTCACTGCACCGAAGCACGTCGGCGTTTTGTTGTGCGCGCAGTATTCTGAATGGTAGAAGGATGCACTTTATGGCTGGTAAGCAGATGAAAATCTCCATTCGCTGGGTGTTTATCGGAGTGATTCTATGCCTCATCTGGGGTACCCATATCATCACCACCACCTCGTCATTCCTAACCTCCCAGCGCGTCCTGGAGGACCACGCCAAGAGCATCATGGCCAATATCGCCGAGCTCGCCATGGAGCAGTCCCGGAACCACCTGGCCCATGCCCAAAGCGCCGCCCATCTGACCAAGCGCCTGCTCATGGCCAAAGTGGTCAGCAACGACTTGGCCCAGGTGAAAAAGCTGGAACGCTATTTCTTCGACCAATTGGCCCTCTACCCCCACCTGGCGGGGATCTACTTCGGTACTCCCGAAGGCGCCTTCTACGATGTGCGCCGCGCCGGCCCCCAGGCCAAGGGTGAATTCCGCAGCAAATTCATTGAAAAAGGTGCCCTGGGTGAACGTGAGTCTCGCCTGGTCTGGCGCGACGCCGACTTTAAAGCCGTCGACAATAAAATCGATACCGAGGACACCTATGATCCTCGCAAGCGCCCCTGGTACCGGCTGGCTTTAGAGAAGCGCGCCATCGTCTGGACCGACCCTTACGTTTTTTTCAGCTCCCAAAAACCTGGCATCACCATCGCGGGGCCGGTGTACGCACCCAATGGGTCGATTCGGGGGGTGGTGGGCGTGGATATCGAAATCGACCACCTCTCGCGCTTCCTGGCCAGTCTGCATGTCGGTACCCATGGGCGGGCATTCATGCTCAATCGCAACGGCGATGTAATCGCCTTCCCCGACCTGACCAAGCTGGCCTCCCGACACACCGACACCCAGGCCTCCCGCCTGGTCAAAATCGATGAACTGGACGCCCCAATCAGCCGCAAGGCCTTTGTTGCGGCAAATCTGACCCGTGATGCCGATGGCGCCTTTGAGCTCGAAACGGCCCGTTTCTGCCGCTTCGACTACGGTGGCCAGACCCACATGGCCATGTTCATTCCCTTTGAGGGCATGGAATGGCCCTGGGTGATCGGGGTACACCTGCCCGAGGATGATTACCTTGGGGAGATAAAGGCCAATCGCTGGGTCAACTTAGGCATCACCACTATCATCTCCATCCTGGCGACGATTGTCGCTCTCCTGGTTGCCCGGGGGGTGATCCGCCCCCTCTCCGCCCTGGAGAAAGAGTCCCTGGCCCTGCGCGACCATCGCTTCAAATCCCGCCTGCACCTGACCTCGCCCTACAAGGAGATCCAGGAGACGGCCGATGCCTTTCAGCTCATGAGCAGCGCTGTTCAGATGGGGCAAGCCAAATTCCGCGGAATATTCAACAATATCCAGGACGGCTACTACGAGGCCACCCTGGATGGCACCCTGCTGGAGGTCAGCCCTTCCATCGAGCGTATCTCCAAGTATTCGCGGGAAGAACTCATCGGGCGAAATCTCAAACACCTCTATCCACGGCCCGGAGAACGCGCCGAGGTGATCCGCAAGCTAAAGCGCTCTGGGCGCCTCAACGACCACGAAATCCGGCTGAGAGATAAGGACGGTACCCTCGAGCATTGCTCCCTGACTTGCGTCATGGTGGAAGAGAAAAGCGGTGGCTCCAACAAGATTATCGGTAGCTTGCGGGTGATAACCGACCGCAAAAAAGCGGAACAGGAGCTCGACGCCTACCGCAACCAATTGGAAGACCAGGTGCGCCTGCGCACCACCGACCTCAAGCGGACCAATGAAAAGCTCCTCGCAGAGATCGCCCAACGCCAGACAACCGAGAGTGCCCTGCGCAGTAGTGAGGAGAAATACCGCAATATCCTCAACAGCATCGAGGAGGGCTACTTCGAGGTGGACCTCAATGGGCGCATCACCCTGGTCAACGCGGCCAGCTGCATGTTGATGAACTGCACCCGCGAAACCCTCGTGGGCATGGACTACCGGGAGTACACCACACCCGAAAGTGCCCAAAAACTCCGTCAAGCCTTCCGTCAGGTCTATAAAACGGGCAAGGCGGTCCAGGTGGAACCCATTGGCCTGATGGCCAATGGGGGCGATCAGAAAATGATCGAACTGTCCATCTCCTTGATGAGAGGGGCTGATCAGGCGCCCATTGGCTACCGCGGCGTCGCCCGCGATATCTCTTATCGGATTGAGGCCGAATACCAGCAGAAGCTACTTCAGGAGCAGCTCCAACAGGCACAGCGCATGGAGGCCATTGGCACCTTGGCCGGCGGTATCGCCCACGACTTCAACAACCTGCTCATGGGGATCCAGGGCAATGTTTCTCTTTTAAGCCTGCACATGCCCCATGAAGACCACCTGGCGGAGAGCCTCAAAACCATCGAACGCTGTGTGGAAAGTGGGGGCAGCCTGACCCGCCAACTCCTGGGATTCGCCCGGGGGGGCAAATATGTGGTCACGGCGGTGGACCTCAACGACACCCTCCAGAGAACGGCCGATCTATTTGGACGAACGAAAAAAGAGGTCAGACTCCATGGCAGCTATGCCCGCAATCTCTGGCCGGTGAAGGGGGATCGGGGCCAGCTCGAACAGGTATTGGTGAATCTGTATCTCAATGCCTGGCAGGCCATGGATGAGGGCGGTGATATCTACCTGAGTTCAGAAAATGTCATGGTTGGAGATAAGCTGGCCCACGCCGCCGACATGCCGCCGGGACGCTACGTCCACGTCGAGGTGCGCGACACGGGCCACGGCATGGATGAGGCCACCCGCATGCGCATCTTCGAGCCCTTCTTCACAACAAAAAAGATGGGCCATGGAACGGGCCTTGGCTTGGCCTCAGCCTTCGGCATCATCAAGAATCATGAAGGCACCATCACCGTGCGAAGCGAGGTGGGTGAGGGGACTCAATTCAACATTTACCTGCCGGCATCTCCTGAGGAGGCCAGCACACCTCCAAAGGCCCCCGGCGAGGTTTCCCGGGGCGAGGGAACCATCCTGGTGGTAGACGACGAGCCCTTTATTCTGGCTTCCCTCCAGGACATGCTGCGGGAGTTGGGTTATACCGTCCTTGTGGCCAACGGAGGCCTGGCAGCTCTGGAGACCTTCGATGCCTACAAAGACCCCATCGATCTGGTGATTCTGGATATGATCATGCCCGATATGGGCGGTGGAGAGACCTTCGATCTGATGAAATCCAAACGACCGGAAGTTAAGGTTATTTTATCAAGCGGCTACAGCATGAACCAACTGGCGGAGGAAATTCTTTCGCGCGGCTGCAACGGCTTCCTGCAGAAACCCTTCAACCTCTCCAAACTCAGTCAGATGGTGAGTGTGGTACTGAGCGGTGAAGGTGACGAATTGACGGAAGCCGTCCCCCATGATTGACCATTGTTAAAAGTCAATGGACACGACACCATTAAGCCCCGTTCAGCTCGATTTGCAGGGGTACAATATGCAACTCACGGCTCACTTCACGGGTACGCCCGAGCTTCCAGACGGCACAGTTCGCCTTGTCTCCGAGGAGCTGGTCGATGCCATTCACCACGGCCTTCATATTGATCACCGGATGGCGGCTGAACACCTGAGGCAGGCCATAGGTGAGGTTGCAGGCCAGGCATTTCCCCGGTCTCTGATGCAATCGCAGGTCGAAACTTAAGCGGTTCTCCCCGCTGCCCGCATAGGTCAACTCAATATCGTATGAACCGTCGGCGGCATCGCCGAGGAGGGCTTCAAAAAACTGATCGGTGCGCTCGGGGGGGAAAAGGCCAATCAGAGCAGGCGCAGTGAAAATCGATTCATAAGGATCTGTAGACATATCGGATTACCTCCTCCATCCACTATAAATCCTAATCAAGCCAAGGGCTCAGTCTATTAACACCAAGACAGGGCGGATGTCTACCATGTTAGAGGGTTGTCAAAAAAAGGAGGTAGCATATCAAGGAACGTCCTGCAATGTACACAGTTTTTGGGCAAATACCCTCTTGACCGATCTGCTCCGTAAGGCCCCCATCACTTCCTCTCGAGGATGGTCAGCGGCTTTCCTTTGATGGCCAATGCTATCTTCTACTGCTATTGGTACCACTGGCATAGGTATCGTCCAGGTCACGCATGATCTCTGGAAGATGGGTCATAGGTGGAGGCCGGAAGCCAAAGATCAGGTCCAGGAACCTCATGGTGATGCGAAAAGTCACCCCCCAGAGCACCTCCGGATTCGAGTCGGCATCGCTTCTGTGGATATAGCAGGGCATCTCGCCGGTGGTGCCTTTGGGCCGATGGGTTTCAGCAGTGCTGAAGCGATAGTGCAGGCGGGCGTAGTTGCCGGGATTAAGCAGTTCCGCAAGGGGTAGATAGACGAGGTCGGCGACCTCCCAGTTGGGGTAAAAGCGCCGTTGTCTGCCAACCCAGCCCACAAATGGGTAAATCTCTTTCTTGAAAACAACCAAGCGCTCCGCAGGCAGAGGCCCCAGAAAGCGGACGCCCAGGGGGTTGAGGCGCATCTCCTCGAATCCCTCGCGCAGGGCGGTACCCAAGAGCATGGCCAGTCGATGGGCTTGGGTCGGCCGCCGGCGGTACCACAAGGCCCACTGGGGCCACGCCGTGAGGGGCGAATGCGGCAACCTTAAAAGCGCCCCCAGAAAGCGGTCCATGGTGGGCGTGATGCCACCACCGGGGCAGCACAGGTCACCCCCCTGGCGAACGGCAGCGGAGCGTTTGTTGAGGATCAGGTGGACCCCATCCCTGTGAAGGCCCTCCCCGGAGTAACTGCCATTGGGCCCGTGAGAACGGTCCTGAGGACGGCCCGAAGGGTTGCGCTTCGAGCTGAGGAGAAAAAGGACGGCGGATGACTGAGCCATCCTCTGGGCCGAGAGCGGCGCCATTTCAACGCGGTGGCGCTGGCTTCCCAGGCGTCGCGAGACAGTGGCAACCAGTTCCTCGGGATCCCGCAGAAGGGACGATGGCCGGTAGACGGTCATGCTATGGGTTTAGCTCCAGATGAAAGCGCCCTTATTTTACGCGACGCAAGGTGTGGGTTTGCGATAGAGAATCCCGCAAACAACGGATCAGGTAGGCAATCGCTTCATCAACGGACAGATCCCTGCGCCCGCTAGCTTCGCGGCACAAGGAGAGCAAATGCGCCTCGGGATCCTCGCCCAGGCGAAAGTGCTGACGGATGTATTGCCCCAGACTGATGTTCAGCGAGGCGAGTTCTGTGGGCTGCATGCGGGCAATGCGTATGCGGTCCCTGAGGGAAAGCACCTGGCATAATTGATCCACGACCTCCGCCACCGACCCGACCCTGGCCCCTAGTGCCCCACCAGCCATAGCCTGGGGACCATGCAGGGGGTGGCTCAGTCCCGTATCGGCCATGACCAGAAAAAAAGCGGCCTCGAGAATGTCGGCGGCCTTGCGCTGGATTCCCGCGCTCTCGGCCTCTGTGTTGCCGGCCACAAAGAGGGTGCCCGCCTGGTGGATTTCCCCCCAGGCGGCCAACTCCTGCGAAGCGTTGAAAGCCGATTGGCTCTGAATATCCAGCAGCAGACAGGAGCGTCCCAGCTGGCGGCAGATGTCAAGGGCCAGGCGGCCCTCCTCTCCAGGCCTGCCGCTGAAGATCACCAAGGTGCCGTTGGCTTCCAGGGCCATTCGGCGTACGGCACTCTCCTGTGCCGCATCCACGAGAGGGCTCAACCCGTAGCGCGCTTCCAGCTCCGTCGTAGACGTGGTCTCATCCGCAGAAGAGGCCTCATCGCGAGAAGAGACCTCATCGCGATGCGATGCGGTTGCGCCCCTTTGTGAAGGGCCCCTTTCCCACTCGGAGTGGATATAGCCCCCAGACTCGAGGCCCAACTTCTGCGCTACCTCCAAAGCAGCGCGTGCGACGCCGAGGCTAGGCCCGGCTAATAAGCGTGCAAACATAGATGGAAATCACCTATTTTTTTATCGTAGATTTACCCTACCTTAAATCTGAAAACTTTATCTCACGAAAGTCGCTTCATTGCAATTGGGTGCCGTCAGGTCATTAGGCCTTGTTCGCCCCTTCGGCGAGCAGTATAGTGCCGATCCACCATTTCTGGACGGACACAAGGTAAGGATTTTTCATTGGCTCGCACAATTCTGACAGGTAGGGGGCGTTTTCTGGGAGTGGCATCGTTTCAGGTGCTGGCCATGTTCCGGCGGGGTCTCTTCTACAACTACCTCGCCATCTATCTGCGCCATTTTCTGGGACTCAGCGTGACGGAGACCACCCTCTTCGCCACCCTGCCCATGGCCCTCAACATCTTCTTCCAGACCTTTATCTGGGGACGCATCTCCGACCGCTACCAGGTCAGGCGGACCCTCATCATCCTGGGGGAGTTGCTGGCCGGGGCGGGCACCCTGGTGATCTGGTATGCCCACACCTTTGCCGCCACACCACGCCTGGCAGGCTACGTGATCATCTGCGGGCTGGCCCTGGTGGAGGCTTTCTGGTCCATGTCCAACATCGGCTGGAGCGCCCTCATCTCAGATCTCTACGGTGAAGGCGAACGCAGCCGCATCCAGGGCCAACTGGCCAGCTTCGGCGGTGCCGGACGGATCCTGGGGGTCTGGAGCGGCGGCCTGCTCTACGACGGACTGGGGCTGCAGTACGCCGGCTGGGGATTTCACCAGGGCGCCCTCTTCGGTGTCGCCGCAGCTGTGATGCTGATCTCGGTGATCCCCATGTGGTTCATGCCGGAAGGTGGGATTCAGGCCGAAACGCAGACCGCCAAGCCGGGTTCCCAGGTGAATGAGGAGTCCAAGCATGCCGCCGGGGTGTTCCTCTTTTTCCTCATCGCTATGATCTTCATCAACTTCGGACGCAATGCCATCGCCGTCATCCAGACCCAATACCTCGTCCTGGAGTCGGGGCTGGGAGTTTCCAGTCAAGTCCTTAGCTATATCGTCAACACCCAGTCGGTGGCCATGATCCTGGCCGGGCTGAGTGCCGGACGCCTGGAGAAGCGCCTGGGCAACGGTAACCTGCTCATGGGAGCCACCCTGATGGCCGTCATCGCCCTGGTCATCCTGGCCTTTTCCATGAACCTGCCGCTTATCTACCTGAGCAATTTCATCCGCGGCCTCTCGGAGGTCCTCATCCTGGCCACGAGCTATACCTACGCCTCCAAGCTGATCCCCGCCCACCGGCGGGGGCGCCAGTTCGCCGTCTTCAATGCCACCTTTTTCCTCTCATGGGGGCTGGCGGGCACCTTCATCGCCGGACCCGTGGCGGACCTCCTCATGGCCCGCGGGTCCACCGAGGTCTTCGCCTACCAGATGTCCTTTTTGTCGGCGGCCATGATCGCTCTGGTCGGGCTGCTCCTGCTAGGCATCCTGATCACCCGCGAACGGGCCCGGCGTCCAGTCATACAAGCATCCAATTGACAGGTTGCCTGGCCGGCCCCATAATCAAAGTGCAACCTATAATGAGTTCCTTCCCGTATAACGTTTGGCGCTTTGCGCAATTGCGCTGAAGGGCCGCCATGGAGAGGCAGGCACAAAAAGATCTGTTCCGCCGCATGGCGCAGCCATCTTTCTATCCCCACGCACCCACCGCGGTCGAGGTGGTCGACACCCACATCTCGCGGGTCTTTCTCACCGGGAAATTTGCATACAAAATCAAGCGCTCCCTGGCCCTGCCCTTTCTTGATTTCCGGCGCCTGGAAGACCGCCGCCGCTATTGCGAGGCGGAGGTGGCCCTCAACCGACGTCTGGCCCCAGAGACCTATTTAGGTGTTGTCTCCATTTACCAGGGTGCCGGAGGAGCGACCTTGGCCTCCGAGGGGCCGGTGGTGGAGTACGCCGTCCAGATGCGCCAGCTGGCGCCGGAAGCGAGCCTTGCCCATCTTTTAGGCCGTAGCGGTGTTGATGATGACACAATAAAACGGCTGGCCCA
>JBNKKA010000113.1:0-14300 GCA_050291585.1 Desulfobacteraceae bacterium
AGCCCTTCCCGCACCATGCGCGCCGGGGAGGCCTTGCTTACGATTCGGCCGTGGAGGACCAGTTGGCCGCCCGATGCCGGCATGAGCCCCATGATGCATTTGAGCAGGGTGGTTTTCCCGCACCCGGAGGGCCCCAGCAGGCAGCAGAATTCACCCGGGGCGATATCCAGGCTCAGGTCCGGCACCACGACCGTCTCACCGAAGGCCATTTGAAGGTGTTGGATCGATAGAGCGGACCGCCCTGGAGTAGACGTGCCTGTATTGGACCTCATCGATTGCTTCCTTTGACGACAGCGTTCACCCAAGCTATGGGCCTGTTTATGGTGAGAAGATAGATGGCCGTCACACCACCGGCGGCCACCAGCATGACCACCACCGACAGGGCCGCGGCGTCGCCCACGTCTCCGCGGACGGTGGCTTCGAAGACATCGGCGGAGAGCACCTTGTTCCCCGGAGAGATGATGAAAATGATCGCCCCCAGGGTTTTGCAGGTGGCGATGAAGGCGTAGAAGGCGCTGACCAGAAGGGCCGGTCGGGCCAGAGGGACGATGATGCGGGCGAAACATCCCATGCGGCTATCGCCCAGATTAGCGGCCGCGTCTTCCAAGCCCGCATCCTGTTGGGCCAGCACGCTGATGCCGGCCTGCAACCCCACGGGCAACTCGCGGATGACGGTGCAGACCACCACGATAAGCCAGGTGCCGGATAGGACCAGGGGGGGCTGGTTGAAGGCCAGGGCAAAGGCGAGTCCCATGAAGGTGCCCGGAATGGCGAATGGCAGGGTGGCGAAGCCTTCCAGGATACGCATGCCCCGGATCCGGGTGCGCGTCACCAGATAGGCCAGGGTGATACCCAGAACCGTCACGATGACGCTGGTGGTAGTGGCGAAGAGGAGGGTGTTGCGGATACTGTTCCAGCCGCGCTGAGGGATGATCTTGAAGTGATCAAGGGTCAGGCCGAAGTCACCACCCAGGTGGCGGGTGAAGGCGGCCAGCAGGACCGACACCAGGAGGGCGAATACGACCAGAGAAAAGAGCAGGCAAACGGTGCCCATCAGGGCCTTGACCAGCGGGGGGAAGTGGATGGGTGCCAAGGATCCACCGCGACCGAAGGCCCCGGTACTCGCCCCTTTGGGCTGAACACGGGTGTAGAGGGCAAAGCCCATCAGGCTGATGAGCAGGAGAACGACATTCAGGGTGGCGGCAAATTCTGTGTCGTAGACCCCGATGAGCTGGGCGTAGGAGGCTGTGGCCAGCGTGTTGAATCTACCCCCCATAATATAGGGCGTGCCGAAATCCGCTAAAGAACGCAGAAAGGCAAGCAAGCCTGCGGCGAGCAGCCCCGCGCGGATCTGCGGCAGAGTGACATCGATAAAGACGCGCCACTCACTGGCGCCGAGATGGCGGGCGGCATCCTCCAGATCGGGGTCCACCGCCATCATGGACGCGGCGATGAGGAAAAAGGTGGTGGTTGTAAAACCGAGGGTCTGGAGAATCAGGACGCTTGGCCAGTCATAAATTTGCCAGGACAACCCCAGCCACTGATAGGTGATCAGACCGTTACGGCCGAAGAGGAAGATGTAGGCCAGGGAGGTCACAAAACCCGGCAGGATCATGGGAAGTACCGCCGCGGAGATGAAAACGCGACGAAAGCGCAGCCGGGTTTTATATACGGCCGTAGCCAGCATCAGTCCCATCAGGGTCGCGAAGAGCGATGCGGCGCTGGCCATGCCCAGGCTGTTCCAGATGGTTTGGCGCCAGTGGGGGTCGCCGAAGAGGACCCAATAGTTCTGAAGGCTCAAAACCCCGGCATGCCAGAAGCTGCGCCAGAACAGATGGGCTGCGGGATAGGTCACGAAGGTGATCAGCAGCAATAGAAACAGGAACGGCAGCAGATAGAGCCACCGTTCCTGTTGGATTCTGGAGTTCATGGCTAGCGGTTTAGCGGAATTGCGGATATCGCTGGTTGAACCGCTTCACGACGGCCTGGCGCTCGGCACCCCATTTGAGGTGATCGTAGGCGATGAGGTTGAGGGAATTGACGCTGGGGACGCCCGGCAGCGGCTCGACCTGTGTGGTAGGCACTCGGGGGCTGGCTTCCATGAGCACCCGCTGACCCTTTTCGGACAGGGCCCAGTCCACGAAGATCTTGGCATTGTTGGGATGCGTGGCACCCTCGATGACGGCCACCGGTGAGGGCCATGCCAGGACGCCATCTTCGGGGAAGACCGCCTTGAGGCCCGCGCCGGGGTTGTGCAGGGGCAGATTGTGGGGGTCGGGAACGATACCGATGGCATATTCGCCGGCCAGGGCCTTCTTACCTGGGGCGGATCCGCTTTTGGTCAGAAAGGGGACATTGGCATACAATTTATCCAGGAATTGCCAACCGTCCTCCACTCCCCGCATCTGCAGCAGGCCTGAAATCGTGGTGTAGGCGGTGCCCGAAGTGTTGGGGTTGGAGGCCAGCAGCTCGTCCTTGTAGGCGGGATCCGTTAGGTCATTCCAGTTGGTGGGCAAGGGTAGGCCTTTCTGCGCTAAACGCTTCTCATTCACCAGCAGACCCACCACCACGATGGAGATCCCCGTCCAATAGCCCTCCGCGTCACGGAAGGCGGGATCCACCCGTCCGGCGTTGGGACTTTTATAGGCGCTGGTGAGGGCCTCCTGCTTCGCCTGGATGAAGGCGTCGGAGCCGCCGCCGAACCAGATGTCGGCCTGGGGGTTTTTCTTCTCCGCCCGCAGCCGGGCCAGCACCTCTCCGGAGGACATAGTCAGATAGTTGATTTTGATGCCGGTCTGGGTTTCGAAGGCTTTTGCGATGGCATCGGGTCCCCCGTAGGCCACGTACATGTTGAGAACCTTCTGCGCATCGGGTTCGAGGGCCTGACAGGGCAGCGTGCAGAGGAGGGTTAGGAGTAAAACGAAAATTGTGCCACCGGTGCGGATGTCGAGTCGGCGTTGCATGGAGATCTCCTTGTTGGGCGATGACTAACAGCGATTGATAGGAAAGTGACCTGGGAAAGGTGTTCCAAATTCAGGGGCGGAGACCGTTCACCACCTTCTGGTATGAGGTCGTCGCGCTTTGCTCCAAATAGTCTAAGGCCATGCGGCGGGTGGCCGCCATCTCTGCCAGATTTTCGAGTTCGATGGTCCACCAGCGACACGCCGTCTGCGCCAGGCGGTCGACCACGGGACCGAGGGTCCGCATGTCGGCGGGGGCGTAGTGGCGATCGGTCTCTTTTTCGTAGAAGTGGACCTCCACCAGGCGGTCGGCCACCTTGTCGATATATTCCGCTATCCTCATATGCAGGGCGGCCTCACTGCTCAGGGCGTGGCCCAGGTCCAGGGTGATCATGGCGCCCGCCAGGCCAGCCCAGCGGACATGGCGTTCCGGCGTCGCCGTGGGTCCCTGCTTGAGGTTCTCCAGGGTGATGGTCACCCCGCGCTCTGCGGCGTAGTCCACTAGGGCGGTCAGGTTGGCCACGGCGTGTTTGGCGCTGATGCGCCGACCCCGGGTCAGGCCGATGTGGCAGGTGATCACCGGTTCGTGGTATTCCGAGACCGCATCCACCATGGCCTTGTGGCGATCCAGAGCCCTCTGGGCGGCTTCTGGCTCGGCGTCGCCGATCTCATAGCCAGGCAGGAAACCATGGAAGCGGATGGGATGGCCCTTTTGGATATAGGGCCATATCAGCAGCGCCAAACCCCCTATATTCTCTGGATCCGGGGCGATCTCGATGGCGAAATCATGGGCGTGCAGCCAATCCAGGCGCTGGCGACCATGGGACCATTTAGCGGAACCGGCGATGGTCAATGCCTTTGCGGCATTGTTCGATGAAGGCTGTAAATGCAAGTGATCACCCCGTCGCGATAGAGAAAACTGCCACTGGGCCGATGAAACCATACGGACGGCTCAACCGGCCGGTTGTCTAAATTAGAGAGCAGAACAGTCATGCCTATATAATCGTGATCCAAATTTCCAATTGATTAATCGAATCCGGAAGGGGGAAAGTATGGGTTTCCTCTATGTTGGGGTCATGCCTTCACCTGGCCGTGGATGGAACACAGCGAGAACTGGCTCCCATTGCTACTGAGAAAGAGCGATGGGCAAAAGCGGCTTGTTTTCGTGTCCGTTTTTTGTTGACCATTACAGTATCTTGTTAAAATATAAGCAATAATGAACAATTGGCCTTTCTTGGGTAATGCTGTTAGAAAGTACAATTTTGCCACTATTGTGGTCTAGACGCATGCTATTGTTCGAGTCGGTTGCGCACCTCGAGTTATCCTAAACAACAATTTCATCCAAGTGTGTTGGAATGAGTGAAAACAATTCAAGCTCGCCCCTGTTTGACTTAGACCGGTCCGATGCGGCTCTACGGCAATGGCTGTGGGTTATCCTTTTTTCCATTGCATTTGCCTGGGTCGAGAGCGCTGTGGTGGTCTATCTCAGAGAAATATACTTTGACGGAGGATTTAGTTTTCCCCTGGTGGTGAAATGGGAAGGGGGCGTGCATGTCGTTGATCCCCTGGTCCGCATCGAATTCGGCCGTGAAATCGCCACTATTATCATGTTGATCGCAATTGGACAGGCTGCAGGTAAAAACAGCCTTCAAAAATTCTGCTATTTCATGATCGCTTTCGGCATATGGGATATCTTCTATTATGTTTGGTTGTATGTGATGGTACGCTGGCCCGAGGGCCTCATGACCTGGGATCTGCTTTTCTATGTTCCCTTGCCTTGGGTGGGGCCGGTCATCACGCCGGTTCTCATCGCTGTAACCATGCTGGTGGCCGGTACAGTGATCATTTATTTTGATGAAAAAGGGGTGTCCATTAACTGGCGGTGGTATGATATGGCATTAGAATTGTTTTTAGGTTTTCTGATGATCGTCGCATTCTGCTGGGATTGGAAGAATATAATTCAAATGCCAGGCGACCCAAGCCGCACCGGTATCCCTAATCCTTTTGCCTGGTGGTTGTATTTACCGGCTTATATATGCGCCCAGGTGTATTTTTTCGTGCGGTTGAGGCAATTCGTTAGTGAATCCTAGTCGGCCCAACTCAAACAAAGGGGGTACCTGTACCATAAGGGACGAATACGCAATTCGTTTATATAGTATCGACGAGAGAGCCCAACTGGTAGTAATGATACAATAATTCTATTCGATGGCAAGATCCTCCCGAAAGAACGCTCGATAACCGTTAATCCTCCCAATACCCCATGTTAGCAAAAAACTGTTTTTCTATTTTTTTTACTTTTTTTATCCTATCTTGCTCCAGAAAAAATCCGTACAAGGGGTCTTTGGAAACCGCTTTTTTTTTCAGTATTTTTTCTTCTATAATGACAAGCACTTCAATGGATTTGTCGCAAGCCGGGTAGCCCTTATCATCGATCAATATTTCATCGTAACGATCGAGCCTGAGGATATTGTTGATATCCACCAATTTGATCTTCCCCGTCTTTGTGAGGATGAGGTTGCCATTTCCCGCAAGATCAGGGATATGGCCATCCTCTTCGATCATGGTACGTACACGCGTAACGAAACTATCGATCGAAGCGATGGCATTCGTCAGCCAGTATTTCTCACTCTCCGCGTTGGGAAATCTCGACCGGTAGAGGGTTTCCAGGGGGGTTTGACCAAACAGGGCCCAGGGGTCTAGTGTGGCGCCCTCGACGTACTCCTGCAGCCCGCAGAGGACGATTTCGCGTTTTCCGGTGCCGTTGTATTCGACGATAAATTCGTTTGATCTCGCGATCAGGTCGGGGCCCAGACATTTGAGCACAAGGGCGTACTTTTTTATCTCCTCAAGCACATGGTTCAGGGTTCTGAAACGGGTGCGCATGATCCGGAGCATGTGCCTGGGGACCGCTCTTGGAAACCAGCGAACCCCGTTGATGACCTCGCCTTTTGTCTCCTTGTGGACCGCTTCGGCGGAAAGGACCTCGAAAATGTGAGATCTGAGGCCCTGCCGATAGTATCTTCGGAAGCAGAGGTACGATGAATCTGAGATAAAATTTAGCTGCCGAACCTCTTCTCCCGAAAGCAACCTTTTGGCAAGAATGTCAAGACCGCTATGCATCACCACACGCATAAGCCGGAAAGGCATGACAGAGATCCGTCACCTGTCCCCTAGCCTTCTCGATCCGCGCTTCATCCGCCGGATGGGTCAGAAGATCGGCAATTAGGTTGGCGATCACGCCAGCTTGGTCCGCCTTCATTCCCCTCGAGGTGATAGCGGGAGTGCCGATCCGGATGCCGCTTGTGACGAAGGGGCTGCGGGTCTCGAAGGGAACCGAATTCTTATTCACCGTGAGATCGGCGCGGCCCAGGAGTTCTTCGGCCGCTTTGCCGGTGATGTCAAGGGAGGTGAGGTCGACGAGCATCATGTGGTTGTCGGTACCGCCCGAAACTAGATCGATGCCTCGCTCCTTGAGCACGCGGGCCATGGTAGCGGCGTTCTGAACGACGTCCTTTTGGTAATCACCGAAGCTGCTGGAGAGCGCCTCCTTAAAGGCGACTGCTTTGGCGGCGATCACATGCATTAGGGGGCCGCCCTGAATACCTGGGAAGATGGCACTATTGAGCTTCTGACCGAGCTCGGGCTTGGCGATGATCAGCCCACCCCGGGGGCCTCTCAGGGTCTTGTGTGTCGTGGAGGTGACGATATCGGCTACCGGGACCGGAGAGGGGTGCAGCCCCACGGCTACGAGACCGGCGATGTGGGCCATGTCGACCATCAGGGTTGCGCCGGACGCCTGAGCGATCTCGGCGAAGCGGTTAAAATCGATGATTCGTGGATAGGCGCTGGCGCCAGCAATAATCATCTTGGGGCGGTGTTCTTTGGCCAGAGCGGTCACCTGATCGTAATCGATGGTGCCAGTCTCCCTGGAAACACCATAGTGGACGAACCGATACAGCTTCCCTGAAAAACTCACCGGGCTGCCGTGGGTCAAGTGACCGCCGTGGGCCAGGTCCATTCCCAGGACCGTGTCACCAGGATTTAATAAGGACATCAGAGCGGCCATGTTGGCCTGGGATCCCGAGTGGGGCTGGACGTTGACATAGCTGGCCTTGAAGAGGGTCTTGGCCCGTTCGATGGCCAGGTTTTCAGCAGCGTCGACGAATGCGCAGCCGCCATAGTAGCGCTTGGCCGGATAGCCTTCGGCATACTTGTTGGTCAGCACGCTTCCCTGGGCCTCCATGACCGCTTTGCTGACAATGTTTTCGGAGGCGATCAGTTCAAGACCGTTCTCCTGTCGGGTGTTTTCGTCGGCCACGATGGCGGCGATCTCAGGGTCGGTGATTGAGAGGTAGCTTGGCATGTGTCTATATCCCTTTTGTTCTTTAGGGTAAGTTGAATAACATTCCACTTTACGTTTTTAGGATGCTCTCAAAACATAATCCGATTCGCGGACGATGAGGTTCGTATCGATCCCGATCATTTGATCGTGCCGCCTTCAGAATAGTTTTTTACACTTACAGCATGATTATCAGCGGCCATGACCTATGTCCTTACTTTTATTGTTTATCCCAAGATAAATCTTTCAGTAAAGATTGGCAAAGGGAATATGGTTGAACCGCCCATCAACAAAGTTAACCTTGAATAGTTTCGGTGACGCATATATTTAATTATCACACAAATTCAATTAGATAGGTACACTACCGGCAAACGTTAATCCATGTTGCTTGCCCAATCCATCAAGATTTATTCCGGTGCCAGAATGGAATTTCGGAAGCTTTATTGCGTGAAAACGCAGCAATGTAAATATTAAGCCTTCAAGTGAGCGCCTATGACAAAATCAACTGAGGGCAAGTCGGCGTTGATGGCGGAGATCTTCACGCTTCGTCAGCAAGTGGCCGATCTGCGGAAAATCGAATCGCGCGGCTACCAGGCCGAGGCCCAAATGGCAGCCCTCGAGGCCAGAAATCGGCTTCTGGGTGACAGCATGCCGCTGGGGATTTTCGCTGTGGATGCCCAAGGAACGATCACCGGCATCAACAGTAAAATGGTGGACATGTTCAGTCAACTGTCCATCGGTGACCCCAAATCCCTGAATTTCTTCACATGTCGGGAACTGACGGCATCGGGGCTTGCGGCGGACCTGCAGCGCTGCATGGCTGACCGGGAGGCCGTCATCGCCACGCATATGTACGAGGGGCCTCTCGGCAGCCGCGTTCACTGGTGCCACCATCTCAGCCCTGTCATTGAAGACGACGGTGCCGTCAGTGGGATCATGGCCGTTGTCGAGGACTGCACCAATCTCAAAATGGCGGAAGCGGCGCTCAGAGAGAGCGAGAAGCGCTATCGCCAGCTATTCCAGTTGGCGCCGATCGCCATGGTGGAGTGGGATGTCTCCGAGTTGAAGAAATATCTGGAAGGGATCCGCGCATCTGGTGTCAGTGACCTTTACGGGTTCCTTGGGCAAGATCCCCAGCAGGTCCATCACTGCTGGAAATTGATCCGGACTGTCGACTATAATCAAGCCTTTATGGATCTGATGGGTGTCTCGGGCCGCGACGGCTTTGACGGTGCCTTTATCCCCACCGATTCAGAACTGTTCATGGGTATGGCCCGTGACGTCTGTCTCATGGCCGCCGATGGGAAGGCGACCGGAGAACAGGAAATCACCCTTCCGACGACGGACGGCGAGTCAAAAATCGTGTTGGGGAAAGCGTTGGTCGTGCCCGGCCACGAGAACACCCTCGGACGCGTGATGATCGCACTAGTGGACATCTCCGAGCGGAAAAAGGCTGAGGCCGCAGTGCTGGAGAGCGAGCGACGCTTTCGGGAACAGGCCATGCGGGATGGCCTGACTGGCCTCTACAACCAGCGCTATCTCTACCAGTCGCTCGATGAATTGATCGACAGGGCCAAGCGGGAAGATACTCCCATATCGCTCGTTTTCATAGACTTGGATCATTTCAAAACGGTAGTCGATACGTATGGCCACCTCAACGGCAGCCGTGCCATCCGAGAGGTTGCGCGTACTATCAATACCTGCCTGGAGGAGCCAGCCTATGCCGTGGCCTATGCTGGTGACGAGTTTGTGGTCGTCCTGCCAGGATGGGATCAGACTCAGGCGCTGCAAAAAGCAGTCGAGATACATGCATCAGTAAAGCGGACGACGTATCATCTGAACGAGGGTGTCGAGATCCAGTTGCAGGCCAGTTTGGGAGTGGCGACATTTCCCCAGGATGCGGACAACCAGCATGCCTTGATCGCCGCGGCGGACCACGCCTTGTTCACCATCAAGGCTGCTGGCAAGGATAAGGTTGGGCCGGTGGTGCATCCATTCTCCAATAAAGCCCCCTCCTCCTGGCGGAAATGAAGCGGGCATCAGGGTCTGCCCACTTTCGGAACAAATCGCCGAGGAAGTATTGCGGCTGAAGATCGAGTTCTTCACCAACAATAAATTGTCACCGTAATAAACGAAACACAATTGTGAATTGTATTCTGAGTGCGGAGGTTAAATCGAATAGCGATTTATGGCTCAATTCAACTACACTGAAAACTATTCATCGCCATGATTTTCAAGCGGTGTGCTGAATAGGTCAACTCAATAATACAATGATGGACATCCGATCAGACCGAAGCGAAATCGATGGCAAACGGCACGTCGTTTTTTCGCATCAATTCAGAGCTTGAATTCGGGTCTTGCATTTTCCAGTACCCAGAAAAGCGCCATGGCTATCGATAGATTTAACGAGAGATCAAGCTCAAGGTTTTTAGCCGGCCACAACGCCTCGACTTCCAATCTATAAGTCCCTTTTCTCCATGCAGCGCACCACCATGACCGTGCATGTGGCATATGCGGCCACTCTTTGAGCTACAGCGCCCATGGGAGAGGTTGCCCGAAGTGTGTGGGATCGACGGCCCAGGACGATTAGGTCCAGTTTTTCCGATTGTTGGTATTTGATGATCTCTTCTGCCGCTGACTTGCCAGGACGAACCCGTACCTTGGCTTTCACACCTTGGGCAAGGGCCGTTTGCTGGTAGGACCGAGCAGCACGCGTTGCATCACGAAGCAGCTTTTCGTTGACCCGTTCCCGCTCAGCGGAATCGTTCTCATCGCTGTCGTCCTCGGCCACTACCACGATGTCCATCTTGGCGTTTTGCTGTTTGGCGGTTTTAATTGCCTTGATCAGGACGAAATCCGCGTAGTCAGATAAGTCCAAGGCGACCATAATTTTCATAGACAGCCCTAAATTGCTGGTCGTTTCATTCGGAATTTCAAAGTCATATTTGGGGTTTGACAATAATTTCAGTTTGAATATCTTTGTTTTCTCCTGGAATAGTATGTCCCATACTCGTATGGCTCCTTCTCTTTCGCCTCAAAGCGGATTTTTACCCGGTCACGGTTATAATGGCCCCTATAGAAGCTGCGGAACAGCTCCTCCACGAAGAGGCTCAACTCCTCCACGTTCCTCGCCACCTCCACCCTGTCGCAGTATGAGCCGTAGAGTTCAATCAGGCAATCTCCCAGATCCCATATGTCGCGCTCTTCCGGGGTGATCCAGAGCGCGTATCCTGCTCGCTCTATGATCTCGCCCAGGGCATAGTCGTTGGGCTTTTGGTAGTTGTTCCTTCCGTCTCCAAGGATGATGATCGCCGGTTTTCCCCGCAGGTTTTTCAGGTATTTCTCCTTAAAAGCGACAAAGGCATGCCCGTAATCACTGTTTTCGTCCAGATCGATTATGTCTCCCTCGTCGATGGTCTCCAGAATGCAGTTGACGGGCATATTGGTCAGGAGGTCGGTAATCTCCTCCACTTCCCGGTTGAAGATGAAACTCCTCACATCCATTTGGCGCCTGTGCAGGGTTTGGAGCAGAAGGAGCATAAAGCGGGAGGCGTGACTTACGGAATAACTCACGTCGCAGAGGACAACTATCCGCGGCTTCTCCTTGCGCCTGCGACGGAGCGACAGGAGAAAGGGGACCATGCCGTGGCGGTAATTGCGTTGTATCGTTTTGATAACATGGAGCTTGCCTCTCCTCTGCCTCTCATTGGCGCGCCTGACATCCTTTTTCAGGCGGTGGATCATGCGTGAAACCACATCCTCCATGGAGGTAAGCTCCTCGTCGGTGAAGGTGAAGGACATATCTTGACGCCTTTTCACTTTCAACCAGATGGCGTTGGGATCCTGCCGATAACCCTGTGACGGTTTCGAGGGCTTCCGCTTACCGCGATACCCCTTGAGCTGTACCCTCTTCGCGGAACTCTCCAATCCACAATCCTCCACTTCGGTGAGGCTTTCCATGTCCAGTTTGTTTCCAGGATTGTAATCCCCCTCAACCTGGAGCTTGACCCTTTCCTCACCGAGGTGAATATGCGCTGCAAGCGCCGTTTCACCCTCTTCGAAGCATGTGATCGCGACATTCAAAAGTTCGTCGAGGTCCTCGCCGAATTCACTACCTTTTGAGATTTTGAAAAACCGGTCGAATACCAGATCGAATATGGGAAAATCGGCCTCCCGCTTCACCAGGGTTATACGCAGCAGTGCCTTAGCCGCACCGCGTTGCGTGACCCCTCCCAAGGCGATCGCCCTGACCGCGTCCAGGGTTTCTCCGGGGGAGATCCTGATCCCCTCTTCCCGTAAAGCCGTTACGAAACGGGTGACAATGCGCTCCATTACTTCATCAGCTCCTTCTCCGCTAGCTCCATCACCATCTGCATGTCGTTCTGGTGCTTTATTATGGAGCCCCCCGTGTTGCCGACAACTTCGGGGGTCAAACGGCTCGCATTTAGGATGGAGAGGACCTGGGCCCAGTCAAGGGCCTCGGAGATGCTGGGAGGCTTTCGCAGGTTCAGGTCGCGGGTCTTGCGGAGGAATTCGACCATCTGTATCGCCAGATCCTCGCATACCTCCGGGAATCGTGCCCTTATAATTGCTACCTCCCGGTCGAGCTCCGGGTAGGCTATGTAAAGATAGAGACAACGCCTTCGAAGGGCGTCGGAGATCATCCTGGTGGCGTTGCTGGTGAGGATCACCAGGGGCTTTACCTTCGCCTTTATAACCCCTAGTTCCGGGATGGATATTTGGAAATCGCTCAGGCACTCAAGGAGAAGGGCCTCAAACTCGTCGTCGGAGCGGTCCACCTCGTCGATCAACAACAGGCTCCGCCCCTCGGAGAGGAAGCTCCTAAGTATCGGCCGCTTTACCAGGAAGTTTTGGGAAAAGAAAAGGCTCTCCTCGGCGGTGAGCCTCTCCACCGCTTCCCGCAGGGTGGCCGACACGGAGAGGTAACTGTCGAGCTGGTTACGGAGCAACTGCGTGTAGATCAACTGCTTGCCGTACTCCCAGTCATAGAGAGCCTTACCTTCATCTATCCCCTCATAGCACTGGAGCCTGACAAGGGGGAATTCCAGCGCTTCAGAAAGGGCCTTAGCGAGCCCCGTCTTCCCTACACCCGGGGGGCCCTCGATCAGGATCGGTTTTTCCATCCTGAGTGCCAGAAAGATCGCCGTCGCTATTGATTCGTCGGCGATATAGCCGCTCTTTTCGAGGAGTTCCCTAATTTCATATGTGTTTGTCAAGTCGCGCCTCCTATCTCATTCTTTTATTTCATGAGATTGCACCGGTGTAAGTGTTTCCCTCTGTCTTTTCGATAGGCCTCCCAGTCTATGGTTTCATCATCCGAGACGGATTTTGCCCAGCGAATGGACCAGTCCCCAAGCGGAAGCAATAAAGCAAACAGCTCTTCTCCTAAAGTTGTGAGCACATAGCCGTCAAGAGAACGCTCCATAAGGCCGGCCTCCTTGAGATCTTTTAACCTGCTATTCAAAATCGACGGAGAGATGCTCTCACATGAACTTTGCAGTCCTCTGAACGTTGCCGGCCCGCTGCTGAGATTCCAGATTATTCCCATGGCCCATCGTCTGCCCAGCAGATCAAGTGCAGCCATGATGGGAGCTCCGGTTTGTGAGCCGCGCACCGGTTTGCCGGGTTTGGGTATCGCCATCTATCTTCCTCCTGCGATTTGTGGACATCGTTAGCCTTGAGCGCTACGATAACAGTAGCGCTCAAGGCAAAAAAAAGGAAGATGTTTATTGAACGTTACGATTTTCTAGCCGTGAGCTTTTCAGTTAACGGCTTACCAGCAACGCCAATGGCCTCAGGTGAAAGTTCATGGATCAAAATCGTAAAGGCCTGCTCTGGCAGGAGGGTAATACGTACAGCTTCTTCCGTAAACTTTTCAATCAGTTCCTTTTTCTGACCGTTGGTGGTTTGTTCTTTCCCCATGGTTACAGTAATAACAGGCATGATGGTTTTCCTTCTTCTTTGTTGATGGATTGTTGTTGTTTATACAGACGCGCTACATTTTTCATAGCTTGCTACATAATCAGTAGCGCCGTGTCAAGCGTCATCTATCGTATTCAAGGTATGTGTTGCAGCTCGGAATAGAACCGTGAGGGCGAAACCGTCAGTAGGCATACGATTTAGATCTTGCAAAGCTTCAGTTAGCTAAGGATCTTGAGGGCATCAAACCACGTGAGGCGGCCATAACGTGGGCCTGCTCACGAAACGGAAAAAAACGTACGCTAAGCCATCTCAATACGCTATGTTAAAAAATTCGGTTCTATAACCCAAAAAAAGGCTGCGCTGTGACTGGATCTGTCACAGCAGCCTAATATATCTTCTCCAAAAAAGGAGGATATATCATGAACGCTGACCAACTAAGGGAAACCTTTCCTGATGAGAACGCTTGCCGTAACTTTTTTGAGTCCATTATCTGGACATACGGCCGCGTTTGCCCACATTGTGACTGTGGCAAGTCTTATCACATCAGGGGAGCAAGTGTTCGCCGGACAGGGCTTTACGAAGTCCATAGAGCTTAAACTCAAGGAAAGACCCAAGCTGGCCGCCGATGCCATCAACATGCTCATCGCCTACGACTGGCTGGGCAACGTACGGGAGCTCGAAAACGCCATCGAGCGCGCTCTCAGACAGCATCGTGCGGGTGCTCCCCTGTCATTTGAAGCGCTTCTATCCCTTATGGCTCCGGGCAGGATCGTCCAGGGTCAAAGCCGGGACGAGCCTCTCGTGTCGCTCGATGAAATGAACGCCTGGTATATCAGGCGGGCTCTGGAGAAAGCAGGCGGCCAGATCTATGGGCCGGGCCTGGCGGCACGGATTTTAAGCATCAACCCCAGCACGCTTCGCAAGCGCATGAACAAGCTGGGTATTCCCTTTGGCAGAAAAAGCGGGAGTCCCACGATAGCGCATCCTAAGAAACACAAATCGACTTGATCAAACACCGTCCGGATAACTTTTTTTGGTCGGAGCGAGAGAATTTAAAC
>JBNKKA010000114.1:0-14260 GCA_050291585.1 Desulfobacteraceae bacterium
CACTCCCTCTGCATCACCGTTTTTTGACGGTGAACCGCCGCTGGTGCCGGTGTCGGTGTGGCCCACGATCACTCGCGTGTGGCGCTGGGCGGCGGTTTCCAGTGCACCTATGATGGGTTGCAGCGCCTCGGCCGCCGCGTTCACACGAGAGCGCAAACATTCACGATCCAGGTCCTCGAAGACCCCCTCGGGAACGGCACCCATGAGGGCTTGACGCGCATAGACCTCTTCGAGCAGGTCGATCGCCGTTGGGGGCGCCTCCGGGTGCTGCCAGCAGGCCTCCAACCACAATTCGAGGGTCTCGCGCTCCATGCGGTAATCCAGGGGAAAGGCGGAGGCGAAAGGTTCGTCGTTGGATTGCAGAAGGGTCTCCAGGGGTGGTCGGGTGGCACGCACGCCCAGGTGACGCGCCAGTTGGGTGTGGATGGGGTTGACGAGGAAACGGCGTAGCTCATCTATGAATAGGCGCACCGGGGCATTAGGATTGGCCGGCGCCGGTGGCGGCAAGGGCGACTCCGCCGTCAGCGCCGCCACCCGCTCCATCAGACCCCGCGGGATCTTTTCGGGTGGTGGTGGCCAGGCCCCCGCGGCCCTCAGGGCGATGATGCGGTCCAGCAGGTTGGTGTTCACCAGAGGATCGGCCCAGGGCGCCTGGGCGTCTTCATTCAGATAGGCCGGATCCGTACTTTTGAGGGGCACGCGCTGCTCCCGGAATCTCTGCCCGCCCCCCAGCAGGTGGTCGCCGATGAAGCGCTTGAGCTGATGCACCGGGGCGCAGGGCATCAAATCCCTGTCTTTTTGGAGGTCGCGACAGACATAGGAGATAACCACCTTACGGCGGGCCGAGAGGAGCGCCTCCAGGAAGAGGTAGGTGTTGCGTTCCGGCGTGCTCACGTCCCCGCGCCGCCGCTTGACCAGGCGCAGGTCCAGGGAACTGTTGTCCGCGCGCCCGGGAAAGGCGCCGCCCTCCTCCATTCCCAGAATGTAGATAATCTGGTAGGGGATGGGCCGCATGGGCTGCAGGGCGGCGAGGGTCACCCCGCCGGTGAGGTACTCGCCATGGGCCGTGGAGAGGCCCCTCAGATGCGAAGCGCAGAAGGACCGCAAAAGGTCCGCTGAAACCGGGGCGTCCACCCTGCCTTTGGCTTCATCCCCCTCCAGGCGGGCGAAAAGTCCCAAGGACTCGAAAGCCTCCACCAGAGCGGCCCGGACCGCATCCTCCCCGTGGGCCTCAGGGCCAATGGGCAGGAGCTCCGCACAGATCTTCAGGAAGGTCATGGGCCACTCGCCATCCTTGCGGGCCAGGCGGCGCAGACGGACAACGCTGCGGTGCAGGTCCTCCACGGAGAGGCAAAAGCGCTCAAGGAGCTGGAGATCGGCGCTCTCCAGGTCCTGGTACGGCAGGAGCCCATGGAAGGCCGCGGTCGCTGCGTTGGTATCCATAATGCGCCCCAGGCGCAGGCGCCGCAGCCCCTGCTGCCAGGTATAGCGCGGGCTCCCCTCTCCGCCATGGGAGATTTTCTCATGGGTATCGAAGCTGTGGTAGATGTTGAGGGCCTCGATCCAGCGGGCCCACACCGCCACCATCTCCATATCCACCGACCAGCGCGCCAGAAAGAGGGGATTCATCATCAGCCCGAGGACCTCTCGGCGGGTGAAGTGTCCCGTCATGAGGTCGAGGAGGGCCAGAACACCACGCCCGTAGTGGCTCTCGGTCTCGGCGAGGGTGTCCACCAGATGGTAACTCAGTTGGCGGGGCGTGCGCTGGAAAACGGTGTCGAAGAGGGGCTTGTAAGCCGCCATATCGGTCACCAGGACGGCGATATCGGTGAGCTGCAGAGTGGGATCCTGGGCCAGCTGATGTAAAATACGGTTGTAAACCGTCTCCACCTCCCGCAGAGCGCCGGGACAGCCCACTACCTGGATGGAGCGATCCTGGGCTTGGGGTACTGGCGCAGCCCCGGCATCCGTCAGGGTCAGTAGGCTTGCCTGGAGGCGCCCCAGAACGGTGTCCGGCCGGTCTGGCGGGAGGAAGGCGGCGTGAAAATCGTAGCCGGTCAGCTCGCACAGGCTGCGGATGTGCTCCCGCCCCGGTTTACCCCAGAGGGAGAGCAGGGGGTGGTCCGGAACACTGAAAAGATCCGCTGTATCATCAGCCTCTGGGGCCGGCGGCACCCCCTCCCCACCCAGCCCGCCCGCCTCCCAGCGTTTCTCCCGGGGGGTGCGCACATCCTCCCAGAAATCGGCCGACGGGTTGAGGGTGTATATCCGGAAATCCACCCAGCCCTGGAGCCTTCCGATCAACTCCGTATGGAAGGTGGAGATCTGGGAGAGCCCGAAGATGTGCACCACCGGCACTCGTGGACTTCGCGCCGCGTCCCATGAGGGACGGGGCTGATCCAAGACCCTCCGGGCCAGCTGTGGCAGGGTCCAGAGCGGCTGTCCGACCGCATCGGCCAGCTGGTCGCACACCTGCAAGGTGCGCAGGTAGAGGTGGCCCTGGCAGGCCGTCATGCCATCCCCGCCGAAGCGCCCCGAACGCCAGGCCGGCGCCCATTCGGGGCGATTGAGTTCATACTCCTGGAAGAGATGGGCCAATTTGCGGGCCAGCTGCCAGCGACGCGTGTCTGCTGGGATTGCGTCCGCCGACACTGTGTTACCAGAAGGTGTTTCTACTCCCGCCCGACTCAGATACCCGCGGATGGGAGCAAAAACCGTATCATCTCCGGGGAGTTGTTCGAACACGCGCAACAGGGCCAGGGCGTAAATGTCCTGGCTGACGGGCATGGGGGAAATTTCGGCAGCGGACATTTGCACCAGCAGATCCCACAGGGCGGTGTCCAGATAGGCATAGTCGATGTTCATGCTGACGCCCAACTCGCGGGCCAGAGTCAGCTGCAACCATTTGGCCAGGTTGCGATTGGGTACTACGATTCGGAGCGGATCAAAGGCGAGGCAGTCCTCGCCCTGGGGAGGGTATAGATTGGCGGCCAGATCGGCGGCCAACTGCTCGATACGGTTGCTGAAATAGAGGTCGACGGGCATGGGCCTGCGCTATAGAGGGATTCATCCAAAGGGACTACGGGCAGTATAGTGAGAATGCTCTGAAAAAGCAAAACACCGCCTCGGTCAAGAAGGCAGTGAAAGGGGTGAATGGTGCCCGGGGCGAGAATTGAACTCGCACGAGGCAAAGCCTCCCGAGATTTTAAGTCTCGTATGTCTACCTATTCCATCACCCGGGCAAAGGTGGAACACTTCTTTATAGGAACGCAACTGCTGCGCGTTTTTAGCCATAATTGCCTAAAAAGTCAAGCGGTCGAGAAGGCTCTATATCCGACAGAATCGGCATCCTTTTGGACCAGAAGATCGATGACCCCATGGCAGCGGCAGACGGTGGCCGCAATCATCTTTTTTTCTACCGAACGAGCCTTGCCCAAGGTTTCCCAAAGCTGGCGGGCGGTGTAGCCTCCCACACCGGGAGCCAATTGACGGCTATGGATGACGATGGTCCGCCAACCGGTGAGGTGCAATTTTCCCATGGCCTCGTATAGATCCGGGTTTCGGGGCAGCCCGGTGTGATTGCAGTAGCTGATGGGGGCGGGGCAATCATCGGGACAGCGCCAGGTGGCGATGCTGGTGGTGAGACCGCCGCCACCGGGCAAGGGGTGGGCGTTAGGCAAATTAGCAAGGAGCTCAGTCGGCACAGGTGGGCGTTCCCATTTCCCATGGGCATTGAGCCGCGTCCGGAGCCACTCGGCAGCCACATGCAACGGCAAGGCCGGTATGATGAGATGGTCTTCGCCCTGATAGAGTGCATCCGGTTCCATTAGGTGGGTTCCCAGCCATTCCACCGCCTCGCCACAGACGATATCGGCGTCCAGACTCTCCAGCCGCTGGCTGTTACGATCGACAACAACGACTCGATCAGAAAGGTTTTTCAAGTGTGTTTCAACGGCGGCCAAGGCCCGTTGCCCAAAGAAACCGGCCCCAAGGATCCACACTTTACGGATTTTAGGAAGATCGAGTGGTTTTGGGGATGGGTTCATAACCATTTATAGAGGGCCCGATCCACTTTCCGGCAAACTGGCCCGTTGGCAAGCCGGCTAACTTATTTAAAGCGTTTGGGTATATGTCGGCTCGTCCATGAGGGCTTCGTGCCAGTCGATGCGCCGGTGGCCCAGCCCTTTCCAGTCGCCCTTGTACATTACGCTGAGGCATTGGGCAAACAGGACCTTAAGCAGGGGGAGCAGATCGATACCGTCCTCCCAGTTTGAGAGGAGGCTCTGACCTTGCTTCAGAGTTTCGAGGTTTTGGGTGACCCCTTCCAACTCTCGGAAGCGGTCAGTGAGGAGAAACGATTGTTTGCTGTCGTCCGTGGCGTCCATCTCCCAAGTGGTGCGCAGTAGGCGGATCTGCTCTGAGGTGGCGGCGCTGAGCTGAAGGTGGTGGGCCACTTCCCCGAGCATAGGGTGTTGACCCATGAGGGCACTCATCTCGTTGTTGAGGGAACGTCTGCGTCTATCGATGCGCCGTTTGAGCGCCTCGACGCATTGGGGCGACAAGTTGACCGCCACCTTGCTCAGGGAAGCGCGATGTTGGCGCAATTTATCGTGAAACTCCATGCGCGCGTTGCTCCAGAACACCCAGGAAAGTTTGCTGAAAAGCTTGCCGAAACCCTCGGGATCGTCCGGATTGGCACCGGAAAGCATCTCCACCATGGCGGGAAATAACCCGGCGGTGCCATTGAACAAGTGGTCGCCAGTGACCGCCTTGAAACAGATGGCGATGGCGGCGTACCAGTCCTGCTCCATGAGGATGTCAAAGGGTTTGGGATAGATGCCCCCGAGCATCTCATAGGTCACGAAGTGGGATGGGGTGGCGTACAGGGGGGTCCCCCCGGGTTTAGGCGCGGCCAGCAGACCTGGGGTGTCGCCCTCGGCATTGCGCGCGGCCGCTGTCTCAAGATCGATAAGACCTAAACGAAAAAGTTCACGCCGTTTGAGGTAGGTCTCAGCGTCATCCGTATTCCCCACAACCAGGAGGTTTTCCGGCTTGAGATCCCTCAGGGCGATCTGGCGGCCGTTGAGCCAGGTGACCAGGTGCAATGTGTTGGCCACCAGCGCGCCAATCTGTTGGTGGTGGTGCAGAAAAAGAGTTTTGCGCAGATAGCGCTCCAGGGTACGGCGATAGTGGCTGAGAACGGCCTCTTGCTCTCCAATCAGGTCGTCCATGGTGGGCACACCCTGCGCCAGCGGGGCCACCTGCCTGCGCCCGTGGATATGAGCTTTTAAACCGGTCAGAAAGTCCTTTTTATATTGATAGTCGGTGACGGCAGGGGTCGGATTGTGCGGATGGGTGGGCAGATCCAGAGAGCGCCGGCAGCTCTGGTAAACCCCCTGCAACTGGGCACACACCGGTTGGGCTCCCGCGCCGTATCGACCGATAAAGGCATGCGGTTTCCAGATCAAATGACCATGGTCACGGATCTCCTCTGCGATGCGGGCCTTGATGAGGTGCATATCGTTAAAGACATGGCGTAAAAAGTGATGTGAGGCCAGCTCCATGAAAAAGGCGAAGCTCGAACCGACTTTCAGATAGCGTTGAAAGGCCGGGTTGCGTCGCATCCAGGCGATATAGCGACGCTCGACAGCGTCGGATGAGAGGGCCGCATGGTCACCGAAGCGATGCACGTTCTCCAGGATGGGTGTCACCCGCGGCACGATGACGGGGACGCCAGCCAGCAAAGCGGCGATCCGACGTTCCTTGTCGATACATTCGATGTAGTGGGCGTAATCATAGATGGGCGTGCGAGGCAGCTTCACCACCAGGTGAATATCGTAGATAACGAAGAAACAGAGGCTGCTGCCCACGGCCGAAGGTCCAAGGGGACCGATGGACATGCGTCGGAGATGCGTCTTGCCCTGAACTGGGACCTTCAGCTCGTAGATTGTCGTCCCGTGGGGACCCTTGCCGGTTATCTCCCGAAAGCTGGCATTTGTTTGGCGCCCAGGAGCGCATTGGGCCTGATAGAGCTGCAGAAAAAAGGCGATGATTTGCTCTTGGGGTACCTGGTCGACCGCATCTGCAGAAGCGTCCGGATGTAGATCCGCATCCATAGGTGTGGCGCAACCATGGGAATCGGTGATGATGGAAGGGGCCTGGCTTGTGGATGAAACCGATTGCCGTCTTCCGATCCGCTTTCCCAACAACAGCGCTATCAGGATCAGGACTCCGGCGACTGCGGCTAGCAGACAATCAAGCTGCCGGGGAGACCACTGGCGGCCCCCCGGTTGAAAGGTATTTAGCAGGATGAAGGCCTGCCAGCGCCCCTGCCACAGACGTGCCTGCAGTTGGGCCCATCCGCAGCGCTGATTGGGTTCTGCCTGGGGTATGCTTTGGGTGACTTCATCCACGGGGTAGGCGTGGATGGCACCGGATTGATGCACCCAAACCTGTTTTTCCTGTTGCCAGACCCCATCTACGACAATGGAGGGACCCGTCCCCGAGATAATCTCATGCCGGCAAGTATCCCCGGAACGCATACCGAAAAAGCACGCAACCAATAGGCCCGCTGCCAGAATGAGCAGTTGCGTGCGGTATCGAGTCATCTTTTGTCCGTTTGGCTGTCTATTGCTTAGGCGTTGACTTGAAACTGTAATATCAGACCGCCCACCTGAATCAGATCATTGCCGTTTAGCAGGGTGGCAGCCTTGATTTTCTGACCATTGAGCCGGGTTCCCAATAAGCCTCTTGCCGGACTCAGATAGAAGCCATCCGCCTGCTTGAGGATAATGGCCGCCGGATTGCCTGCCAGAAATGAGAGCACACCCTCGACGGGGATATCGGCGCTACCGCTTTTACCGATGCTGAATTGGTCCCTATTTTTCAATTCCCAGCTGCCACCCTCCCCTGTCCGGCGCACGAGTTGGGCACCCGGACTCTCCACAGAGGATCTCGGTTTACACTGGAATGTCTGGTGGTATTTGGGTGTGTCCATGAACATGGTGTGCTGGTTGGCTTCGAGCTCGTCGGGGAAGCCATTCTCCATTCCGAGTGCGTTTCCCATGGGAGGCTGGCGACCGTCGAAAACCAGATGGTGTTTGCCGATGGTGATGACATCTTTGTGCTGCAGGCGCTGCTCCTGGACGCGGCGGCCATTGACGAAGGTGCCGTTCTTGCTGTTCAGGTCCGTCACTTTAAAAAAGGTGTCGGCGGCTTCGATCTTGGCATGCACCCCTGAGATGGCGAGGTTGTCGATGACGATGGTGTTGGTGGACCGTCGGCCGATGGTCAAGGGCCCTTCGGCGCCCAGGTTGAACTGAGACAGGTTCTTGTTCTTAAAGCGTAAAATCACACGTGGCATGGATTTACCTTTACCGATCGGTTTGTATGAGTCTATGAGCAAATAAGGCGCCTATCGGCGCTGGCCCTATTTTTACAAATTGTTTTCGTGATTAAATGCTTGCAATTATTATCGTCCATTGACTTGTATCCTTTAGGGTTGAGGTTTCACCTCAACTTGGTCCAAAGCTGGCGCTTTGGACGGCTGTGCTCCGGTCGAATCCATTTCCCTCTGACTGCAAAGGGGCAGTCAAAGGCTCTGACTTGGGTATTCGAGCTTGGACCGTAAGTAATCCCAAACTGGAGACGGCTGCGCTTCGGTCGTATCCATATCCATATGGCTGGAATGGGGCTGTCCAAGGCGGAGCCTTGGACCAAGCCGAGGCTTCGCCTCGGCCGGCTGTAGTTCCTAGATCAAAAGGTGTTTGAGGCGGCGCTTATGTTTGGAGGATGGTTGTCAAAAAATCGGGGGTTTGATACTTAGCTGAACATGCAGATAGAACGTACCCAGGCCAAAATCATCCTCGCCTCCCAGTCTCCGCGGCGACGCGAATTGCTTGAGAACGCGGGGCTGAAGATCGAGGTAATCCCCAGCGGTTTCGATGAATCCGAAGTGGCCCTTTGCGCCCCCCGGGATTACGTCGCCAGACTGGCTGCGGCCAAAGCCGCAGATGTGGCCGGGAGGCATCCGGAGTCCTGGGTGATCGCCGCGGACACCATCGTCCTGATCGAAGATCAGATTCTGAACAAACCGACCTCCTCGGCGGATGCGCGCCATATGCTCACCCGCCTTAGCGGCAGCCGCCACCAGGTCCTCACCGGATTTCACATTGTCGGCAATCAACGCCAGTTCAGCCACGCTGGGGTGGTCACAACCGAAGTGGCCTTTAAAATCCTATCCCCGGTTGAGATCGACTGGTATGTGAGCAGCGGAGAACCCTTTGACAAGGCCGGTGCCTACGCCATTCAGGGCATGGGCACCTTCCTGGTGCGCGGCATACAAGGATCCTATACCAACGTGGTGGGGTTGCCCGTGTGTGAAGTCATTGAACAATTGATCGCGGCGGGGGCCATCCAACTCGTCCCGCCCGCCAAGGAGTGATAGTTGATAGCGAACCAGCTTGAACGTGTGCAAAATCGCATCCGCCAGGCGGCCCAAGCCTGTGGACGTTCGCCCGCTGCGGTTCGTCTGGTGGCGGTGAGCAAAACCGTGGGGGCAGAGCGTGTCCTGAGCGTCATCCAGGCCGGTGCGGGCATCCTAGGCGAAAACTACATCCAAGAAGCCCAGGGCAAGTTCAACCAATTGTACAACGAGAAGGTTGAGTGGCACTTCATCGGTCACCTCCAGAGTAAAAAGTCCAAATACGCCGTGCGCATGTTCGACCTGATCCACTCGGTGGACTCCCTCAAACTGGCTGCCGCCCTGAATAAAGCGGCGGCCAAGCATGGAAAAGTTCAGGACGTCCTCATCCAGGTAAACCTGAGTGGCGAGACGACCAAGTCGGGTGTCTCGGCTAAGGAGGTCCTGCCCCTGCTTGAAGGGGCGGCCGAGTTGGACCATATTCAGGTCAAAGGACTCATGACCATGCCCCCTTTTTTCGACGACCCCGAACGGGCGCGGCCTTTTTTCGAGGAATTGGCCGCCTTGCGTGACCGCCTGGGGCCGGCCCCCACGGCCAACGCCGACCTGACGGAGCTCTCCATGGGCATGACGGGCGACTTTGAAGTGGCCATCGCCGCCGGGGCAACTCTGGTGCGTATCGGCACGGCCATCTTCGGAGAGCGGCAGTACAAGGTGGACCAATGAAGATCCTTCTGCACACCTGCTGCGGCCCCTGCGCCATCTACCCCCTCTCCCAATTGCGGGAGCAGGGCATGAGCGTAATGGGGTTTTTCTACCGCCACAATATCCACCCCTACCAGGAGTGCCTGCGCCGGGAGGAGACCCTGCGGGAGTGGTCCAAAACAGTGGACCTCAAGGTGATCTACCAGGAGGGCTACGACCTGGAGGGCTTCCTCCAGCAGATGGTTCATCGTGAGAAGCAGCGCTGCCCCATCTGTTACCACGATCGCCTGCGCACCACGGCCCTCATGGCCAAGCGCGGCAAGTTCGACGCTTATTCCTCCACCCTGCTCTATAGCAAACACCAGCGCCACGATCTGATCTGCGAGATCGGCGAATCGGTGGGCAAGCAGGTGGGGGTGCCCTTCCATTACGCAGACTTTCGCGAGGGTTGGCAGACGGGTATCGAGGCCTCCAAAGCGGCCGGGATGTATCGTCAATCCTATTGCGGCTGCATCTACAGCGAAAAGGACCGGTACTACCGCCCCCATGTTCGGTAACTTCCTCTACTTCATCGTCGCCCTGCTCATCTTCGCGACCTATCAGCCCTCGGAGATGCCCTACTTCAGCCTTCCGCAGGCCATGGGCATGTTCGCCCTGCTGAGTCTGCTCTTCGTGCAGTTCACCCGCTTTCAATTCCGGCGCCTGTTGCACCTTGTGGAGCGCATGGAGTTCCGCCAACTGGATCAGCGTTTCAACAGCCTACTCACCCGTCACAGCATCCTGGCCATCGCCCTGTTCGCCATCAACATCTACGGCCTCAACCTGACCAGCTTCACCGCCCGCCTGCCCCTCTTCGCCAGCTTGCCGACCTTGGAAGCCCTGGTTTTCATCGCCATCTTCGTGGCCTATCTGGCCAGCGTCTGGGGTGCCGCCCACCCGGTTTACGAACGGATTTATCGCCACCATATCGATCGGCGTAGCTATATCGTCTCCAACATTTCCTTTGGCGCCCCCGTGCTTCTGCCCTGGTTGGTCCTCTCCCTGGTAGCCGACCTGATCAACGTGCTGCCCTTCGATGCGCCCAAACAATTCCTGGCCACCCCCCTGGGGGAGACCGGCTATTTTCTCTTTTTTTTGGTGATCGTGGCCGTCCTGGGGCCCTTGCTGATCCAGCGCTTCTGGCGCTGCCGGCCCATGGCTCCCGGTCCGGCCCGACAACGTATCGAGGCGCTCTGCAGCCGGGCGAGGCTCTCCTACGCCAACATCCTCGACTGGCCCCTATTTGGTGGTCGCATGATCACCGCCGGGGTGATGGGGCTGGTGGGGCGCTTCCGCTACATCCTGGTCACCGACGCCCTCCTGCAACTCCTCACCGAGGAGGAGGTGGACGCCGTCATCGCCCACGAGATTGGCCACGTCAAGCGGCGCCACCTGCTCTTCTATCTGCTCTTTTTGCTGGGCTACATGTTCGTTGCTTACGCCACCTTCGATTTAGTGATCTACTTCATCATCTTCATCGAACCCGTCTACCGCTTCATCAGCGACGCCGGCATCGATCAGGCCACCATCAGCACTACCCTCCTGAGCTTTTTCATCATTCTGAATTTCCTTTTATATTTCCGCTTTATCTTCGGTTACTTCATGCGCAACTTCGAACGCCAGGCCGATTGCTACGTCTACTCCCTCTTCCCCAGTGCCCAGCCCCTCATCGCCACCTTCCACAAGATCAGCGCCTCCAGCGGCCAGGCCCCCGACAAACCCAACTGGCACCACTTCAGCATCAAGGAGCGCGTGGACTACCTCCAGCACTGCGAACAGGATCGCAGTTGGATACGCCGGCAGGATCGCAAAGTGCGGCGCAGCATGGTAATGTTTCTGATCGGTCTCGTCTTGGTGGGTGCGGTGGGCTACCAGCTCAATTTTGGCACCGCCGGGCAGAAGCTGAGCGCGCGGTTTTTTGAAGGCCTAATCTTAAAAGAGATAGAAAAGGCCCCCCAGGATGCGGGCCTGCACAGCGTACTAGGGGATATCTACTTCAATCGTGGGGACATAAAAAAGGCCATGCGGGCCTACGAACACTCGCTTGCACTGAACCCGAACCAGGCCAACGTGCTCAACAACCTGGCCTGGCTGTTGGTCACCAGTGATGTGGCGGATCTCAGAGATCCCCAGCGGGCGCTGAGACTGGCGCTGCAGGCCAGTGAACTGGATCAGGCCGCCCACATTCTGGACACCCTGGCCGAGTGCTACTATGTCAACGGGCGGGTGGGTGATGCCATCCGTGCGGGCAGGTTGGCATTGGAGAAAGCGGATAAAAACCGCGCCTATTTCCGTGAGCAGGTGGAAAAATTTGAGGCCGCTTTACCCGAGGGCGCTGACCTTGACACCCCCTGAAAAAGTACGATCCCACCGACACACTTTCTTTACTTAATACACACCTTGCGCACTTGCAGCAGATCCGTCTTGCCTGCCAACACCTTCTCAATACCATCCTGCTTGAGGGTCGTCATGCCGTCGGAGAGGGCCTGATCGCGAATATCTTTCATCTGGGCCTTCTTCTGGATCAGCTTTTTCTGCTCGTCGGTACCCATGAGCAGTTCATGGATACCCATACGACCACGATATCCGGTGTTACCACAGCGATCACAGCCGGCCGGTTGGTGGAGGGTGAAGTCGTCATTGTAGGCCACACCGACGTTCTTTTCAAACTCCTCGGCGCCATACTCGCGCACCAGGTCTTGATATTCCTTTTCAGAAGGGTGGTAGGGTTTCTTACAATCCGGGCAGAGGGTGCGCACCAGACGCTGGGCCAGAATGCACAAGACGGCATCGGCGAAATTGAAGGGATCCATGCCCATGTCCAGCAGACGGGTGATGCTCTCGGGGGCGCTGTTGGTGTGCAGGGTGGAGAAGACCAGGTGACCCGTGAGGGAGGCCTCGATGCCGATGGAGGTGGTCTCCTTGTCACGCATCTCGCCCACCATGATGACGTCCGGATCGGCACGCAGGAAGGCGCGCATGGCCGCCGCAAAATCGAAGCCGATCTTGGGCTTGACCTGGACCTGGCGCAACCCCTTCTGGGTGATTTCAACGGGGTCTTCGGCGGTCCAGATCTTTGTTTCGGGTTTGTTGATGTATTTTAGGGCCGAATGCAAGGTGGTGGTTTTACCCGAACCGGTGGGACCGCACACGAAGATGATGCCGTAGGGTTTGGTCACCACGTTGATAAAATTATCGAGGTTGCGCTTGGAAAACCCCATGCCCTCCAGTGGAATGGGCTCTCCGGCGGCCAAGATACGCATGACCACGTCTTCCATCTGGCCCTGGGTGGGGATGGTGGCCACACGCAGCTCGATATCTTTACCGCCATACTTTTTGAACTTGATCTTGCCGTCCTGGGGTAGGCGGCGCTCGGCGATATCCAAGTCGGACATGATCTTGATACGCGAGACCACGGCGTTTTTATAGCTGAAGGGGATGGTCTGGTAAACGTTACAGGAGCCATCCACGCGGATGCGCACCTGGGTATTCTGCTTACCCGGATAGGGTTCGATATGGATATCCGAAGCGGAGCGCGCATAGGCGTCCAAGATGATCTTGTTGACCAACTGAACGACGGCGCTGTCCTCCTCTCCCAGGCTGCTCTCGGCCTCCTCGATCTCCTCGGCCTCGTCCTGAAGCTGATTGAGGATATCGTCAATGGCGGCAAGCTCTTTCTCATCAGCGGTGAAAAGCTTGATAAACTCGAGGATGTCGTCCCGCAGGGCCACGTAGAATTTGAGCTTCTTGCCGGGGAAGAGGGCCTTGATCTCGTCAATCTTCTTGAGATCGTGTGGATTGTCCACCGCGATGGCAGGGCAGTCGTCCTCTTTACGCAGGGGTACCCAGAAATTGTTGCGCATGAAGGGCACCTTCAGCCCGGCCAGGAGGTCACCGGGGATGGCGAAAGTGCTCACATACTCGATGAAGGGGACCTTGTAGTACTTGGAGAGGGATTTGCCGATCTCCTCCTTGGGCACGCGGTACTCGCGCATCAACAAGCCTTCGATGGGTTCCTTCTTGGTGCGTGCATCGGCGATGGCCTTGTTGAGCTCTTTCTGGGTCACCAGATGGTTCTCCAGCAAGTAGTCGAACTTGCTGCTGCGACTGCCCTTGGCCATGCGCTTCTGATTGTATAGGGCGATGCCGATGGTCTTGGCCAGTTCCTGAACGGACTGCTCGTCATCGGGGGAGAAGGGGCTGTTGTTCTTGTGGTTGATCAGCTGCAGGGCGCCCAGCAGGTATTTCTGGAAAACGATGGGATAGGCCAGGACCTGGCGGGTGCGGAAGCCGGTTTTCTTGTCCCAGCTGCTGTCGAAGCTGAGGTTGGCATCTAGGGCTTTGAGCTCTTCTTCGTTGTAGACATCTTTGATGTTGACCAAGCGCTGGTAATATGCGGCATAGCCGGCGATGCTCTTGGCCGATACGGGGATGCGGATCTCGGCGATCTCCTGGCCCGACTTGAAGCGCGAGACCAGCTCGCGCTTGACCCCGTCGATGACGTAGACGGTAAGCCGTTGCGCCGCGAATAGAGAGATGATCTCGTCCTTGAGATCGATGAGGATTTCATCGAGGTTGCTGGCGGCATGGATCTTATTGCCGATCTCCTGCAGCCCTGCCCTGAAGGCAATTTCAGATTGGAGATTGTCTACATCTGCCGCTGCCGGCTGGCTGGACGAAGCCATTTTCAACATCTCGAATCCCTTCCCGGTTTCGCGTTTTTCTGGCCAGTTCCACCTGTCACGGTGAGGATTATTCTCCGGCGTGGGTTCTGTCTCTGTAGTGGCGCACGATTTTTTTTGCGCCGCCCCCGATGAGGATGATGCCCATGAGATAGAAACAGATCCGAATGCCCCACAGCGCACCGGAAAAGTACTCGATGGTGGCGATCTGTGGCAGGACTTGGGGGATACGGTAAAACACGCCCAGGCCCGCTATGACCAGGGCCACTCCCCAGATCAATTGTCCAGAACTGGCTTTTTCCCTTGTTGGTGTCGTGTTTTTATCCAGGCCGTTATGGTTCATGCTGATTATCGGTTTCCTCTATTTTTTCTTTAGATTTCGGTGGCGCTGCAGAGTTAACCCTCCACAGCC
>JBNKKA010000115.1:0-14198 GCA_050291585.1 Desulfobacteraceae bacterium
CTTCCACCTGCTTGCGGTAGGATTGAAAAAAATCACTGCGTACCGCGTAGACATCGGCAATGATGCGATTGGCCGTTTTGGTGGACATCATGATCCGGGCGCCCTTGATCGACCCTTCGGCCCCCGTTCCCACCGTGCCGTTGGAGGTCAGCATCAGACCGTCCGGAATAATCACAAAGGCGGCATCCACCCCATCCTGATAGAGCACCTCGCCCGGCGCTTTTTCAGTACCGGTAAGGTCAGTGGTCCAGCGGAGATTGACATCTTTCAGGGAAAGACCCGCATCTTGGAGGATCTTGGCCAAATAGTCCACATGGGGGCCGTAAGCCTGGAGGGCGATGGTCTTGCCTTTTAAATCCTTGGCCGAATTGATCCCCTGTTTGACCACCAGGCAGTCCCCTCCATTGCTCCAGGTCATCTGGTAAATGATCACCGGCTTGGTGCGCGGATCCTTACCCAGGACCTCGGCTGCCATATTGATCATGCCCATGGTGCCGCGAAGAAAAGGCGTTTCCCCTTTGATATAGGCTTCCACCTGTTTCTTGAAGTCATCCTGGCGAACCAGGGAAAATGAAAGCCCTTTCTGGGCGAAAATACTGCCACTCTTTGTTTTGACACTGTTGCCGTTGGCCAGAATGGTGGCGATGTCGCCTCCCCAGGTGATTAAGGGTAGTGAAATCTGTTGGCCGGACTTAACCGGTCCCACCGTCGTGCGGATTTCGCTTGCAAGAGGAAGGGATTGGACGGCCGCTGCCGGATTCGAATAAAAGCAAAGGCCGACCAACAAAAAGTAAAACCATTTGAATCGTCTGGTTTTCATGTGATCCTCCAAGGGGATTGAATCCTAGCTGAAAAGAAAAAAGCAAACCGCCTCGAACAGGCGAATCAATATTAAATTGGATCTGCACGAACATACTATATTTTGGTGTTCGCATCTACCAGCAAAGAAAATATCAAGGATTTCATTAATTCTTGACATCTGATTAAAAAATCATTTAAGCATCTGCCTGTTCAGGTGCTCACTCGTGAGCTTAAAGGGGAACCCCGTGTAAACCGGGGACGGGCCCGCCGCTGTGAACGGGGACGAAAGCTGCAGGTAGCCACTGGCGTAAGGCTGGGAAGGCGCAGCTGTAGGATGATCCGTAAGTCAGAAGACCGGCCTGAACACATGAAACCGTAACTGCGCGGACGGCGCTGCGGTTTATAACCTCATCTGCGGATATACCAGGGAAATCCCGGATCGATTTATCGATTCGGGATTTTTGTTTTTGGTGGACCCCGTTGCCAAAGGAGCCCATTCTGTGACTGCGAAGCATCGCCTCCTGCCAATCGTTATATGCGCCTTATGGTGGCTGGTGACCGCCGTCCCAACAACGGCGCAGAGCGAGAACGCCGACCCCCACAAAAAAATAACCCTGCCCGTAAAAGCGGCCATTGAGGCCCGCCAGGCAACCCAGGCGGCGGAGGAAGCATGGCGCCTGGAAAAAGAGAAGCTGGTGGCGCGTCTGGATCAGTTGCAACACGAACAAGCGCGCCTGGAAGACAGCCGGGTTCAACTCCTGGCCGAGATCGATGCCGCCCAAACGCGCCTGGTTGCCAAAGAGCAGCAGCTGACAGATATCGAACAGATCTCAAGCCAGATCCGTCCCTTCGTCGAAGCCCAGGTGACCGCCCTGGCGGCTAATCTGGCCGAAGGCCTGCCGTTTCTGACGGCAGAACGCCAGCAGCGCATCGCCGCCCTCACTACCCTGCTGACGGATCCCGAGGTGGCCATCAGCGAGACCTATCGCAAGGCCATGGAAGCACTCCTCATTGAAGCGGAGTATGGGTTCACCAGCGAGGTCTACCGCGAAACAATCACTGTGGACGGCCAAACCCTTTTGGCCGACATCTTTCGGCTCGGTCGCCTGGGCCTCTTTTTCCAGAGTCTGGATCGCAAGCAGTGCGGCTTTTTCAACATCGCCGCCGACACCTGGCAACCGCTGCCGGATCTCCATAACCGCAGTCTCGCCACCGCCATCGAGATCGCAGCTAAACGCAGGCCCGTAGAGCTCCTCCGGCTGCCTGTGGGAAGGATGGCGATCCAATGAAAACGTGCACCAGAGACTGGCTTTTTATCCTGCCGATTTTGCTTCTGACCATTTCGACGGCCCAGGCTGGAGAGATGCGCGCTTTGCAGATCGAGGCTGAGCGGGCCCGCGAAAGCTTGATCCAAAAGGCCGCGGCGGAGAAAGCGGCTGCTGCTAAAGCGGCCGTCGAAAGTCGGGCGCTGATCACCCAGGACCGAACGCGTCTGAAAAAGGCCGTCGCCGACCTGGAAGCCCAGACTCGAAAGAGCGCTTTTGAAGTTGAGGCCCTCGGTCGTCAACGCGACGAGCTGTTGGAAAAAGAAACCGCCCTGACCCGCACCCTGGCCCAGAGCGATAGCATGATCCAGGAGCTGGTGGGCGTGATTCGGGTCAACGCTAAGGAGATCGACGCTTTGATCGCCCAGAACCTGCAGTCTGCCTTGAGCGACGATGCGCCCGAGTTTCTCAGCGCCGTCGCCCAGGAGGTCCGTTTCCCTGGGATGGACGATGTACGCGCCATGAGCGCGGCTTTGTGGCGGCAGTTGCAAGCCGCAGGAGAGGTCTCCCTGGAGCGCGGTACCATGGTGGACCGTGCCGGCCGTGAGGTCGAGGCCGATCTCTTGGTCCTGGGACCCTTCACCGCCGCCTATCGCCTGGCCGACGAGGTGGGGTTTCTCAACCCATCGCCCGATGGTCGACGTCTTTACGCTCTCTCCAGGTCGCCCTCGCGCCGTATGCAGAAGCAGTTACGAGCCTACATGGCCGGAGAGAGCGACTATGTCCCCATGGACATCTCCCGGGGGGGTGCCCTGCGTCAGTTGACCCATGAGATGCGTCTGTGGGAGCAAATCCCCAAGGGGGGCGTCATCGTCTGGCCCATTCTGGCGATTCTGGCCGCAGGGGTGGTCATCGCCATCGAACGGATCCTCTTTCTGGTCCGCCGGCACCTCGATGGTGATGGTCTGATCCGGCGTATCGAAACCTTGGCCATCGAGGGCAACTGGCAAGCCTGCAGTGAGGCCTGCGCTCCCTTCTCGCGCAAACCCGTGGCGCGTGTGGTCCAGGCCGGCCTGCGCTGCTGTCACATGCAGCGTGAAGAGATGGAAAACGCCCTCCAGGAAGCAATTCTCAAAGAGATCCCGCCCATGGAGCGTTTTCTCTCCACCCTGGGCATGCTGGCCGCCATCGCCCCTTTGCTTGGGTTGCTGGGAACCGTCACCGGCATGATCGACACCTTCCACGTCATCACCCTGCACGGCACGGGCGACCCCCGACTCATGTCGGGGGGGATCTCCGAGGCCCTGGTCACCACCATGTTGGGGCTTTCGGTGGCCATCCCCATCATGCTGGCCCACACCCTGTTCAACCGGGCGGTGGAAAGAAATATCGGCCAGATGGAGGAGAAGGCCGTGGCCCTGGTCAACATCATTCATAAGAGTAGGGTGACGGCGTGAAGGCGATACTGAGCGAGCATTTTCTCCAACTGGAAAACTATTTGGGCACTGGAGGCTGGCTCATGCTGCCCCTGGCGGTGATCAGTTTCCTCATGTGGCTCTTGATCGTCAACCGGGCGCTTTTCTTCCGGCGCCTGCATCGCAAGAACATGAACGCCCGGGCGGCCTGGGAACACATTCGCGACGACCGCCTGCCCGACCCCGCAGCCTACCGTGGGGCGATCTCTCTCCTGGTGGCGCGGTTCATCTCGCGGCGGAGTGGGGATCCCCGCCTGGATCGCCATATCCTCGATGAAACCGTACTGACCCTCAACGGCGCCCTGACAGACTATCTGGCCCTCATCGGCGTGCTGGCCGCCATCGCCCCCCTGCTGGGGTTGCTGGGAACGGTCACCGGCATGATTGCCACCTTCGACATCCTGGCGATCTTCGGCACGGGCAACGCAAAAGGGATGGCCGGCGGCATCTCCGAGGCCCTCATCACCACCCAGACCGGTCTGCTGGTGGCCATTCCCGGCCTCTACATGAAGGGCTTTCTCGACCGGCGGGCCATTACGCTCAAACAACGCATCGCCACGGTGGGCTACTACCTGCGTCAGCGGCTTTAAGGAGAAGACCGATGCTCAACATCACAGCGGCGAGACGCGGCAAACGGGCGGCCAGCGAGCTAAACATCGCGCCCCTCATCGATATGGTCTTTATTCTGCTGATCTTCTTCCTGGTTAATACCAGTTTTGTCAAAGAGACCGGCATCGAGGTCACCCGCCCCACGGCCTCCACAGCCACCGTTCAGGCCAAGACCACCATCCTCATCGGCATAGATCCCCAGAATCGCGTTTACATGGACCACCGCGAGATCGACTTGCGCGCCGTGCGCGCCAATGTGGCCCGGGCCCTGGCGGAGAATCCGGAGGGCGCTGTGGTGGTGGTGGCCGACAAGGCCAGCAACACCGGGGTTGCCATCCAGGTGATAGACGGCTGCCGCCTGGCGGGCGCCAAAAATGTCTCCCTGGCTGCCGGACTGCCGGAAGGGGCCTGAGCAATGGGAAGTGAAGCCATGGTCCACCGGCCGCCGAAGGGCAATTACTTCGATGACATCAAGCGCCGCAATGGCCTTGCCTGGTGCGGATCGGCACTGGTGGCGGCGGGCTTCAATCTGATGCTTTTCATGCTCATGCCCTCCCTGATGCGTTCGGACGCGCCGCGTCCCCTCACAGAGGCCCTCGTGCCCCAGGTCAATGTGATTCGGGTGCGTCAGGCCAAGCCTGAGGTGGCGCGCAAAACCGTAAAGCCGCCCGAGCCGACCGAGGCTAAGCCGGTCCAGCACCCCAAAACGGTCCAGTCCCGGCCGGTGAAGCTGCCCTTGCATCTGCCCTTTGAGATCAACCCGCGTCTGCCCGGCGGGCCCAGCAGCCTGGAACTACCGCCCCTCGAGAGCGCTCCCATGACTGCCGCCGGTGACCTCGCGGGCGTCTTTTCGGTAGGGGAGCTGGATGCCCCCCTGACCCCTCTGACGTGCCTTTCCCCCCTCTATCCCATGCGGGCCAAGGACCGCGGTATCGAGGGGTGGGTCAAGGTCAAATTTCTCGTGGATGCCGACGGCAGGGTGGGGGAGGTCAGTATTTTGAACGCCCACCCCGAGGGTCTGTTTGAGAAGAGCGTCCGGCGCTGCATTGGGGGCTGGCGCTTCAAACCCGGCACGGTGGCGGGAATGGCGGTTAAAACTTGGGTGGAGACCACCATCCGTTTTGAGTTGGAGTAATCACATGCGGGCGTTTATTTTTCGAGGATTTATGCTTCTCTTCCTGGTGCTCCCAGCCTGCCCGGTAACGGGTCTCGCGCAAGGATCCAGTCTGGATTCCCAGGGGCTGCCTGCACCGGTGAGGCTGGTGCTTTCCAAGGTCCAGCCCCTGATGGCCGAGGCGCACTACCCTAGAGCTGTAGATTTCCTGCTGAAGTTTCAGGCGCGCGGTGGTCCGGATGCAGCCCCCGGACAGCCGGATCCGAGAGGCTATCACCACCCCGAGATTTACTTTGCCCTGGGCAATGCCTACCTGTTGCAGGCGGACTATGCCGCCGCGGCGGCGGCTTATGAGCAGGTGGTCAGCCGCCAGGCGAACCACAGCTTCGCCTGGTTGAACCTGGCCAAGGCCCGCTATGAATTGGCCCAGTATGCCGCGGCGGGGCGCTGTTTTGCCAAAGGCTATGAAGCCGCTTCCGAAAAGCAGCCCCAGACCCTCTACAACAGCGCCGCCGCCTACCTCATGGGCGAGGATCCGCACCGGGCCATCCAGGCGTTCGACCGGCTGTTCCAGGCCCACAGCACTGACATCAAACTGGCGTGGAAGGAGGGCTATATCCACGCACTTCTTTCCATCAACCAGGCCCCCCAAGCCCTGGTCCACATCCGTGAACTGGCCCGCGCCTACAGTGGTGAGAAGCAGATTCAGTGGCAGGAGATCCTCCTCTACCAGTATCTGCACTTGGAGATGAGGGCGGATGCCCTGGCCTACGCCCGGCGCCTGACCCGCACAGCCCCCCACATCCCCAAGTGGTGGAAGGCCCTGGCCCACATTCAGCTGAGCGCCGGCCAACACGCGGATGCACTGGCCGCCCTGACGATATACGGCTTTCTGGTACCCTTGAGCGACAGCGAAAAGCAGCTCCTAGCCGATCTGAATCTGCAGGTGGGCGTACCCGTCAATGCCGCTCCCCTATACGAGGAATTGCTCCACAACGAGACAGACAATTCAATCCTCCGGCGGCTGGTAACGGCCTATCGCCAGTTGGGCCGTCCCGAGGCGGCCCTGACCCACCTCGAGGCCGCCGGCGGGGGGGCGGTGGATGCCGACTTGCTGCTCCTCAAGGGCGAACTGCTTTTCGACCTGAAGCGCTATGCCGAAGCCGCCGATATCTGCCGCCGCTCGGCTGAACGCAACCACCGCCAGGAAGGCCGCGCCTGGCTAATGGCCGGCTACGCGGCTTGGCAGATCAACGACATCCCAGCCAGTCGGGATGCTTTTACACGGGCCGTCAACTACCGGCAGTCCAAAAAAGCGGCCCGTGCCGCCCTGCGTGAGCTCTCCCAGAAGGCGCTGCAATGAGGGCGCCCATGCAGGCATTTTGTATGGACCGACCCGAATAAGGAGGCATTTCGATGCAGGCTCGCGATCAAATTTTTGAAGTGGCAAGTCTTGGCAAGCTCTTTCGCCGGAGCCTGGAGCTTTTTGCCCACCACCTCGAAGACGAAGCGGGCAATGAGATTCAACTGGATAGCTTGGCCATCGACCAGAAGTTCTTTGTGATCTTCCCAAGCGGTACCGGGCTGACGCGCACGTCGGCCGTACGCAACACCTGAACCCGAGCGAGCTCCCTTAAGGATACCCCGTGATCAACGCCCAGCTAAGCTTCAAACTCGCCGCACTGCTCTACGCTTTGAGCCTGGTGGTCAGCAGTCGTCCCATCTCGGCAAAGCTGTTTCGACTGCTGTTGCTACCCGCCCTGGGGGCCAATCTGCTGTCCGTGTCCTGGCGCTATTGGCAGGCCTGGCCCATGCTGCCCATGTACCTGGGGCCCGTTGTCCTGCCCCTTTGCCTCGGCCTGTTGCTCTGTGTCGACGGTCAGACGGCCGGGGAGCCGGTAGTGCGCCGTTGGCTCCTGGGAGTGACGGCTCTGTTGGCCTTCATGGGGGTCTGTTTCCCCAAGGACTTCTATCTGCCCTTCCTGAAATCGTTGACTCCCCTGGCGCATCTCTTCCTGGCCTTCGGAACAGTGGCCAAGGCCTGCTTTCTCTTCGCCTCGGCCTGGGCCCTGGTGGGCCTGTTGCCAATCAACGCGGCCTCAGGGAGGGCTTCGCATTATTTCCAGCGCGGCACGCACTGGACCGTCTGGGGTTTTGGCTGGGCGACCCTCTCCATGTTTGCGGGGGAGTTGTGGTCCTACCTGGGCTGGGGTACCCCCGTCGTCTGGGACGAGCCCGCCATCACCCTCACCATGGCCACCTGGTTTTTCTACATCTGCCTGCTGCACCTGCACCTGACCGGCTCGTGGAGTGCGCGCAGCCGCGGGATCTATACCGCCGCCGGCGCCATCGTGATCGTGGCCCTGGGCAGCCTGCCCGATTTGGGGCCTTATCGGTGGCCCCTATGAAGCGCCCCTCTCTCACCCGCAGGGTTTGGCGCGCCCTCGGCAGTCTCCGGCTGACCGTCGTCATTTGCCTGCTGCTGGCCGTGGATCTGGTCTATGGCTACTTCTGCCTGCACGGGCGCACCGCCCTCTTTGCGCCCCTCAACGAGATTGGCCTGGCCGCCTGGCTGGCCACTTATGGCCGCTTCAACCTGGTCCATACGGCCTGGTTCATACTGCTTCTGGGGCTGCTCTTGCTACTGGGGATCAACACCTTCGTCTGCACCACCGACCGCGTCGCGCGTCTCGTTGGGCGGCGGACGCGCTACACCCCCCGGCGCTTTTTCTTCAAGTTCGCCCCCCATATCATGCACTACGCCGTGATTCTGCTCCTCTGCGGTTATCTGAGCAGCTATCTCTTTTCCCGCGTGCTCGACACCCGCACCCTTCTGCCGGGCGGCTCCGTGAGCCTTCCCGGCACAACGGCCCGGATCCGTTTGGATGCCTTCGATCCGGTCTACTACTCGGGCGAACGCCTGCCGGCCTTTGATAAGCGTGTACTCAAGCCCCGCGCCCACCTGTTGCTCACCAGGGATGGGAAGCAGGAAAAAGCCATCCTCGGCCTCGGGCGTCCGGTGCGCTTCGCCGGCTACGGCATCTTCCTGAAAGCGTTCACCCCCAAAAAATTATCGGGGGGTATGTCCCGCCGCATCCGCATCGATGTGAGCATCCGCAAAGATCCCGGCGTGCCGATATATCTGGCCGGAATGCTTCTCTTTACCATGGGGCTGGGCCTTTATCTGGTGGACTGGATGCTTCTCAAAAACCCTCAAATCGCGTCAGGAAAAACCCATGAAACCTTATCTCCATAAAGCCCTTGTCTGCGTGGTTATGCTCCTGGTGGCCATGGCCATGGCCGCCTGCAGCAAGGCCGACAGTAAGCCGGCCCCCACTTTTATCCAGATCGGCGAGTTCACCATCAAGCGCCTCTCCCCCGAGCGCACCGAGGTGCGCGATGGCGCCGGCCGCGCCCTGACCTTGATTCCCCGCGACGCCCCGATTCCCCGGGGTGTCGACCCCAACCGACTGGTGCGCACCCCGGTGGAACGGGTGGTGGCCTACGGCTTTTTCGACGTGGCCACCCTGCGGGCCCTGGGGGTGATGGGGAAGGTGCTGGTGGGGGTCACGACGCCGGCCGAGCGTTGGCACATCGAGGTGGTCAAGGCGGGCATGGCCGCCGGCAAGATCGCCTTTCTGGGCGATGCCAGCAGCATCGATTTCGAACGCCTGCGCCAGCAGCGGCCGGAGCTGGTGCTCACCTGGGACCCCAGCATCATCCCCATGCTGGACGAGCTGGGCATCCCCTGCGCCATCACCTCCACCCCCACGGCCATGTGTCTCAACGCGCGCATGCGCTTCGTGCAGTTTCTGGCCCCCTTTTTTCATCGCGAGAAGGAAGCCGACGCCTTTTTCGCACGGGTCAACGAGGCCCTCTTGGAGATCCGCGAACGCACCGCCGCCGCCGGCCCGCCGCCCAAGGTGATGTGGGGCGATATCTATGAAAAGAGGGTCCTGGTGGAACCGGGCAACGCCTGGGTAGGCGAATTGGTGGGGCTCTCGCAGAGTGACTATCTCTTCGAAGATGTCTACGGTACCGCCTGCATCGAGATCGCCGTGGAGCGCTTTCTCTACAGCGGAGAGGAGGCCGACATCCTCTTCACCTACCGCAACCGCGCCAGCGGGGCCACCTCCAAAGCGGCCCTGGCGCGCATGAACCCGCTTTTCAAGGATATCCGCCCTTTCAAGGAGGGCAAGGTCTTCGCGCCTCTGCCCCACTATGCCCAGTCCGGCGATCGACTCGATGAGATCCTCACCGAGATCGCCGCCATCCTGCACCCCGAGGCCTACCCGAATTTTGAACGGCGCTTCTTCGTGGAACTGCCCGAGATCGACCCGCCGGTCGAAGGAGACCCGTCATGATCTCGGCCGAACACACCCTCGCCCCGGTGCCGGCCCTGGTCTGGCAGCGTCCCACGACCCTCTTCATGGCCCTTGCTGGCCTCACGGCCCTGATGATGGCCCTCAATATCGCCATTGGATCGGTCTCCTTCTCCCTGTCCGAGATCGTGTGGGCCCTGACCCATCCCCACAGCGGTACGACCCTTACGGCCATCGTCTGGAAGATCCGCCTGCCGCGGGCCATCGCCGCCGTCCTGGGGGGCGCCTACCTGGCCACCGCCGGCCTGCTGCTGCAGGTCTACTTCCGCAACCCCATTGTGGGGCCCTTTATTCTGGGAATCACCCATGGTGCCACGGTGATGGTATCCGTTGTCATGCTCACGACGCTAACGGTTGGCATGACTGTATTGTCGCCGTTCATGACCACGTTGGCGGCCTTCGCCGGCGCCTACGGGGTGATGCTCATCGTTGTGGCCGTGGCCACCCGGGTGAAAAACGGGATCACCCTTTTGATCGTGGGGTTGATGATGGGATACCTTTGCCATGCGGTGACCGCCGTCCTTACGGCCCTGGCGGAAAAAGAGAAGATAAAGGGCTTTGTCCTCTGGCAGCTGGGCAGTTTCTCAGGCTTCAAATGGGGAGAGATCGGCGTGTTGCTCATCTGCGGGGGGGGGATTCTAGTGGCCGTCTATCTGCTCAGCAAGCCCCTCAACGCCTTTCTCCTGGGCGAGACCTACGCCGCCTCCATGGGGGTCAACATCCGCCGCTTCCGCGTTCTGATTCTGCTCTGCGCCTGCGCCCTGGCCGGCATGATCACCTCGGTAGCCGGGCCGGTGGCCTTCATCGGCCTGGCCGTGCCCCACATGGCGCGCCTGATCTTCCAGACCTCAGACAACCGCATCCTGATACCCGGCGCCTGCCTGGTGGGGGGGCTGGTGGCCAGCCTCTGCGACCTTGTCGCCCGCATGCTGCTCTCTCCCGTGGAGCTGCCCCTCTCGGCCATCACCGCCTTTTTCGGAGCGCCCATCGTCATCACTTTGCTGCTCAAACGCCGGGTGGAGATGTGAGCGTACAGGTTCGGATCCGAACCATGCTTAGAAAATGCTTCCCAACCATGAGGGTCATCTAATGCAAACCCACATAAAGCGTTCCCTTCTGGCCTGCCGCGATCTGGCAGTGGGCTATGACCGCAAAGCCGTGCTCAGTGGCTTGAGTCTCGAGTTTGCGGCGGGTGAGTTCGTCTCCCTGCTGGGGCCCAACGGGGCCGGTAAAACCACCCTGCTGCGGACCCTTTCCGGCCACCTGGCGCCCCTGGGGGGCCGCATCCAGGTCCAGAGCCAGGATCTGGCCGCATTGAGCGCCGCGGCCCTAGCCAAGGTCATGGCCGTGGTGCTCACGGACAAGGTCGCCCCGCCCCTCTTCAGCGTCTTCGAATTCGTGGCCCTGGGCCGCTATCCCTACACCGATTTTCTCGGGCGCCTGGGCGCCGCCGACCGTTGGGTCGTCCAACACGCCCTGGCTGCGGTGAAGGCCGAGCATCTGGCCCAGCGCACCTTTACCGATCTGAGCGACGGCGAGCGCCAGAAGGCCCTCGTGGCCCGCGCCCTGGCTCAGCAGCCGCGGATCTTGCTCCTGGACGAGCCCACCCTGCACCTGGACCTCAAGCACCGCGTGGAGGTGATGGGCATCCTGCGCGACCTGTGTCGCAACGAGGGAATCACCGTAATCGCCTCTCTCCACGATGTGGATGTGGCCGCCAAGGTGTCCGACCGGGTGGCCCTCATCAAAAACGGGGGGCTGGCGGCCTGGGGAACACCCGAGGCGGTCATCACCGGCGACAGTGTGGCGGATCTCTACGAGTTTCAAACCGCCGCCTTCAGCAGTCAACTGGGGGGCATTGAACTGCGCGGCGACGGCCGCCGGGGGCGGGCCTTCGTGGTGGCCGGGATGGGCAGCGGGGCCCAGGTCTTCCGCCTGCTGGTCAAGCGAGGCTTTGCCATCACCACCGGGGTGCTGCACACCAACGACCTGGACTACCACGTGGCCCATTCCCTGGGGGCCGCCTGCCTGACCCAGTCTCCCATGGAGACCGTCAACGGCACCGCCCTGGCCACCGCCATGGAGAGCCTTGCAGCCTGCGATCTGGTCATCGATTGCGGTTTCGCGGTGGGGGCACTGAACCGGGGCAATCTGGACCTCCTCGAGGGCGCCAAGCAAAGCGGCAAGCCCGTGTTCAGCCTGCGTCAGGAACCTCTTGACACCCCTTCCACGACACCCTTTACCCGGTGCCAGGATGCGGTCCAGCTCCTTGACGCCCTCGATCCCGCTTTTCCGTCAACACCACCCGTCGAAGATGGAGAACTCCCATGACGCTTTTTAAACTCAGTTATTTCTCGGCCACCGCCATGGAGCTACCCTCCCTCAGCGAGGGTGTCCGGCGCTTCTGCCACCAGGGCGGCGACCTCAGGGTGCACGCCCGCACCCAGACCCAGTTGTTCGACCAGGCCCGCCAGCAGGCCTTCGTGGACCAGGCCCTCAAGGCCGATGTCATCATCGTCACCCTCCACGGCGGCAAGCCCTCCTTTCCCGCCTTCGACCGACTCATGGCGGCCCTGGCCGACCTCCCGGAGGATGGGCGGCCTCTCCTGCACATCCAGCCCACCGGCGGGGATGAGGACTCGGTGGCGGCGGCCAGGGAGTACTCCCCGGATTTCGGTACCCCGGTCTGGGACACCATCGGCCGCTATCTGCGCCACGGCGGCCATGTGAACTACCACCAACTGCTCATCTACCTTTACAACCGCCTGTTTGCCAAAGATGAGGTCTGTGAGCCGGCCCAAGCCCTGCCCCTCGAGGGGATCCACCATCCGGACCTCCCCGGGATTCCCGATTTGGACGATTATCTGGTCCAGCGCGTCGACCCGGCCAAACCCACGGTGGGCTTGTGGTTCTACCAGACCTATTGGCTGAACAACAATCTGGCCTTCATCGACGCCATCATCCGCTCCATCGAAGCCCAGGGCGCCAATGTTATTCCGGTCTTCCATCAGCGCTACAAGGATGCTGAGCGCGGCAATCGCGGGGCCGATTACATCGTGGATCATTATTTCATGGATGGCGACCGGCCCCGCATCCAGGTGTTGATCAACCCCTTGCTCTTCTCCCTCACCCTGGCGGCCCCGGAGTATAAGGATCTCCTGCCCCGGCTGAACGTGCCCGTCATCCAGGCCATGGTCTCCCTCAACCCATACGCCCAGTGGAAAGAAAGCGTCCAGGGGATGCACACCATGGATGTTTCCTATGCCGCCGCCCAGCCCGAGTTCGACGGGGCTCTGATCACCGTGCCGGTGGCCACCCGCGAGCAGGAGACCATCGATCCCATCACCGGCGCCCTTTTGGCCAAGTACATGCCCATCGAGGAGCGCATCGACAAGCTGGTGCGCCTGGCCCTCAACTGGGGGCGGCTCACGGCCAAGGCCAATCCCGAGCGCCGGGTGGCCATTATCTTTCACCACTACCCGCCGCGCAACGACCGCATCGGCTGCGCCGCCGGCCTGGACAGCTTTGCCAGCGTCAAGGGGCTCCTGGACCGCATGCAGGCCGATGGCTACCGAATCGATCGGACTTACACGGACGGCGACGAACTGGCCCACGATCTGCTAAGCCGCATGACGTGCGACCGGCGCTGGCTGACGGCTGACCAGCTGGCCGCCCGGGCCGAGGCCCACGCCGGCCGGGAAAGGTACGCCCCCTGGCACAAGGCCCTGCCAGACACCATTCGTGAAAAGATGACGGCCGATTGGGGAGAGATTCCCGGCGACCTTTTCGTCCATGACGATGAGATGCATTTCGCCGGCATCGTCAACGGCAATCTCTTCCTGACCATCCAGCCGCCCCGGGGGTATCTGGAGAACGTCGATGCGATCTACCACGACATGCATCTCTCACCGCCCCACCACTACCTGGCTCACTACCGCTGGATCCGGGACGTGTTCAAGGCCGACGTGGTGATGCACGTCGGCAAGCACGGCTCTCTGGAGTGGCTGCCGGGCAAGGCCCTGGGCCTCTCCGAGACCTGCTACCCGGACCTGGCCATCATGGAGCTGCCCAACGTCTACCCGTACATCATCAACGATCCCGGCGAGGGCACCCAGGCCAAACGGCGCAGCTATGCCTGCATTATCGACCACCTCACCCCCGCCTATGCCAACGCCGATCTGTACGACGACCTGGGCAAGGTCCAGGGGCTGGTGAACGACTATGCCGCGGCCGTGAGCGAGGATCCGGCCAAGGTGGAGATCCTGCGCCCCATGATCTGGGAGGCGGTGGAAGCCGCCAGCCTGGACAAGGATCTGGAGCTGGACCGGGAAACCGCCCTGGGGAACTTCGACGCCTTTCTCGAGGGGCTGCACGCATACATCGAAGAGCTTTCCGACACCATGATCAACGACGGCCTGCACGTCATGGGGCTGCCGCCCGAGGAGGCACGGCTGGAGGAGTTTGTGGTTCAGCTCACCCGCCTGGCCAACGGCAGCACGCCCTCCCTGCGCGAAGCCGTGGTCCGTGCCATGGGGTTTGACTACGACGATGT
>JBNKKA010000116.1:0-14097 GCA_050291585.1 Desulfobacteraceae bacterium
TTAAGGAGATCTCCTACGACGAGATGCTCAATATGGCCAGCCTGGGGGCCAAGGTGCTCCAGATCCGCTCGGTGGGATTCGCCAAAAAATACGACATCCCCGTTCACGTCAGATCGTCTTTTTCCGAGGAGGAAGGAACTATGGTAGTCAACGAGGACTCCGGAATGGAGCAATTGGTCGTATCGGGGGTGACCCATGACAAGGACGAGGCCCGCATTACCCTGCGCAAGGTTCCCGATCAACCGGGGATAGCGGCCAAAATATTCTCACCAGTGGCAGAAGCCGGCATCATGGTGGATATGATCATCCAGAATACGCGTCCCGGCGGAGAGACCGACCTGACCTTCACAGTCCCCAAGGCCGACTACGAAAGAGCCCTGGCCATCGAAAAGAAGGTGGCCGCAGAGATCAAAGCGGAAAAGGTTTACGGGGATATCAGTATCGCCAAGGTGTCTGTCATCGGGGTGGGCATGAAGAACCACTCGGGTGTGGCCGCAGTGATGTTCAATGCCCTCTCGCGGGAAAATATAAACATCATGATGATCTCCACCTCGGAGATCCGCATCAGCTGCATTGTGGATGAGAAGTACGCCGAACTAGCCGTGCGGGTGTTGCATACGGCCTTTGGTCTCGACAGCGAAGAATAGGTAGTGCCCATCCAGAAACGGCAATTCTCACCCGAGTTCAAGGCGGGCGAGATTCACCATCTCTGAATAGACACTTAGGTGGCCGTATTTTAGGCGTCAAAAGGAAGCGGCGATGATGAGGGGTTTCTCACCTCAACAGCTTTGGGTGGTGTTGATCGGCGCCCTGATCCTCCTGATACTGACACTGATACGCGAGTTCAAGGTGTTTTAAAGCGCCAAAGCGATCTCGGCGACAATGGCATCGGCGGCCATCATCGGATCCTGGGCGTCACGGATGGGCCGCCCCACCACTAGATAGTCGGCCCCGGCGGCGATGGCCGTTGCAGGGGTAGCCACCCGCTGCTGATCTCCGACGGGTGCGCTCTTGGAAGGCCGGATGCCCGGTGTGATGGCCAAAAAATCCCGCCCCAAATTCGCCTTGAGGGTTGCCACCTCGAGCCCCGAACAGATGACACCCCGGCAGCCGGCGGTCTTGGCCATGGCGGCGCGCCGCATGACCAGATCGGTCACGACACCGGCCCCACCGTCACCGATCCCAGCCTGATGAAGATCCTCGGCCGATATGCTGGTGAGGACAGTCACCCCAAGAACCCCCACTGTGCTGGCGCTGCCCCGCACGGCGGCTTCCAGCATCGCCCGGCTCTCTCCGCAGTGGACCGTGGCAAAGCGAACGCCCAGATCGGCGATGCGTGCCATGGCGCGCTCAACCGTGGCTGGAATGTCGTGGAGCTTGAGGTCGAGAAAGACGCCGGCGCCGCCCGCCTGAATACGCTCCACGATATCGGCGCCACAGCGTACGAAGAGTTCCAGGCCCACCTTGAAGAGGCCCACATGGCCGCTGAGGGTTTCTATCAATTCATGGGCCGCCTTGGGTTCGGGAACGTCCAGGGCGAAGATCAGGCGATCTTTGGCTTCCATAGGCATCCTATTCCTCCCCATAATGGCTGGCCACCCACTCCATGTAGGCGCCGGAGCGGATGCCCGCGACCCAGTCCATGTGATCCAGGTACCACTGGATGGTCTTTTTGAGGCCGCTGGTGAAGCTCTCTTGGGGCTGCCAGCCCAGTTCGGATTCGATCTTCCCGCAGTCTATGGCGTAGCGGCGGTCGTGACCTGGCCGGTCGGTAATGAAGGTGATCAAATCACGCCGGGAACCACCTCCGGTAATGGGCTTGAGTTCATCGAGAAGGTCGCAGATCTGTTCCACAACTTCGATATTCTCAAGCTCACAACGCCCGCCCACGTTATAGGTCTCCCCCACGCGGCCGGCCTGCAGCACACGCCAGATAGCGCTGCAGTGATCCGTAACGAAGAGCCAATCACGCACGTTTTTGCCGTCCCCGTAAATGGGCAAAGACTTACCCTCCAGTGCATTGAGGATCATCAGGGGGATGAGCTTCTCGGGGAACTGGTAAGGTCCGTAATTGTTGGAGCAGTTAGAGAGGGTCACAGGCAGGCCATAGGTACGCTGATAGGCCTTGACCAGGTGATCCGAGCCTGCTTTTGAGGCCGAATAGGGGCTGCTGGGGTCGTAGGGGGTGGTCTCGTGGAAATATCCCGTGGCCCCCAGGGAACCGTAAACCTCGTCCGTACTCACATGGTGGAAACGATGGATATGGTCCTGCCGTGCGCGGCAAATCTCCAGGAGGGTGAAGGTGCCCAGGAGATTGGTGCGAATAAAATCGTCCGGCCCCACGATGGAGCGGTCCACATGGGACTCTGCCGCAAAGTGGCAGACGGTATCCACCCTGTATGCGTCGAACAGCCGCTCCATGGCCGGGCGATCGCAGATATCGACTTTTTCGAAGCGATAGCGATCGGCATGGGCGACCGCCAGGTCCGCTAGGCTTGCGGGGTTACCGGCGTAGGTGAGGGCGTCCACATTGATAATGCGCCCTGCATAGTCGGTACCCTCAAGCAGGTGGCGGATGAAATTGACGCCGATGAAGCCGCAACCGCCGGTGATCAGTAAATTTTGCATTGAAATCTCCATGAAAGTGTTGATTTGGATCCAGTGTAGATGCTATAATTTCTTTTTAAAATCAACAAAATAGTGCCCATTTTCGCAATGCCTTCACAGGGCTGAATGAAAGACTTATAAATGCCGAGTTTACCCAAATATCATGTGGCCGCCGGCTCCCATTTTGTCGGCGAAAAACAGCCCCTGCTTTTGCAAGCTTTTTTAGGCACCTGTGTGGGGCTGTCGCTTTACGACCCTAAAAACCGGGTGGGCGGCATCATCCACCTGCTCCTGCCGGAACCCGTCAGTTCGGCCGAGGTGGATCAACCCGACAAGTACGCCACCACGGGAGTGCCGCGCTTCATCGAGGCGGTCTGTGCCGCTGGGGCCGACAAGGACGAACTGCGCGCCGGGGTTGCCGGAGGCGCCCTGGTGGGCCCCCTCAACCAGCAGGATATCGACCTGGACATTGGCGGGCGCACCGCGGAGAAGGTCCTCGCCATCCTTACCGAGGAGCAGATAGAGATCGAAAAATCGGAAACCGGCGGCTTCTTCACCTGCCGCCTGGGGCTGGACCTGCGCACCGGTGAGGTGACCATCGAACCCGCCGGGGTGGACAAAATCGCCGAGGATGTCACTATCCGCCAGCCCACGGCGGCGGAGATCTCCGCCGCCATGGAGCGTCTCCAACCCATCCCCCAGGTGGCCCTCAAGGTGCTGCGCATCATCGACGAGGGTGAGTACAACATCGAACGCATCGGCGAAGAGGTCCGCAGGGACCAGGTGATCAGCGCACGTACCCTCCAACTGGCCAACTCGGCCATCTTCACCAAGAAAAAAAGGGTGGAATCCCTCGATCACGCCTTGGTCTTTTTGGGGCAGGACCTGCTGGTCAAACTGGTTATTTCGGCCGCCGTGCAGAGCTATTTCAATCAGTCCGGCATGGGCTACTCCCTCTGCAAAGGGGGCATCTATCACCACACCATCGGCGTGGCCCTGGTGGCGGAACAGATCGCCATCCACACGGAGAAAGTGGCCCCCACGCGCGCCTACACGGCCGGTCTGCTGCACGACATCGGCAAAGTGGTTCTGGATCAATACGTCACCGGAGTCTACCCCCTTTTCTACCGCAACCTCATGCAGCAGAACCATGACATCATCGCGGTGGAGCGTAAACTCCTGGGCACCGACCACGTCGCGGTTGGTTACGCTCTGGCCCAGCGCTGGGATTTCCCCGACCCCCTGATCAACTGCATTCACCACCACCACCATCCCGACCCGCATGCCCCCAATAGCGAGCTAACCGCCATCATCTACCTGGCCGACGTGCTCATGTCGCGCTTCAACAGTGGCCTGGAGATCGAGTGTCACGACACCCGCCGCCTCACGCGCCAACTGGCCACCTTGGGGCTGACCGAAGACCGCTTCCCCGAGTTAGTGGACCTGATCCCCAATTCGGCGCTGTCGGCGGCGGAGGATCCCGAAGATGCCCCCGAACCCGCATGAGCGACCGCTTTTTTCTTATTCAGAATGTGCATAAGGCAATCAATCATGTCCCTTGATACTCCCAAACAGGCCCGACTCAAACAATTGCCCGGTGTGGATCAGCTGCTGCTGCAGGTGGCGGCCGACCCCGAGCTTACAATGATCCCCAAGGCGATTCAAACCGCCAGCCTGCGGCAAGCCATCGATGAGGCTCGCCAGGCGATCCTGAAAACCACGCAAGACACGGCCGAGACTGTCCCGAGCGACCCAGCCGACTTGGAGGCCACCATCCTCAAAAAGGCCGCCGCCCACATGCGGCTGGCCATGCGCCTCAACCTACGCCGCACCATCAACGCCACGGGAGTGGTGGTGCACACCAACCTGGGACGCTCCTTGCTGGCCGAATGCGCCCTCGAAAATGTACGGGCCGTGGCCGCCCGCTACAGCAACCTGGAGTTCGACCTGGAGAAAGGCCGCCGCGGTTCACGCTACAGCGCGGTGGAAGCCATCCTCTGCGAACTGAGCGGTGCCCCCGCCGCTATGGTGGTCAACAACAACGCCGGCGCCGTCCTCCTGACCCTGGACACCCTGGCCCGCGGACACGAAGTGGTGGTCTCACGGGGCGAGTTGGTAGAAATCGGGGGCGCCTTCCGCATCCCCGATGTGATGGTCAAAAGTGGCGCCATCCTCAAGGAGGTGGGCACCACCAACCGCACTCACCCCCACGACTACGAAGGTGCTATCGGCCCCGAGACCGGCCTGCTCCTCAAGGTCCACACCAGCAACTACAGCCTGGTGGGCTTCACCAAGAGCGTCGCCCTCAAGGAGCTGGTGGCGATCGGCCAGAAACACAAGATGACCGTCATGGAGGATCTGGGCAGTGGCACCCTGGTGGACTTTGGCCAGTACGGCCTGCTGCGCGAACCCACCGTTCAGGATGCCGTGGCCACCGGGGCCGACGTGGTCACCTTCAGCGGGGACAAACTCCTGGGGGGGCCCCAGGCGGGCATCATCCTGGGCCGGCGCGATATCATCGAGAAGATTAAAAAGAACCCCCTCACCCGAGCCCTGCGCATCGATAAGCTGACCCTGGCCGCCTTGGAAGCCACTTTGCACCTCTATCGCGACCCAAAACGCCTGGTGACCGAGGTCCCTACCCTGCGCATGCTCCTGGCACCCCTGAGCGAATTAGAACTGCAGGCCGCAGCCCTAAAAAAAGAGTTGACCGGCATCTCGGACGAGCGCCTCTCCTTGGAGCTGGTGGACGGAATCTCGCGCGCCGGCGGCGGTTCCCTGCCCCTTTTGGATCTGCCCACCAAGTGTGTGCGCGTCCAGGTTAAGGGTCTCTCGGCCAACGCCCTGGAGCGCGCTTTCAGGCTAGCAACCCCTGCCATCATCACCCGCATCGAATACGACGCCCTGCTCCTGGATCCTCGCACCCTGGCAGGAGATGAATACACCCTCATCCGCAGCGCCCTGGAGGGCATCCTTACAGAACCGGCCTAACTGGCCAAACCTGCTTAGTTGACCAAACCGGCTTCGCTGGCCGGACCGGCCAGCCCTCGTCAGCATAGGCGTTTTTCTGGTAGTTATGGGGCTTGCAATGATGGTAAGGTGTGCTAATGTATTGGGTTGGTTTATGCTGAACGGGAGACCTTTGGGCGACCAAGGGTCCGTTTTGTTTTAATACGAGCGGCGATTCAGATTGAGGTGCAGACATGCCTATTTACGAGTACCATTGTAAATCCTGTTCCAAGGACTTCGAAAGCCTGGTTTTTGGCGATGAATGCCCCAATTGCCCCGATTGCGGCACCAGCGACGTCTGTCGTCTGATGTCGGCTTGCGGATTCGTGAGTAAGGGCAGCGGCGGCCAGACCACCAAGCAGGCAGCCGGCGCCTCCAGCTGCAGCGGATGCGCGGCCACAAGCTGCGGCACATGTGGGCACTAAAAGCGAATGACGACCCCCGACATCATACGAATAGGCACGCGGGGCAGCAAGCTGGCCCTTTGGCAAGCCAATTGGGTCAAGGACGCACTGGAAACGCGGCACAGCGCCCTGACCTGTGAGCTCGTCATTATCAAAACCAAGGGTGACAAGATCCTAGATGTACCCTTGGCCAAAGTGGGCGGCAAGGGGCTCTTCGTCAAGGAGATCGAAGAAGCCCTCCTGGATGGGCGTATCGATTTGGCGGTCCATAGCATGAAGGATATGCCGGCCGAGATCCCCCCAGGCTTGTGCATCGGTGCAGTGCCAGAACGCGAGCAGCCCCAGGATGCCCTGGTCACCTGCGGCCGAAGTATCGGCCGGGGCCGAAGTATTGGCCGGGGCCGAAGTATCGGCCGGGGCGACAATGGGCTAACCAGCCTCCCCCAAGGCGCCCGGGTGGGCACCAGTAGCCTGCGACGCAGCGCCCAGCTGCTGCATCTGCGGCCCGATATCGAGATCTGCGGCCTGCGCGGCAACCTGGACACCCGTTTGGCCAAACTCGACACCGAGATGTTAGACGCCATCGTCCTGGCCGCCGCTGGCCTCAAGCGACTGGGCTACGCGGCGCGCATCAATGCTATCCTGGATGAAGACCTCATGCTGCCAGCTGTTGGACAAGGCGCCCTGTGCATCGAGAGCCGCGCCGAGGACCCTAGGATCCAGCCCCTCATGGATGCGTTGAACGATCCCGCCACCCGTACCGTGGTACTGGCCGAGCGCGCCTTTCTGCATCGTCTGGAGGGCGGTTGCCAGGTGCCCATCGCCGGACACGGCCATCTCAAGGGCGACGAACTGACTCTCTCCGGGTTGGTGGCCGGTCTGGACGGCAAGACCCTGATCAAAGAGCGCCTAACGGGGCCATCCGACGATCCCGAAACCTTGGGGATTCGCCTTGCGGAATGCCTCCTGGAACGTGGCGCAAAGACCCTATTGGAAGAGCTGCAAACAGATGCGTGATATCAAAGAAAACGGCACGGTTTATCTGGTGGGCGCCGGCCCGGGGGATCCCGGTCTGATAACGGTAAAGGGCCTCAAATGCATTGCCGAGGCGGACACCCTCATCTACGACTACCTGGCGGCGGAGGCCTTTCTGGCCCACGCCCGCCCGGACGCGGAACTGATCTACGTGGGTAAAAAGGGAGGAGACCACACCCTGCCCCAGGAGGAGATCAACCGCCTGCTGGTGGCCAAGGCCAAAGCGGGCAAGCAGGTCGTGCGCCTCAAGGGGGGGGACCCCTTCGTCTTCGGCCGCGGCGGCGAAGAGATTGAGGAACTGTTGGCGGACGGGATACCCTTTGAGATCGTCCCCGGGGTCACTTCCGCCGTGGCCGCCCCGGCATACGCCGGCATTCCCCTGACCCACCGCAAGTTCACCTCTACGGTGGCCTTCATCACCGGCCACGAAGACCCCACCAAGGCAAGCTCCAGCGTCGACTGGGCCGCCCTGGCAGGCGGCATCGGCACCCTGGTCTTCTTCATGGGGGTAAAAAATCTGCCCCACATCTGCAAGCAACTGATCGATCATGGCCGCCCCGATGACACACCGATAGCCCTGGTGCGTTGGGGCACCACCCCTCGCCAGCAGACGGTCACAGGCAGTCTCAGCGACATAGTGGAAAAGGTCCGCGCCGCAAAGCTCAAGGCCCCGGCCATCATCGTGGTGGGTGGCGTCGTGAGCCTGCGCGAGCAGATGCAGTGGTTCGAGCAGCGCCCCCTTCTGGGTAAACGCATCATCGTCACCCGCGCCCGACAGCAAGCTAGCGCCCTGGTGGAACGCCTCAGCGCACTGGGGGCCGCCTGTCTGCAATACCCCACCATACGAATCCAGCCCCCGGCCAGCTGGGACGCGTTGGACGTGGCCATCGACGCCATCGCCTCCTACCAATGGATCGTTTTCACGAGCGTCAATGGCGTCAGCCAGTTCTTCGAGCGACTTTTCAAGCGGGGCAAGGACGCCCGCGCCCTTGCCCACCTCCAGACGGCGGTGATCGGTCCGGCCACGGCCGAACGCCTAAAAAGCTACGGGCTCACCAGCGACATCGTGCCTGAAAACTACCGCGCCGAAGCTGTAGTGGCCGCCTTTAGGGAACAGGACCTCAAGGGCAAGCGCGTCCTTCTGCCGCGCGCCAAACAGGCCCGCCCCATCCTGCCGGCGGAGCTAACCCACATGGGCGCCCAGGTGGATGAGATCCCCGTCTACGAGACTGTCACGGACAGCGCCAGCGCCCAGGGGCTCAGCGATGCCCTGGCCAGTGGCGAGGTGGATCTGGTGACATTCACAAGCTCCTCCACAGTGGAGAACTTCCAGCAGATGCTGCCTACCGGTGAGCAGGAGACCCTCATGGCCAAGGTTAAGACCGCCGCTATTGGCCCCATCACGGCGGAAACCGCCCGGCGGCTGGGGTTCACCGTGGACATCGAAGCCTCAACCTATACCATCGAGGGCCTAGTGGAGGCTATACTGGCCGCCCAGGCCTGACGCAATCCCACAAAAGGCAGAACCCTTCCCTGCCTCCCACCCGCCGTGGCATTGACCCCCGGTGGATGGGAGTGGTATATTAGGCCTAATAAAAATTAGTAGGATTTAACAAAACCGATGCTGTGAACTCAGCTTAGGTTTAGGCATACACACAGCGCCTCACCGCCAGTGGACGCCTCTTACGCGGCCTATGCGCAGCGTGCCAGATTCGTTCTTCCCTTGCTCCTCCCGCTGTCGTTTGTTGCTTTTTTCACCGCACATTGCCCACGCTTAGCGCCCTTGGGAGCGCAGATGAGAAAAGAGATCCCCATAGACCACATCCTCGACTATATCGATAGTATCCAGTCCATCATGGAGACCATTCTCACCAACATCGTTCTCCTGGGCCAAATCCCCGCCCCCACCTTTCACGAGCACAACCGCACCGCCGCCCTCCTGGACCGTTTGTCCGAATTCCAGGTGGACGAATGCACTACCGACGGCTACCAGAACCCCATCGGTATCATCCATGGGAAATCACAGACCCAGCCCCCCATCTTCGTGGTGGCCCACCTGGATACCCCTTTCGGCACCGACATCGACCACAACTACACCGTCACCGCAGAGAGTATCAGCGGTGCGGGGGTGATGGACAACTCCATCGGGGTGGGCGTCCTGACCTCTCTGCCGGAGATCCTCCGCCACCTGGATCTGGAGTTTCAAAGCGACCTTGTCCTGGCCGGGGTGATCCAGAGCATCGGCAAAGGCAACCTGCGCGGCATCCGCCACCTCCTGAATACCTGGTCAACCCCCATCCGCGGGGCGGTCTGTATAGAGAGCACCGACCTGGGACGCCTGAGTCACTTTTCGGACGGCATGATCCGCGGAGAGGTGGCCTGCGACGCCCTTGCGGGCCCCGCCGAACGACGCAATTCACGTCCCAACGCCATCCTTGTACTCAACGAAGTGATCGATCAAATCCTCTCCTTGCGCCTGCCCCAGCGGCCCCGCACGCAGATCGTCATCGGCACCATCACTGGCGGGCTCAAACATGGCGCCCCGGCCAACGAGGCGCGCCTGGGCTTCGAGATCCACAGCGACTCGGACGAGATGGTAAAGTCGTTGTACTCAGACATCCTGGACATCGTCGAGGGCCTCGGCCACGTCCACGAGACCGGTCTGAGCCTGGAAACCATCAGCAACGTCAATACCGCCCGCCTGGCCCACAACCACCCCCTGGTGAAGGCTGTCACCCAGATCATGGCGGCCCTGGATGTCGCCCCGGCGAGTGGCCCCAGCGAATCCGAGCTGTCCATCTTTCTCTCGCGTGGCATCCCCGCCGTCACCCTGGGCATCACCGAGGGCAAACGCCAGCAGGAGCGCACCGCTTCGGCCCACATAGCCCCCATCGGTCGAGGGATCGCCCAGATCATCGCCACCATTCAAGCCATCGACAGGGGAGTGTGTGATGACGTCTGACTGGATCCATAGCCACACCTTTCACTACAAACAATTTTCCGACCTCAACCGCCTGGTGTCGGCCAAAGCGGAACGTCAACTGAAGATCTCCCTATGCCTGCCGACCCTCAACGAGGAGCGCACCATCGCCAAGGAACTGGTAATCCTCAAGTCGGAGCTCATGACGCGCTACCCCCTTTTGGACGAAATCGTTGTCATCGACTCTGGCTCCAGGGACAAGACCTGCGAGGTGGCCAGAGCCTTCGGCGCCGACGTTCACCTGGCAGACGAGATCCTGCCCCACCTACCCCCCTGCCGCGGCAAGGGCGAAAACCTCTGGAAGGCCCTCTATATCACCAGCGGCGACATCATTGTCTACCTGGACGCCGACATCAAAAACATCCACCACCGCTTCGCTTACGGCCTCATCGGTCCCCTGCTGCTCAACGCGGGGATCAAGTTCACCAAGGCCTTTTACGACCGTCCCATCGCCATCAGCAAGGACGAGATCCGCCCCACCGGCGGCGGACGGGTCACCGAGTTGGTCATCCGCCCCCTCTTCTCCCTCTTTTTCCCCGAGTTGACCCAGATCATGCAGCCTCTCTCCGGGGAGTACGCCGGCTTTCGCGAGATCTTCGAACAGATCCCCTTCCCCATCGGCTATGGGGTCGAGACGAGTATGATCTTGGACATCTACCAAAAATGGGGTATGGAGGTCATGGCACAAGTGGATCTGGAAAAACGGGTGCATCGTAACCAGGACACCAAGGCCCTCGGCAGGATGGCCTTCGCCATCATGAAAACCTTTATCAAGCGCAAAATAAGCCGGGGACTGATCCATTTGGAACAGGAACTATTCGACGAGATGATTCAATACCGCCTGGTCAAAGAGAACTTCGAGGCCAACATCACCCGACTCGAAGACTACGAACGGCCACCCATGGTGACCATTCCCGAGTACCTCCAAATACGCGGCCACAAGACTTAGGATACCAGCATGAATGCTCCGCCCCTGATCGACACCTACGACCGACGCCTCAACTACCTGCGCATCTCCATCACCGACCGCTGCAACCTGCGTTGCCTCTACTGCGTTCCCGACGGACGCCTGCCCAAGCTGACCCACGACGACATCCTCACCTACGAGGAACTCCTGCGTCTGACGACCATCTGCACGAAGCTGGGGATCACCAAGGTGCGCGTCACCGGCGGCGAACCCCTGGTGCGCAAAGGGGTCTACGATTTTCTGGAGAGCCTCTCCGCCATACCCACCCTCAACGACCTTTCCCTGACCACCAATGGAGTCGTCCTGGCCCCCAACCTGGAAAGACTGCACCAGGTGGGCGTCCGGCGCATCAACGTCAGCCTCGACACCCTGCGAAAGGCGCGCTACCGCGCTATCACCGGCTACGACCAGTTCGAACGCGTCTGGGCCGGCCTCGAAAAAGCCCTTGAAATCGGTTTCCATCCCATCAAGATCAACGTCGTGGCCCTGCGCGGAGTAAACGACGACGAACTCATCGACATGGGCCGCCTGACCCTGGAATACCCTTTCCACGTGCGCTTTATCGAGTACATGCCCATAGGTAATTCGCGCATGGACCCCAAGGCCAATCTCCTCATCCCGGAGATCAAGGACCGCTTAAGGACGATAGGGGAGCTGCGGCCCGTTGTCCGCCAGGTCAACGACGGCCCCGCTCAACGCTACCGCATAGACGGCGCGCCAGGAGAGCTGGGCTTCATCAGTTCTGTCAGCCACCATTTCTGCGATCACTGCAACCGCCTGCGCCTCACCGCAAGCGGCCAACTGCGCGTCTGCCTGCTCTCCGACCAGCAAACCGACCTGCGCACCCCCCTGCGTAAAGGCGCTTCCGACGAAGAACTGGCTCGCCTCATCCGCGAAGCCGTGCGCCACAAGAAAGCCCACCACCACCTGACCGCCCCCACCGGGCCCAAAGTTAGGGGTCAGATGTCGGGTATTGGCGGCTGAGATCGATTATTGCAAGCTTCGATATCTCTTCGCCAATCTCGCCACCTGCACCTTTAGTTCAAAACTAACCCGGAGAACCGCCAATTTGAACTTGAGCATGGGTGCATAATTTTTTGACCCACGCAGATTTTATGCCAACAATTCCCCTTGTATCCTTCCCGCCTAAAGTAGTCTCCCCTGCTACCGATATATTTTGATGTGAGATAACAAATTATTAGAACAGTTGTCCGTTAAAAAACAAAAACATTAATTTCCACCCTTAGAAGGAAGCGATTCATGAGAACGATGCAAAAAATCGGCGCACGCATTCTGCTTCCCGCCATCAGCGCAACGCTCCTATTCTCCATCGCCCTGTATTTAGTTGCGGTCTCCATGGTTGACAGCATGGTGGAAGACAATCTGAACCAAATCGCACGCTCAAAGGTGGGCGACATTACCATCAGCCAAAAACGAATCGGCGACAAGATGCTCGCCCAGGCAGCCTTGTTCAGCCGGGCGACAGCCGTCAAGAACGCCTATGCGACGGCGTACCAGGGAGATCTCAAGAATCCGGATGATCCCCAAATGGAAGCGGCCCGCAAGCAATTACGTGACTACTTCGCCTCCATTGAAAAAGGATACCGCGAAACCAATGAGGGTAGTAACCTGCGCCTTCATTTCCACGTCCCGCCGGCGAGAAGCCTGTTGCGCCTATGGAAAAAAGGCCAGCATCAAAGTGATGACCTGAGCACCTTTCGGCAAACGGTGGCAACCATCAGCAACGGCAGCCACCGGCCGATCACCGGTATTGAGATCGGCCGTGGCGGTTTCGCCATTCGCGGAATCGCCCCCGTGCTTGCCGATAACGGTGAATTTCTGGGGTCTGTGGAATCGCTCTCCTCATACGCTCCTCTGGTGAAGTACAGCGTCAGCAACAATAAGGAGTACATTGCCGTATATATGAACAAAGCGTTCCTGCCCACAGCCACCCAACTTCAGGATGCCACGAAAAACCCCGTCATCGGGGATAAGTTTGTTTTCATCTCCTCCACCGACAACCAAATTACGGGCCCCATCGTGACAACCGATCTGTTGACCCAGGGGCAATCGGAGGCAAAATCGACCAGGATGGGCGATTTTTTTGTAACCGCAGCCCCCATCCAGGACTTCAGCAACAAGCAAATCGGGGTCATGGTGTATCTTTACAATGCCGCCCATCTGTATGGCAGGGTCAAACAGATTCAATGGGGAATCGCATTGTTGTGCATCATTCTACTGGCAGCCATCGGTGTTCCGCTGTTCTTCAGCACCCGCTCGGTGGTTAAACCCATCAACCGCACGGTATTGATGTTGAAGGATATCGCCCAAGGCGAGGGCGATCTGACCAAACGATTGGAAATCATAAAGAAAGACGAGATCGGAGAACTGGCCGGATGGTTCAACTCCTTCCTCGACAAACTCCAAGGCATGATGCGTAAAATAGCCGACAACACCGGCGTCATCGACCGTTCGTCCGAGGATTTCTCGGAAATTGCCATCCAATTGTCCAGCGGGGCCGGCGACACATCGTCCCGGGCCACCAATGTTTCCGCATCCGCCGAGGAAATGAGCACCAATTTGAACAGCGTGGCCGCAGCCATGGAAGAATCCGCCACCAATATCAACGTGGTCGCCACGGCCACCGAAGAGATGAGTGCCACTATCAATGAAATCGCCCAAAATGCCGAGAAAGCCAGAGGCGTAGCCGACCAGGCGGTCCAAAAGGCCAGTATGGCCTCCAATCAGATGGACACACTGAATCAGGCCGCCACGGGTATCGGCAAGGTCGTTGAAACCATCACCGAAATTTCCGAGCAGGTCAACCTGCTGGCCCTCAACGCCACCATCGAAGCCGCGCGCGCCGGCGAAGCCGGCAAAGGTTTTGCCGTTGTGGCCAATGAAATCAAGGAACTGGCCAAACAGACCTCGGCGGCCACCCTCGAAATCAAGGCAAAAATCGAAAACATCCAGGGCAGTACCGACGTCACGGGCAAAGGCATCAGCGAGATCTCCGCGGTGATCCATACGGTCAACGAAATCGTGGGTACCATTGCCACGGCCGTGGAGGAGCAGTCTGCCACCACCAGCGAAAT
>JBNKKA010000117.1:0-14097 GCA_050291585.1 Desulfobacteraceae bacterium
CACTGGCTCACTGGCTCACTGGCTCACTGGCTCACTGGCTCACTGGCTCACTGGCTCACTGGCTCACTGGCTCACTGAGCTTTAGGACAACCATCATGTTTGACCGACGTCTGGTACAATATTTCGATTGGGGCTTACTGGGCCTCACCTGCCTCATTGCCGTTATGGGACTGGTGGCCCTGTACAGCGCCGTCATGGCCGGTGGCCCAGCCACCGAGCGGCTCCTCTTCGCCAAACAACTGATCTGGTACGGAGTGGGGCTCGGTGCCATGATAATGACCTTTGTCTTCAGTTACAAAACCTTCGAACGCTGGGGGCATGTGATCTACCTGAGCAGTGTGGGGCTCTTGGTGGCGGTGATTTTTTTCGGCAAGTACGTGGCCGGCTCCAAGCGCTGGATCGCTCTTGGGCCGGCCTCTATTCAACCCTCGGAGCTGGCCAAGCTGGCCGTGATCATCATCCTGGCGCGGGTCTATGCCAAGATGGCCACCACGCGCGGTTTCAGTCTGCGCGACCTGGTCACTCCGGCGCTCTTGGTGATGATACCCTTCGGCCTCATTGTCCAGCAGCCTGATTTGGGCACCGCCATGGTAATAGCCCTCATTGCCGGCTCCATGACCCTCTTCGTAAAGATCCAGAACCGTTCCCTCCTGACCCTGGCCATCGGCTGCGGCTGCACCGTGCCTTTGGCCTGGTTTTTTGCCCTCAAGGAATACCAGAAGCAGCGCGTCCTCACTTTCCTCGATCCAGAGCGTGACCCCCTCGGGCACGGCTATCATATCATCCAATCCAAGATCGCCATTGGCTCGGGCATGCTCAGCGGCAAGGGCTTTCTCAAGGGCACCCAGAACACCCTCAGTTTTCTGCCCGAACAGCACACCGATTTCATCTTTTCCGTGTTGGCCGAGGAGTGGGGCTTGATCGGTTCCCTGGGCCTCATCATCGTCTTTCTCTTGATTATCGCCTGGGGCCTCAACATCGCCCACGGCTGCCGCGATCCCTTCGGGACGATTTTGTGCGTGGGGGTCGTTGCAATGATTTTCTGGCAGGTTTTCATCAATATTGGTATGGTCATGGGGATCCTGCCGGTGGTGGGGGTCACCCTGCCTTTCGTTAGCTACGGTGGCTCCTCCATCATCACCATGATGATCGGGGTGGGGATTCTGATGAACGTGAGCATGCGCCGCTTTCTATTCGAGCAGTAAGGTCGGCCATTCCCGGGCTTTGAATATTCTAATGCCATCGATCTGCGACTATTGGGAAAGGAAGAATCCATGCGTAAAGAGAAGAGTGCCGAAACCATCTCCACCCTGCTCGGTGCCGGAACCTCCGTGGAGGGCACCCTCGAGTTTCGTGATACCATTCGTCTGGATGGTCAGGTGCGCGGTAAGATCATCAGCCCGGCGGGGACCTTGATTATCGGTGAAAAGGCCCTCATCGAGGCCGAGGTGAGCGTGGGCACAGTGATCATCAAGGGCACCGTCAACGGTCGCGTCGAGGCCCAGGATCGCGTGGAGATTTATGCTCCGGCGCGGGTCAACGGCGACATAGTGACCCCTTCCATCGCCATCGACGCGGGGGTGGTTTTCAATGGCCAGTGCACCATGCTGCCCCAAGCCTCTCCAACCGCTAAAAAAGCCGTCCCCACAAAGGAAAAAGCAAGCAAGTAGAGAGCCCCTGCCAGCCAGATAGTTACAAAAAACCTTTGACATTCTATCGACCAGAATGATATAGGTCGCCGGTATTTACACCCTTCTTAACTATAACAATTTATAGCTTTTTCTAACATATTTATAGTCACCACTCTGCCTTAGGAGGCGCTTTCTTATGGTTAGCATCGATGGCTCCGTCTTTATTCAGATTATCAATTTCCTAGTCCTGATCTTCCTCATGAACATGGTGTGTTACAAGCCGATTCGCAAGATTCTGCTGGAACGCAAAAGCAAGGTCGACGGGCTGGAGGGCAGTATCGAGAATCTCTCCGGCGACGCCGTGGAAAAGGATCAGGCCTATAGTGACGGTTTGCGCGCGGCGCGTGCCAAGGGGCAGAAGGAAAAAGAGGCCATGATGGACGCCGCCTCGGCGGAAGAGAAGGCCCTCGTCACCAAGATTACCGAAGACGCCCAGGCGGAACTCAATGAAATTAAGGCTAAGATAGCCAAGGAGACAGATACGGTTAGGGCAGCGCTGCAGAAGGAGGTTGATACTTTTGCTGGCGCCATAACGGAAAAAATTTTGGGGAGGGCTGTTTAATGAAAATTCCTTTTCTTAACAGAAAGGGTGGCGCCGGGGGTTACCGCATATTGGCGGTGATGGTCCTGGCGTTGCTGTTGTTGGGGGGAGGGCTGGCCTTCGGCGAATCCGGCGGTGATCATGGCGATGAACACGGCGCGGCAAGCAAGGGGTGGGTGGCAACAGACACCTATCGGGTGATGAACTTCACCGTCCTTGCGTTGGCGCTGTTCTTCATCCTGCGTAAACCGGCGGCCCAGGCGCTCAACGGGCGCATCCAGGGGATACGGGAACAATTAGAAGACCTGGAAGCCAAGAAAGCCGCCGCCGAGAAGACGCTGGCCGAGTACGATACCAAGCTCGCGGATCTGGAGAAGGAGGCCGAGACCTTGGTTGCCGACTACGTCAAGCAGGGCGAGGCCGCCAAAGCCAAGATCTTGGAAGAGGCTGCCGCCAGCGCCGACAAGCTCGAGGAGCAGGCCAAGCGCAACATCGAGCACGAATTCAAGCGCGCCAAGGAACAATTGCGCGACGAAGTCGTCGAGGCCGCGCTGGTCAAGGCAGAGGGTGTCATCCGGGCAAAGATTTCGGACAATGACCAGGATCGACTGGTGGACGAATACTTAGAGAAGGTGGTGGCATAGTGAAGAATCTGGCAATTGCACGACGATACGCCAAGGCGCTTCTGCTGATCGGTAAGGAGGACGGTAACACCGAAAGCTACCGCGCCGAGCTCGACGGGGTGGCCCAGCTGATCGCCAAGGAGCAAGACCTGGAGGAGGCGGTCGCCAATCCCCTGTATGACATCGATGGTCGCAAAAGGGTGCTCACGGCCGTGATTGAAAAGCTGGAGCTCTCCAAGGTGACCTCCTCTTTTCTGGTCTTCCTCTTCGACAAGGGGCGTATCGGCTTCTTGCAGAGCATCAACGATTTTTATCAGAAATTGGCGGATGAGCTCAAAGGCGTCGCCCACGCGAGCCTCGCCTCTGCCACGGAACTCTCATCCGAAGCCGTCGAGAAGATCCGCTCGGCCCTGTCCAAAAAGACGGGCAAGGAGATCATCCTGGATGTTAAACAGGATCCGGAATTGATCGGGGGAATTGTCACCCAGATCGGTGACCTTGTATTGGATGGAAGTGTAAGAACCCAGTTACTCAATATGAGAGAATCTTTGAAGAGGGGTGAGAGCGCATAATGGAATTAAGAGCTGAAGAAATAAGCCAAATTATCAAAGAGCAGATCACGGATTACGACAAAAAGGTCGAACTCAGTGAAACCGGCGTGGTGCTGTCCGTTGGTGACGGTATCGCCCGCGTTTACGGTCTCGAGAAGGTCATGGCCCTCGAGCTGGTGGAGTTCCCCGGCGGCATCCTGGGCCTCGTGCTCAACCTTGAGGAGGACAATGTCGGTGTGGCCATCATGGGCGAGGACATGGGGATCAAGGAAGGCGACCTGGTCAAGCGCACCAAGCGCATCGCCGAGGTGCCCGTGGGTGAAGCCACCCTGGGCCGCGTCCTGGACGGCACCGGCGCCCCCATCGACGGTAAGGGTCCGGTAGATGCCAAAGAGACCCGCCGCGTGGAGATGGTAGCCCCGGGTGTTATCGCCCGTAAAGGCGTCCACGAACCCTGCTACACAGGTCTCAAGGCGGTCGATGCCATGACGCCCGTGGGCAAGGGACAACGCGAGCTCATCATCGGCGACCGCCAGATCGGCAAGACCGCCTGCGCTGTGGACGCCATTCTGGCCCAGAAAGAAACCGGCGTTTTCTGCATCTACGTTGCCTGCGGACAGAAGAAATCGACGGTGGCCCAGGTGCACGCCGTCCTCGAAAAACACGGCGCCATGGAATACACCACCATCATCGCCGCCTGCGCCAGCGATCCGGCCACCTTGCAATACGTTTCACCATACGCCGGCTGCGCCATGGGCGAGTATTACCGCGATAAGGGTCAGCATGCCCTGATCATCTACGATGACCTTTCCAAACAGGCCGCGGCCTACCGCCAGGTTTCCCTGCTGCTGCGCCGCCCGCCGGGACGTGAGGCCTACCCGGGTGACATTTTCTACAACCATAGTCGCCTGCTGGAAAGATCGGCCAAGCTTAGCGATGAGCTGGGCGCCGGTTCCCTCACCGCCCTGCCCATCATCGAAACCCAGGCCGGTGACGTCTCGGCCTTTATCCCCACCAACGTGATCTCCATCACCGACGGCCAGATCTACCTGGAGCCTTCCCTGTTTTTTGCCGGGATTCGGCCGGCCATCAACGTCGGTCTCTCCGTCTCCCGCGTCGGTGGCTCCGCCCAGGTAAAAGCGATGAAGCAGGTCGCCGGTACCCTGCGCCTGGACATGGCCCAGTTCCGCGAGCTGGAGGCCTTTGCCGCTTTTGGTTCCGATCTGGACGCCGCCACCCAGAAGCAGCTCACCCGCGGTCAGCGCCTGGTTGAAATCCTCAAGCAGCCCCAGTACCAGCCCCTGCCCATGGAGAAGCAGGTCACCATTCTGTTTGCGGGCACCAGAGGCTATCTCGATGGGTTCCCCGCCGATACGGTGGGTAAATATGAAGCCGGTCTCTATCCCTTTATTGAAGAGCGCTATCCCCAGGTGTTCGCCCAATTGAAAGAGAAGCAGGCGATCGACGACGATCTGGACAAGCTGCTCAAAGAAGCCTTGACGGCCTACAACGAAGAGTTCAAGGACACCATTCAATAAAACCGATACCGCCGATCGGTTGCCAGCACGCAGCGAGCAATGTTTCTCGGGCTGTGTCTTGGGCAAATCGATCGGTGAGTTGAAGACAGATAGGGACACGGGCTTATGCCAACACTGAAAGAGGTCCAGCTAAAAATAGAGGGCGTAAAAAAGACGAAGCAGATCACCAAGGCGATGAACATGGTGGCCACCTCTCGTCTGCGGGGCGCGCAGCAAAACAGCGACGCGTTCCGACCTTACGCCGCCAAGTTTAGCGAGGTGCTGGGCAGCCTGGCCGAAAAGGCCGGTGAAGAGGCCAGCAGCCCGCTCTTGATTCCCAAGGAGGCGGTCAAAAAGGTACATATTGTTGTGTGTACCTCCGACCGTGGCTTGTGTGGTGGTTTTAACCTAAACCTGATCTCTGCAGCGGAGAAGCTCCTGGCGGCCCAAACCGCCGAGGACAAAGTGGTTTCTTTCTCCTGCTTCGGCAAACATGGCCGTAACTGGGCCAGGCGAAACAAGCAAACCATCGACAATGAGTATTTAGGCGTTGTCGGTTCGCGTTTCGGTTTCAATGTGGCTGCCACTGCCGGTCGTGAGATTGTGGAAAAGTTTTTAGACGATGACTATGACGAGGTCTATCTGGTCTTCTCCGACTTCCAGGGGATGGCCAAACAGGTCGCTACCGTGCGTCAGCTGCTCCCCATTCCGCCCATCGAGTCTGAAACAGTTGATGAGCTCGATGCCGCTGATGCGGAATACCAGGCGGAACATATTTGCGAGCCCTCTGTGGCGCAACTCCTGGCGGAGCTGTTGCCTAAGAATGTTTACGTGCAGATCTTCAGTGGCTTGTTGGAGACCTCCACCAGCGAACACGCGGCCCGCATGATGGCCATGGATAACGCCACCAAGGCGTGTAACGATATGATCGACAGCTTGACCCAGACCTACAACAAGGCCCGCCAGGCGGCGGTGACATCGGAACTGATGGACATCGTCGGCGGCGCCGAGGCTCTCAAAGGCTAAGCTTAATTTGGCCGCCCGGCATGGGCCAATCCACTCGCACCTAAATTCCGTTACAGGAGGAAAATATAGATGGCTGAGAACATAGGAAAAGTTACCCAGGTAATGGGTCCCGTTGTCGACGTCGAGTTTGAACAGGGCCAGCTGCCGAACATTCTCACCGCTTTGACACTGAGCAATCCGGCAATCAACGATGATGAAGGTAATCTGGTTCTCGAGGTCGCCCAGCATCTTGGCGACAATGTGGTCCGTACCATCGCCATGGACGTCACCGATGGTCTGGTGCGCGGCATGCCTGTCACAGACACCGGCGCGCCCATCATGATGCCGGTGGGCGAAGCCAGCCTGGGCCGGGTGCTCAACGTGGTCGGCCGTCCCGTGGATGGCTTGGGTCCCGTGAGCCACGACAAGATGATGCCCATCCACCGTCCGGCCCCGGCCTTCACCGAGCAGGACACGGAAGTGCGCGTACTCGAAACCGGCGTCAAGGTGATCGACCTGCTGGTGCCCTTTCCCCGTGGCGGTAAAATGGGGATGTTCGGCGGCGCCGGCGTGGGCAAAACCGTTATCATGATGGAGATGGTCAACAACATCGCCATGCAGCACGGTGGTATCTCCGTGTTCGCCGGCGTGGGGGAGCGTACCCGCGAGGGCAACGACCTCTACCACGAGATGAAGGATTCGGGCGTTCTGCCCAAGGCGGCCCTGATCTATGGCCAGATGACCGAACCGCCAGGGGCGCGTGCCCGCGTGGCGCTGTCGGCTCTGACCTGCGCCGAGTATTTTCGCGATGTGGAAGGCCAGGACGTGCTGATCTTCATCGACAACATCTTCCGCTTCACCCAGGCCGGCTCTGAGGTTTCAGCCCTGCTCGGCCGCATGCCCTCCGCCGTGGGCTACCAGCCCACCCTGGCCGTCGATTTGGGTGGCCTCCAGGAGCGCATCACCTCCACCGATAAGGGCTCCATCACCGCAGTGCAGTGCGTTTACGTGCCTGCCGATGACTTGACCGACCCGGCTCCGGCCACCACTTTTGCCCATCTCGACGGTACCGTGGTGCTCTCCCGTCAGATCTCTGAGTTGGGCATCTACCCGGCCGTGGATCCCCTGGATTCCACCTCACGTATCCTCGACCCGTCCGTTATCGGCGAAGAGCACTATCTCGTGGCCCGCCAGGTTCAACAGATGCTCCAGAAGTACAAGGAACTCCAGGATATCATCGCCATTCTGGGTATGGAAGAGCTCAGTGAGGAGGACAAGCTCACCGTCCAGCGTGCCCGTAAGATCCAGCGCTTCCTCTCCCAGCCCTTTCACGTGGCCGAGACCTTTACCGGCAAACCCGGCAAGTTCGTCAAGGTTGAAGATACGGTGCGGGCCTTCAAGGAGATCGTCGACGGCAAGCATGATGACATCCCCGAGCAGGCTTTCTACATGAAGGGTGGCATCGAAGAGGTACTTGAATCGGCCAAGGAAGAAGCCTAAGGTATAAGCGAGGACAGACATGGCAGACAACATACTTCTTGAAGTTGTTACCCCAGAATGCTCCGTTGTCAGCGAGCAGGCTCAAATCGTCATGGCCCCCGGTTCCTTGGGTGAGTTCGGTGTATTGAGCGGTCACACCCCTTTTCTCACCAGCCTTAAGGTGGGGACTCTCAAGTACACGGACGCAAACGGCCAGGAACGCGCCGTCTTCGTTTCTGGGGGATTTGCCGAAGCCCTGCCCGATCGGGTGACCGTGTTGGCAGAGTCGGCTGAACGCCGCAGCAAGATCGATGTGAGTCGTGCCGAAGCGGCTAAACAACGCGCCGAGGAACGTCTTCAGATGAACGAATCAGACGATATCGATTTCCTCAGGGCGAAAGCGGCCTTGGAGCGTTCCCTCCACCGGCTGCAGATCGCTGGCGGAACCGGGCTACATGCCTGATTCACATCTCATCAACGTTAGGATGTTTTAGCGGGCGGGTAGCCACCTGCAGAATTACCCAAAAGGGGTAAACCGGGTCCATCGGTTTGCCCCTTTTTCGCCTTCTTAAACGCCAGGTGAAATGCCTGCTGCTTAACGAATTAGGTAAAATCATAAGGAAGCGTGTATGACTGACGATATCCCCGCCGTCATTATTCTGGCCGCCGGATTGGGAACGCGCATGAAATCCGATAAAGCCAAGGTGCTGCATGAGATTCACGGCTTGCCCATGATCCATTACGTGGTGTCCACGGCCGCTCAGATCGCTCCCCAAGGGATTGTTGTCGTGGTGGGTCACCAAGCGGATCGGGTCGAGGCCGCCGTGCGCACCACCCATGCAGCGCGTTTCGCCCTGCAGGCCGAGCAACTCGGCACAGGACACGCCGTCAACTGCGCCATGCAAGAATTGCCCGAGGATGCTACCGACGTGATCATTCTCTGTGGCGATGTACCCTTGATTCGCCCCGAAACCCTGCGGCGCTTGTGGGAGAACCATACCGCCAGCGAACGTATTCTTACTGTTTTGGGCGTGGAAAAGGATAATCCGAAAGGCTATGGGCGTTTGCTCCTGAATGCGGATGGCGTTTTCACCGGCATTGTCGAAGAGGCCGATGCCACTGAGGAGCAGAAAGCGGTTCATCTGGTCAATAGTGGGATTTATTGTGTCCAGAAAAATTTTCTTGCCCACGCTTTGGGAGAGGTCAGCGCCGACAACGCCCAGGGTGAGTATTACCTAACCGATATCGTCGGCATCGGGCATGCATTGGGCCGCCCCATGGGGGTCCTGAGCGGCACGGACGCCAATGAGGTGATAGGGGTTAACAGCCCAGAAGAGTTGAAGATTGTTACAGATCTTATGCCGTGCCAAGACAGTTAAATGGCTTGACATTTTTTCACATAGACGTTTATATGGAGTAGCGATAAGTGAGGTGCACTGTTGGAAAAACAAATCGTCATTGATAAATTTAATGCTATCGAGAAGAAGATCGAGGGGTTGATTGAAACCAATCAACATTTAACCAATGAAAACATTCGTCTACAGGAGCAAATTGAGGAGCTCAACTACCAGCTCGAACTCTTGAAGGAGAATGAGCAGAAACAGGAAGAGGTAAAAACCATAATCCGGTCCAAAATCGACACGATTATGGCCAAACTTGACGATTTTGCAGGCAACGAAACCGTGGTTGATGCAGGATAGCGTGTTCAAAGGGAAAGCGGTACTAATTGGACCAACTGGTGACCATAGAGATATTTGGCTATCCATTCACCTTCAAAGCGGATAGTGATCTAGACAAGGCCCGCGAGGTGGCAGCCTATCTTCAGGATACCGTTGGGAAACTAGTGGAACAACACGCCGACAAAGGTACCAAAATCGATAAACGCGCCATTTTAATATTGACGGCCCTAAACATTACCAGTGAATATTTTTCCTATCGCGAGGAAAATGAGGCGCTTTTGGATTCTCTCAGCGAGCGCTGCGACCATCTGATGAAGAAAGTGGTCGCAACATGCTGAACAACCTCGTCCAACTTCCCGCGATAGACCGGTGCGTTCTTTATCGAAACGTCCCTTTACCGATTACGCCGGTTTACCACACAAATGCATCTGTCGGATTCATCCAACAAGCTTCACATGGGTGTCGCGGAAAGCAGCCATTAGGGGTTGGACCCCTGCCGTGTTCGTGATTGGAAGGAGATCTTTGACCCAACACTTTCAATTCGGGAGCCTTCGCTGGCTTTGGTGAGCAAGTTCTGCTTGTACAGAAAAGCCTAAAGAAGCTACAAGGCGCCCACCTGAACCAAAAGGTTCAAAGACCTGACAACACGGCACTTTGGTGGGGGCCAATCCTGTCGGTTGGTGCGCCAATCCCGCCGGTTGGTGCGGTAACCCTGTGGGGTTGGTACGCTACCTCCAAGGGTTGACCGGCTACCAGGGCCTTGGTCAGACGAAGTCGGCTATACCCCCAGGCGAATGCTGCTAAATACGTTGTTAAGCTTTACGCACACCCCTAAACCCTCCTATCGTTTACCCCTCCCCCGGGTCTTCTTCTCGTATCCCTGAACTATCTCTTTAGATGGGATTGTTTACCGTCTCTGGCGATAGTCATCTTGCGTATCAACAGTCGGCTGGCCAATTGAATGTTACAATCGGTCCGCTTGGTCGACTGAATTCATATACATAGGGAGTAGACAATGACAACGAGCATGATTGTTTCGGTATTTGTAGCCTTCGTTTTGGGATCGGCCCTCTCGTTTTGGATCAAGGGGCGCGTCCAGTCCCAAAAACGCAAGGCCGCCGATGACGAAGCCAGCCGGATTGTGGAAGAGGCGCGGCGCAACGCCGACAGTCTTCTAAAAGAAGCCAATATCGAAGCCAAGGATCGCCTCTTCGTAATGAAGAGCGAATTTGACACGGAGACCAAAGAGACCCGCAACGAGCTCAAAAAACGCGAACGTCGCCTGATTCAAAAAGAAGAGAATATCGATCAGAAAAGCAGTGAGCAGGAAAAAAGGGAGAAGGACCTCAGCCATAGGGAACGCAATATTTCTCAACAAGAGGACCGTCTAAAGAAAAGCCAAGACCAATACGAAGGCCTGATCGACGAGCAGAAGCTACAGCTTGAGCGCATCTCCACCCTTACCGCCGAACAGGCCAAGGACCTGCTTTTGCGGGCCATGGAGAATGAGGCGCGCTATGAAGGGGCCAAGATGATCAAGCGCATCGAAAACGAAGCGCGTGAGGAAGCGGACAAGAAGGCCAAGATGATCATGTCCACGGCCATCCAACGCTATGCCGGCGACTATGTGGCCGAGCGTACGGTATCGGTGGTGCAACTGCCCAGCGAGGAGATGAAGGGTCGCATTATTGGCCGCGAAGGCCGCAACATCCGTGCCCTCGAGGCCGCCACTGGCATCGATTTGATTATTGACGATACACCGGAAGCCGTTATCCTTTCCGGGTTCAACCCGGTACGCCGGGAAGTGGCGCGGCAATCTCTGGGACGCTTGATCTCCGATGGGCGTATCCATCCGGCGCGCATCGAGGACGTGGTTAAAAAGGTAACCAAGGAGCTTGACGGCGTCATCAAGGAGGCCGGCGAACAGGCCGCCTTCGATTTAGGTGTCCACGGTATCAACGGGGAGTTGATAAAATATCTGGGCCGTTTGAAGTACCGCACCAGTTATGCCCAGAATGTATTGCAGCATTCCATCGAAGTGGGATTCCTCTGCGGCATCATGGCAGGGGAATTAGGCCTAAAGGAAAAGCTTGCCCGCCGCATGGGCCTTCTGCACGACATTGGCAAGGCCATCGACCATGAGGTCGAAGGCCCCCACGCCGTCATCGGGTCCAAGCTGATCAAGAAGTTCGGTGAATCCGAAGAGGTGGTTCACGCCGTGGGCGCCCACCACGAAGATGTGCCGCCCTCCTCGGTCTATGACCTGCTTGTCCAGGCTGCCGACAGCCTCTCCGGCGCCCGTCCCGGCGCGCGCAAAGAGCTGCTCGAGAACTACATCAAACGCCTCGAGGACCTGGAGGGGATCGCCAACTCAATGGGCGGGGTGGACAACGCCTACGCCATTCAGGCCGGCCGGGAGTTGCGCGTCATCGTCGAGAGCGGCAAGGTGACTGACGAGGACGCTGTTCTCATGAGCCGCGACATCGTCAAGAAAATTGAGGAGTCCATGACCTTCCCCGGTCAGATCAAGGTGACCGTCATCCGGGAGATGCGGGCCATCGAGTATGCCAATAAATAAAGTGTGCCGGTTAGCCGGTGTGCGAGTATAGCAGTAGGGCTATCTGTCGGTTTTTTCATTCCTGGCCAATTGGCTCTTTTCAACGAAGATGCTGAGAAGATCTCACTCTGATACTCGAATCTGTTAACGAAGTGTAGTAGCCGAATAAGGAAAATGGCCCATGGGCAATGTATTGGATGTACTGGAGGAGCGTGGCTTCATCGACCAGACGACCCACGACCAGGAGCTGCGCAACTATCTCGCCGGGGAAAAGGCGTCCTGCTATATTGGGTTTGATCCCACGGCTTCCAGTCTGCATGTGGGCAGTCTGGTGCCCATCATGTCTTTGGCCCACATGCAGCGGTCGGGACATAGGCCCATCGCCTTGGTGGGCGGTGGAACCGGCCTGGTGGGTGATCCCTCGGGAAAGACCGAGATGCGTAAGCTGCTCACCGCTGAAACAGTGGCGGAGAATGTCCTCGGTCTCAAGGCGCAATTATCGCGTTTCATAGATTTTTCAGAAGATAAAGCCCTGATGGTCAACAATGCCGACTGGCTGACGCGCCTTGAATATATCCCTTTTCTAAGAGACATCGGGCGTCATTTCTCGGTCAATCGCATGATTCGCGCCGAGAGTTACAAGATGCGCCTGGACTCGGAGGAGGGGCTCAGCTTCATCGAGTTCAACTATATGGTATTGCAGGCTTATGACTTTCTAGAACTGCGCAGGCGACACAACTGCCGTTTGCAAATGGGAGGCAGTGACCAGTGGGGCAATATCGTTGCCGGCATTGATCTGATCCGTAGAGTCGATTCGGAAGGCGCCTTTGGCCTGACCTTCCCCCTGATCACCACCAGCAGCGGGGCCAAGATGGGCAAAACCGCCGCCGGTGCCGTCTGGCTCGACCCGGAACGCACTTCACCTTATGAGTACTTCCAGTTCTGGATCAACTGCGACGACCCGGATGTGGCCCGCTTTCTGGCGCTTTTCACCTTCTTGCCCATGGTCGATATCCAGGCCGTTACGAAACTGGAAGGGGCCGAGCTAAACATCGCCAAAACCATCCTGGCATACGAGGCCACCGCCTTGGCCCACGGCAGTGAGGCCGCCGGTCAGGCCTTGGAGGCTGCCAGCGCCATGTTCGGAAAGCGGGAGCTCCCGGACGATATCCTGCCGGCCAGTGAGATCCCAAGGCGGATCGGCGCCGCCCAGCAGGACGCCGTTCCCCAAACGACACTCTCTTCGACTGAACTGGCAGATGGTATCCCTGCGTTCAAGCTGTTCTATCAAGTTGGCTTGGCCGACTCCAGCGGGGCAGCCAGACGTCTATTAAAAGGTGGGGGCGGTTATGTGAACGGGGAGCGTATTACGGCCTTCGATCAGCTCATCACTCCCGCAGCTGTAAAGGAGAATGCCCTCGTCCTACGGGCAGGTAAAAAGCGTTTTCATAAGGTCGTTTTGGAAAACTAGATACGCTTGCCATTCAATAGTTGCAGGACCGGCTTTGCGGCGTGCCGGAGTGAGGCTTGTCAGACTACCAACGCTAAAGTGTTGCTCTATGTATTCGTCCCAAGGGGCTGCTATAAATTCATCGATGGCACCATCCAAAGCCCATTGCCTTGTGAGATGGATAACGGTCTTGATCCACTCCGCTGGATGCGCTTTTACGGTAAGTTGGTTTCATTAAAATGGTAAAAAATATAGATACTTATATTATTGTCTCTTCATGTAAAGATGCCGATCGAAAAAAGCCGTTGACAGGGGGACACGGCTTCTGTAGAAATCGCTTCGTTTCGCAGCCACCCTGACGGGTTCGGCGCGGTTCTTAAAAAAGAAAGTGATTGACGAAAAACAGCGTTTGATGTAGGTTTCGCTGGTTCCTGGTACCCGCTGGTAATCGTGGGATGGAACAAGGTCTACGAGGTTCTTACTCAGCAAAAAGTGGTTGACATACTTCGGTATGCGGTATACTAACCACAGCGCTCATCGGGGCGACTCGCGCCCCGGTTTTTTTTTGCGATCTCAAAAAAATGAAAACGGTCGGATTTTTATCTTGACGCAGAGCCGATGGTAATGGTAATTACAGGTTCTTCTCAAAAGGCTGCTCTCAAGAAAAAAAATCGACTTAAAAACGAAATTAGGCGTTGACAGATTGTGACCGCTTAGTATAGTTAAGGTTTCGTTCTTTTCATACAGTTGGCGATCTGCTTGGCAGACGGCTTGATCTTTGAAAACTAAATAGTGGTAGTAACAATGTTCGGCTCTTGTCAGAAAGTCGTCCTTTTGGGCGACAACCAATATTTAATTGGAGAGTTTGATTCTGGCTCAGAATGAACGCTGGCGGCGTGCTTAACACATGCAAGTCGTACGAGAACGTCTTAGCTTGCTAAGATTAGTAAAGTGGCGCACGGGTGAGTAACGCGTGGGTAATCTACCTTCGAATCGGGGAGAAC
>JBNKKA010000118.1:0-14053 GCA_050291585.1 Desulfobacteraceae bacterium
AATACGCCGTGCGCGCCATCTATGAATTGGCCAAACGCAGTACCTGCGGTCCCACCAAGATCTCAGCTATTGCGGATGCTCAATCGATCCCCGTGCGTTTTTTAGAAGTGATTCTCGGTCAACTCAAGAAAAGCGGCCTGGTGGCCTCCAAGCGCGGCTTTTACGGCGGCTATTACCTCCTCAAGCCGCCGGAAGACGTCAGCGTCGGTGAGGTGTTGCGTTTTTTGCAGAAGAGGGTCGAGACGCCCCTGGCCGATGGCGGCCAGAAGGCGGCTGCGGATGGCGGCGAAGAGAATCCGGCCCTGCAGCAGCTCTGGGTCAAGGTCAAGGCGGCCGTTTATGGCATCTATGACGACACCAGTATGAAGGACCTCCTGGATGAAAATACGGCCATGGAGGAGTGACCCCTCGCCGTGCGCCATTCTTAAGATGAGGGGCAATCGCTTAATCAACCGGACCATAGAACAAGGGCGAATTCGAATGCGTAACCAGACGGTGATGACAAGAAGGCTCGGTATCTGGGCGGCCGCCCTGCTGTGCTGCGTCGGCTTCGCGGGCGCACTGGTGGTACAGGTGGGGGCGGCCGCTACGCCGGCACCCGCGGGCGCTGAGGCCCAAGCGGATCGGATCCTCATTGACGGCCTGAAACAATTCGGTGCTTTGGAGCGCAGCGCGGTGGTCTTCCGGCACACCAAGCACACCATTGCGTTGGAAAAAATGGAGCTGAGCTGTCAGCGCTGTCACCTGGATGGAGAAAAGGGGACAGTGCTCAAGTTCAAGCGTCTCAAGGATACTGACAAGCAGGCGACCATGGAGATCTACCACGCCGAGTGCATCGCCTGCCATACCGAGATCGCCGCTAGCGGCGAATCAAGTGGGCCGGTTACCTGCGGCGGTTGCCATGCGACCGACCGCGTCACCGCGAAGGCCGTCACCACGGCCCAAACCACCCGCTGGCGACCCATCGATCTGGATAAGTCCCTGCACTATCGCCACGTCAAGACCCTGGAGAAGAAGTGCGAGTCCTGCCACCACGCCTATGATGAGGCGGCCAAAAAGCTGGTTTACCTGAAAGGCCAAGAGGGGGCCTGCCTTTACTGCCATCAGGCCGACACCGTAGAGAACCGCATCTCTATTCGTCTGGCCGCTCATCAGGCCTGTATCAGCTGTCACCGGGAACGCGCCGCCGCCGGCAAAGATGCCGGTCCGGCGGACTGTATCTCCTGTCATGACGTCGAGGCTCAGGCCGGCATCCGGGTGGTCAAGGATATCCCGCGCATGGAGCGCAACCAGCCCGACGCCGTTTTCGTGAAAACGGTCCCTGCGGACGCAGTTGCCCCTCAGCTCGCCTCGACCCGCATGGGCATGCAGCAGGTGGCCTTTGACCATAAGGCCCACGAACAATACAACCAGAGCTGTAAGGCCTGCCACCACGCTGCCCTAAACGATTGTGTCAGCTGCCATCGCAGCGAAGGGGCAAAGGAGGGGGGGCAGGTCAAACTGGCCCAGGCCATGCACAAGGCCGGCAGCGCGGCGAGCTGTATCGGTTGCCATCAACGGCAGCAAGCCAAGCCCGAATGCGCCGGGTGCCACCTGCCGAGGACGGCGAATGCAAAAAAGGATGATCAGACCTGCCTGGCCTGCCATCGGATTCCGCCGCCCCCCAAGGACGGTTCAGCCCCCACACCGGCTGAATCTGCCGCACTGGCCCGTCAATGGCTGGACGCCCGGCCGACGGTTGCACCTTTGCGCGACCCGGAACGAATCCCCGAGACCGTGACCATTGGGCTGCTCAGCGAGCACTTCGAGCCGGCCAGCCTGCCCCATCGCAAGATCATCAACACACTTATGGACAGCATCGCCACCAACAAGCTGGCCGGCGCCTTTCACACGGATACGACCACCCTGTGCCAGGGCTGCCATCACCAGAGCCCACCGGCCGAGCAACCGCCGCAATGCGGCAGCTGTCATGATCGCCGTGTGGCTGTCAAGACCACCGAGCGGCCGGGCCTGATGGCCGCCTATCATCAGCAGTGTCTGGGCTGCCACGACCGCATGGGGATCGCCAAGCCCGCCGCCCAAGACTGTGCGGTCTGTCACAAAGAACGCCCGAAGGGCTAACCCCTGGACTTCAACAGAGCAGAGGGAAGCATCCATGTCGATCTCTAGAAGAAAGTTTTTGGGTTGGATGAGCGCCGCCGGAGCCACCGCGCTGATACCTGGTCCGGCCCGGGCAGCCACCACTAAAGAGTTCTCCGGCTACCCCGACAGTATGGGCGTCTTGCACGACACGGTGCGCTGTATCGGTTGCCGGCGCTGCGAGGCCGCCTGCAACACGGTCAACAAGCTGCCTGCCCCGGAGACGGCCTTTGATGACCTGGGCGTTTTGGCCAAGCGTCGGCGAACCTCGGCTGGGGCCTATACGGTGGTCAATCGGATCGGGCAAACCCCGGTGACCGAAGGGAACCCCCCCGATGGGCCGCCTCCGGTCTATGTCAAAAAACAGTGCAACCACTGCCTAGAACCGGCATGCGCCTCGGCCTGTTTTGTCAAGGCCTTCACCAAGACACCGGAAGGGGCCGTGGTCTACAACGCCAAGGTCTGTGTAGGCTGTCGCTATTGCATGATCGCCTGCCCCTTTGAAATTCCCGCTTACCAATATGACGATGCTTTTTCGCCCGAGGTGACCAAGTGCACGCTGTGCCATCCGCGGGTGCAGGAGGGCCTCCTGCCGGGCTGCGTGGAGTCCTGCCCCACTGAGGCCCTGGTCTTTGGCAAGCGAAGCGATCTCCTGCGCCTGGCCCGCAATCGGATTGCACGTCATCCCGGGCAATACATCGAGCATATCTACGGCGAGCGCGAAATGGGTGGTACCAGTTGGCTCTACTTGTCGGCAGTACCCTTTGAGACCCTCGGCATGCGCACGGATCTTGGCACCACCCCGGCCCCCAAGCTTACATCCGGTGCCCTCGGCGCGGTGCCCATGGTGGTGGGGCTGTGGCCGGTGCTGCTCACTGGCGTTTACGCCATGAACAAGCGCAAGGAGAAACTGGCCGCCGAAGCCCAGGCCGAAGCCGTGACAGCGGCTGTGGCCGCCGCCGAGGCCAGCGCTGACGAGACCTTGGCCGCCGCCAAGGAGAAGGCCGCCGTCGATGGGGAGGCGGCCCTCGCAAAATTGACCGCAGAGCACGAAAAGCAGGTGGCCGAAGCGGTCAAGACAGCCCTGGCGGCGGCTGCCGCCGAAGTGGCAGCCGAAGCTACAGTCGCCGCAGAGGCCGGAGCCGATGGAGAAGCAGATGCAGCCGTGAGTGCGGTCGTCGAGGACTCTCCAAAGCCCAGCGAGGGCGGTGCCGAACCCACCAGCAATGAGGAGGATGAGTGATGTCCGAAGGGATTCGTTCTGAAGCAAACAATCGCTTCTCACGCTTCAATATCATTGCCGGCGCCATCGTGGTCATGGGCATTATCCTGACCATCCTGAGGTTCACCAAAGGGCTGGGGCCGGTATCCAATTTGTCGGACTACAACCCCTGGGGCATTTGGATCGGTTTCGATCTCCTGGTAGGCGTAGCCCTGGCAGCGGGCGGCTATGTGACCTCGGCGGCGGTCTATCTCTTCGGAATGAAGCGCTTTCATGCCGCAGTGCGCCCGGCCATCCTGACCGGTTTCCTGGGATACGCCCTGGTGGTGTTTGCTCTGCATTACGATGTGGGGCGACCCTGGCGGCTGCCCTATCCCTTCATCGTTCAGCAGGGGACCACCTCGCTGCTCTTCGAAGTGGGCGCCTGTGTGGCCCTTTATCTTACCGTGCTTTTCATCGAGTTCTCCCCCGCCGCCCTGGAGTGGCTGGGGTTGAAATGGGCCCGCGCCATCGTAGTCAAACTCACCATCCTCCTGACGATTTTCGGCGTAATTCTCTCCACCCTGCATCAGAGTTCTTTGGGGGCTCTTTTTCTCATCGCGCCATCAAAACTGCACCCCTTGTGGTACTCCACCTATCTGCCGGTCTACTTCTTCATCACCAGCATCATCGCAGGGCTCTCCATGGTGATCTTCGAGAGTAGTCTCTCGCATCGCTTCTTCGCCCACAAGATGGATGCAGCGCATCTGGCGGAAAAGGATACCCTGCCTCTGGGCTTTGGCAAGGCGGCCGCCTTTGTCCTGGCCGGCTATTTCATGATCAAGGTGGTGGGTATCGCCGCCGACAACAACTGGCATTATCTGGCTACGGGGTATGGTGCCTGGTACCTGGTGGAGCTGCTCGGTTTCGTGGCCCTGCCGGCCTTCCTTTACGCCGTGGGTGTGCGCGATAAAAATCCCTTGCTGATCCGCCGGACCGCCGCGTTGACAGTGCTCGGGGTGGTGGTCAACCGCTTCAACGTCAGCATGGTGGCCTTCAACTACCATCTGCCTTCGTCAGAGCGCTACTTCCCCAGCTGGATGGAGATCGGCATCTCCGTATTCATCGTCACCATCGGCATCATCGTCTATCGCTTCATCGTCAGCCGTATGCCGGTGCTGTATGCCCATCCGGATTACCCCGCCCATTAAAACATGGGCTGGTATGTAATTGGAGAGAAAGAGATTATGGAAACCTTTTTTTCACTACAAGAATTCATCGCTTTCACCAAAGCCATCATCTACGGACTGATTGTCCTGACCCTGGTGGCCATGCCGGCCTTCTGGTTCTTTTTAACCGAGCGCGACGAAGATTAATGCATACGGGTCGAACCATGGCATGTTGGCCGACCATTGTCATGTTCGGCTTTAAGATAACCACCATTTAAGGAGCCATAGAAGATGTACGCTTTTGTTACCGGACCGCTTGCATGGCTGTCTTTCGGCATCTTTTTCGTGGGCATCCTGGTGAGGATCGTCACCTACATCAGGGGGCTCAACTGGCAAATGGACCGGGTGGCCTATCAGGCCTTTCCCGGAGCCGGATTTAGGGGCGCCGTGCGCTCGGTAGTGTATTGGTTGCTGCCCTTCGGTACCCACAGTTGGCGTTTTTACCCCGTATTCACCATCTTGGTGTTTGTCTTCCACATTTGCCTGTTGGTGACGCCGGTGTTTCTCCTGGGCCACAACCTGCTCCTCCAGGAGCGTTGGGGTTTCTCCTTGGGAACATTGCCCGAAGGTCTCACCGACGGCATGACGGTGGTCCTCATGGTGGCGGCGGTTGGGATTCTTCTCAGGCGCATCGCCCTGCCCGAGGTGCGTATTCTGACCAAACCCTACGACCTGCTGCTGCTGGTCATTGCCGTAGCCCCGTTTTTTACTGGGTTTTGCGCCTATCATCAACTGGGCAACTACGATGCCTGGCTGATCGCCCACATACTCAGTGGGGAACTCATGCTGGTTGCCATACCGCTGACCAAACTCTCCCACTTCGTCCTCTTTTTCTGCTCGCGAATTCAGATCGGGATGGATTTTGGGATCAAGCGCGGGGGCATGAAGAACAAGGGTTTGGCCTGGTAAATCAACAAGCGGTGTTTTCAATAAAACGGGGGAGCTATGCCGGAAGGCAAGTTGTGCAACAAACAAACGGTGGATACCAAAGAGCAGCTCGACGCCTTGTTGTCGGACAAGAGCGGCAAACAATACTACCAGGAGATGAAACAGCTCGATGTGGACGGCGACGCCCTATGGGCCGCGATTCAGAAGAGCTTGAAATCGCGCCTGCGCACCTGGCTGGAGATCTGCGCCCATTGCGGTATGTGCGCCGACAGCTGCTTTTTCTACCTGGCCAACAACAAAGACCCCAAACAGGTGCCCTCCTACAAGATTCAGTCGACCCTGGGGGAAATGGTGCGCCGCAAAGGCCAGGTGGACAACGCCTTCATGGAACATGTCATGGATGTGGCCTGGAGCCAGTGCAGCTGCTGCAACCGTTGCGGCATGTACTGCCCCTTCGGCATCGACATGGGGGTCATGTTCGGCTACCTGCGCGGCCTGTGCTTCTCCCAGGGATTTGTTCCCTGGGAACTCAAGATCGGTTCGGGCATGCACCGCATCTACCGGGCCCAGATGGATGTCACTACAGAGGACTGGGTCGAGACTTGCGAGTGGATGGTGGAGGAGTACGAGGATGACTGGCCCAAACTGGAGATCCCGGTGGACAAGCCCAATGCTGACTTCATCTACACGGTCAACGCCCGTGAGGTGAAACACTACCCCGAGGATCTGGCCGAGGCGGCGATTCTCTTCAGTATCGCCGGTGAGAACTGGACCGTTCCCAGCCAAGGCTGGGAGGAGACCAGTCTGGCCATGTTTGCCGGTGACTGGGCGGCCTGCAAGATGCAGGTGGAAAGCGTCTACGACGCCATGGACCGTTTGAAACCCAAGGGCATGGTAGTGACCGAGTGCGGGCACGCCTATCGCGCCACGGTGCTCGAAGGGCCTTACTGGGCCGGCCTGAAAACCGGCCAGACCCCGGTGGAGAGTTTTCACTACGTGGAGTGGGTGGCCGAGGCCCTGCGCACCGGCAAGCTCAAGATCGATCCGGCTAAACGAATCAAGGAGCCGGTTACTTACCAGGACTCCTGCAACTATATCCGCAACGGCGGCTTGAGCGACTGCGCCCGGGAGATCATGAGCTATATCGCTGAGGATTTCCGCGAGATGAAGCCCTGCAAGGAGCACAACTTCTGCTGTGGCGGTGGTGGCGGATTGAACGGTATCGGGCGTTACCGGGAGCAGCGCAACATCGGCCTTCAGGTCAAGCGCGATCAGATCCTGGCCACGGGCGCCAAGCTGGTGGTGGCGCCTTGCCATAACTGCTGGGATGCCATAAGGGATCTGGAGGAGGTTTACCACATCGGGATCCGCTGGAGCTTTTTGAAGCCCCTGCTGATCAAAATGGTGGAGGTGCCCGAGCACCTAAAACCGGCAGAGGAATAATACCGAGGTTTACGTCTAGATCCGAATGGATTGAGAGGCGGTGAATAGGGTGGCAGTGGAAGCGGTCCGATTAGGTGCTGACGGTAGTCTGACCCAAGGGGCAGATCAAGCGGTGGATGACGTTCTGGCCGTGCTGGGTCATCCCCTCGAGCTGGCCCCAGCGCTGACCCTGCGCAGCTACTTCCGAATGCTCGTCCGTTACCCCCTTCTGGCCCGCACCAGCCCCTTCTTCTCAGACCTTCTCGGCCAATACGGCAAACTGTCCCCCGAGGGCTGCCATTGGAATGGTTGCGATGCGCTGGAGTTCTCCAAAACCGTCGAGATGATCGGTTTTCCGGGGGACCCCAAACTGGAGATCTATCTCTCCTTGTGGGGGCGTAGGGGGGAGGCCTACATCGACCTCAAGTTGATTCCTTTGGGAATGCTGCTGGACATGCCCCTCGCCCTGGGGCAACTGCGGCATGTGATCTTTGGCGACAGCATCGACACCTTTGTCTTTGACACGGTCTACACCCTTTTTGAATTTGTGGACGGCGTGGCATGGCAACTGGGATTCCAGAGTGCGCCGGAAGCCTGCCTAATTTAGGAGATGACCCATGTTTAAAAAAATTCTGTTCGCCACGACGGCCTCACCGGTGTGCGACAATGCAGCCAAAGTCGCCTTTGATCTGGAGCTCAAGTGGGATGCCGAGCTGATTATCTTTCATGTGCTGGGGGTGCCCAGCCGGGGGTTTAGCCCCTTCATCACCGACGTGCGCACTGGCGACACCGAGCAGGTGGATGCCGACTACATCGAGTGGGTGCGCGAGGAGATGAAGCACACCTATGCCAATCTGCTCGAAGACAGCGAAAACAATCGCATCGAGGCAGTGGTGGGGGCCCCCCACCGGGAGATATTGCGCAAGGCGCGCGCCGAGAACGCCGATCTGATCATTATGGGTTCCCACACCCGCGAGGAGGATGTGGGCGCCAGCCGCTACCGCCAGATCGTGGGCTCCACCATGCAGAAGGTGGCCAAGGGGGCGCGCTGTCCCGTGGTGGTCATCAGCCGGCCCTGTACTACCTGCTGGAAACTCTTCTCCAACATCGTCGTTGGGACCGACTTTTCCAAGGCCTCCAAGTCCGCATTTCGCTGGGCCTACAAGCTCGCTAAAACCGTTGACGCCCGCCTGCATGTCTTCCACGCTGTAGATATCGCCAAGGCAGCCAACCGGGCGCCCGGGCAGACGGAGATCGAAACCCGCATAGACGAGGCCCGCGAAAAAATCGAAACCCATCATCTCTGTGATATCACCGACTATGACAATTACACCGTTGAAGTCTGGGAGGGTATCCCCCACGTGGAGATCCTCAAGTTCGCGCGGGAGACGCAGGCCGATCTCATCGTCATGGCCCACCACACCCGCGAGACCGATCCGGAGTTGGCGCTTTTAGGCAGCACGGTCGAACAGGTGGTCCTGCGTTCGGCCTGTCCGGTAGCGAGCGTCAACCGGCCGGATAAGGCGGTGGATGGTGACACCTGAATCTTCTCCCAAAAAGGTGCTGATTGTCGATGACGAGATGGACATGCGCATCTTCATGAAGACCCTCTTTGAGACCAGCGGCTGGCAGCCGGTGGTCACCCGGGATGGCGGTGAGGGGCTCGTCCAGGCACGCCAGGCACCCCCGGATCTGATCGTGCTGGATGTGATGATGCCCGGGGAGGGCGGCGCCCTCATGTACCGCGCCCTAAAAGATGACGCTCAATTGGCGCAACTTCCCGTCATCATGCTCTCGGCCGTCAAGCCCGACGTCTTCCACCACTATCTCAAGATGCTCAACGCTCGCAGCCCAAGCCCCATTCCCCCGCCTTCCGCCTATGTTGAAAAACCCCCAGAGCCAGAAGCACTTCTGGCGCTGGCAAATAAACTGGTGGGTTCTTGAACCGCCTTCGTCACAGCGTGGATGAGATCGGTGGCCAGGGCCAAGCTGCGGCTGAAGATCGACGCCTGCTTCTGGTGGACGATGAAGAGGGGCTGCGCACGGTTCTGGGCATCAGCTTGAGCGATGCCGGTTACGAGGTCCTCAGCGCTGTGGATGGGCGCCAGGCCCTCGATCTATTTCGCGAACACCGGCCGCCCTTAGTGCTCACCGATATCAAGATGCCCGTCATGGACGGCATCGAACTGCTCAAGCAGATCAAACGTATCTCTCCGGACACCGAAGTGATCATGCTCACCGGCCACGGGGACATGGATCTGGCCATCGAGTGCCTCAAGCTGGAGGCCACCGATTTCATCACCAAACCCATCCGGGACGAGATCCTTGAGATCGCCCTCAAGCGAGCCCTCGAGAAGATCGAAATGCGCCGCATGCTGCGGGCCTATACCGAGAACCTGGAGCGCCTCGTGGAGGAGAAGTCGGCACAACTGGTGGCTCGCGAGCGCCTGGCGGCGGTGGGGCAGGCCGTGGAGCAGTTGGTCACCGCCTTCAAGGATCTGGTCGGGGATTTAGATGGCGATATGAGCTTTTTCAACGAATTGCCCTGCCTGGTGTCGGTGCATAACCGCCAGTTACAGATTATCGCCGCCAACCCCCTCTATGAGGAGCGCCTGGGCAAGCGTCTCGGGCAGCCGGGATGGGTGGTCCATGGCCTCGGGCCTGAGGCGGCCGCCGACAGTCCGGTGGCCCAGACCTTTGAAACTGGGCAAGGCCAGCGCTGTCGGTCCGAGCTGGTCAAGCGGGATGGCGGGAAACTGCCGGTGATGGTGCACACGGCACCCATTCGTGGTGACAGCGGTAGTGTCGAGCTGGTCCTCGAAATCGCCGCCGACATGGGTGAGATCCAACGCCTCCAGGAAGCCCTGCGCACCACCCGCGAACGCTACCAGCAGCTTTTCGAAGAGGCCCCCTGCTATATCACCGTTCAGGATCGCAACCATCGCATCACGGCTGCCAACAGGCGTTTTCGCCGGGACTTTGCACTGCAGCCAGGCGTTCCCTGTCACGAAGTCTACCGCCAGAGCGAGCGCCCCTGCAGCCCCTGTCCGGTGTTCAAGACCTTTGCGGACGGCAAGCCGCATCAATGTGAGATGACCGTCACCACCGCCAATGGCGGCCAGCAGCATCTGCTTCTATGGACGGCGCCCTTAAGAGGAGCCAGCGGCGAGATCAGTCATGTCATGGAGATGTCCACCGATATCACCCGGGTGCGCCAGCTCCAGGACCAATTGTCCTCTATCGGGCTGCTCATCGGTTCGGCCTCCCACGGCATCAAGGGCCTCCTCACCGGTCTGGACGCCGGCATGTACATGCTCAATAAGGGGTTTAAGCGTGACAACGCAGAGCAACTCGAAGAGGGCGTGGATATGGTGGGCTTTATGGTGGGGCGTATCCGCCGTATGGTTCTCGACATCCTGCACTATGCCAAGGTGCAGGATTTTCAGTGGCGCCAGGTGGTAGTCAGGACCTTTGCAGAGGACCTAGTCGCGGCCTTCGAAGCCAAAGCCCATGACAGAGAGATCCGCTTCGACTGCCATTTCGAAGATGATCTTGGAAGTTTCAGAGTGGATGCCGGGATCATACGCTCCATCATCAGCAACCTTATCGAGAACGCCATCGACGCCTGTGATACCGACCCGTCTGGGCGACGGCACACCCTCGCCTTCAAGGTTGCTGGGGATGAATCGATGGTGACCTTTGTGGTGGAGGATAACGGTATTGGCATGGACGCCGATACACGCGCTAAGATCTTCACCCCTTTTTACACTTCCAAGGGATCACGGGGTACTGGCCTGGGGCTCTACATTTCCAACAAGCTCCTGCTTCAGCATGGCGGTGGCCTTCGCTTGCGGAGCCGCGCCGGGCAGGGCACCTGTTTTACCCTCTCTATTCCTCGCTCCCCCCAATCTCCCCCGCTTTCATCCGTAGCTGCTTGAGAATGCCATGCTTGCCCATCTCCCTGGGCCATCTTCCTGATATTTTAGATTTTTCCATCTGACATGGCGAAGTTTTATATCGGATAGTTTTTCCAATTTACGATGCCATTGTCCTACGCGGGGTATGGGTCATATGGCACCATATTTGCTGTTTCAGTGAAACCGGCGCACAAAGGGCATGCAGACACAAGACCCTTAGCCGCATGATCATTGCTAATCTGCGAGTGATGAACAAGCACCCAATGGTACATTTTGCCCCCCATCACCCCACTGACCGGACTGAGTGCATGCATCTTGAACCGGTCGCGATAGTCGAGCAGGCATTTTTCAATTTAAACGCCGGTCGAAAGGATGTCGTCGTGGATATCGGAAGTGCGGAATGGAGTTTTTATTGAGTTTTATCTCATTTCAAGGCATATGAGCAGGGGAGATTTGGAAGAACCCCCATTCCAAAGGGTCGTCGGGACCGATGTTTTGGCGGGGCCGGGATCCCTTATTGAGGATTGCCAGCCAAGCGCTTAATTGGTATGACCATTGTCGATGGGCGTTTGGGATTCAATTCCCGCTTTGTGATTAAGCTTTCGATAACAAATCTTTACGTCGAAATACTCGCCTGTATTGAGGAAGACGAGTCTCTCTACCATTTGGTTTTAGGATGCCCACAAGGGAGTGCGTATGATTGACAATTCAAACTGGGATTGGGACAGCAGCGAAAAGCAGATCCCCGTCGCTGCGTGGCGGGAGCGCTTCCGCTGGGTTGAGGAGCCTTACGCCAGCCCCGATGGAGAAAAAGTGGGGGCCATCGTCAACGTGGACGAGGGCGAGTTCAGTATCTGCGTGAACGGCGAGACCGGTGAAGGTGTTTTCGACAAAGCCTGGCATCTGCGCTTCACCCCCAGCGGCAAGAGCTACGCCCTGGTGTCTGAGATGGGGGAGTGGACGGTAGCCGTGGACGGTCAGGCCTGGGAGCAGAAGTTCGGCTATGTCTGGAGCCCCCTGGTCAGCGCCGACGGCGAGCACGTGGCCGTGGCCGTTCAGCAGGACATGCAGTACGGCATGGCCCTGGACGGCAGTCTCTGGGAAACCACCTTCGCCAACGGCACTTATTTCGCCCTCAGCGCGGACGGAAGCACGACAGCCGCGGCGGTTCAGGTGGAGGCCTGCGACAGTGCCGAGGTGCATAAATTCCAGGAGGGCACCTTTGCCGCGGCGGCAAACGGCCAGGCATGGGACAGCCGCTTCGTCAATGTCTGGCAGCCGGTCCTCAGCCCGGACGGCAGCCGCCTGGCAGCCGAGGTGCGCGTCAATCTATACGACTACACCATCGCCGTGGATGGCAAGGCCTGGTCGCAGATCTTCGGCAGCGTCTGGGAGCCGACCTTTCATCCCACCTCAATGGCCGTGACGGCGCCGGTGCGGGTCAAGGGTAAGTGGGGCATGGCCCAGGATGGCGACCTCATCTGGCAGCCTAACTTCATCCAGGTTTGGCGTCAGGTCTACAGCCCCGATGGCAGCCGCCTGGCCGCCGTGGTGGCGCCCAAATACGGCCGCTGGACCCTAGCGCTGGACGGCAAAGCCTGGGGGACCTTATTCAAGGATATGGTCGTCGCTACGGTCTGGAGCCCGGACGGCAGCCGTCTGGCGGCTCTGGGCAAAAACGGCCAGGACTGGCACATCATCGTTGACGACAAGGTCTGGACCAACCGCTTCGCCATGGCTTGGGCCCCGGTGTTCAGCCCGACCGGCGACCATGTGGCCGCAAGGGTGGAGATCGACGGCCACTACACCATCGCCGTTGACGACCGGCTCTGGTCCCACCGCTGCGAGGCGGCCTGGGATCCTGTCTTCAGCCCCGCGGGCGATAAGCTGCTCGTCAAAACCATCGAGGATGGCACCTATTACCGCCGCGTACTGCCCGTCGCGGAATTCAAGGCCTAAGGAGGAGGGCACTCATGCAAACTGCATACGCTTTTGTCAGTGGACCCCTGGCCTGGCTGGCTTTCCTGATCTTTTTCGGGGGCGTTTGCTATCGGCTGATACGATTGCTGATGGATGTCAATCGAACCGAGAAGTTCATCTATTCTTACATGAGCTGGAAGTACAGCCTACGTTCCATCGGACACTGGTTGCTGCCTTTCGGGACGGTGAACTGGCGCCTTCACCCGGGTCTGACCATTGCGACCTTCGCCTTTCATCTCGGACTGATTATCACGCCGGTTTTTCTACTCTCCCACGTGGTCCTTTGGGAAGAGGCCTTCGACCTGAGCTGGTGGGCCCTCCCCGATGGCTTGGCCGATGGGATGACCGTGGTTGTCGTCCTCTGCTGCGTTTATTTTTTGATCCGCCGCCTGGTGACCCCGGAAGTGAAATTCGTCACTTCTGCATCAGACTTCGTGATTCTGGCTATCGTGGCAGCCCCCTTTATCACCGGTTTTTTGGCCTACCACCAGTGGTTCGCCTATCCCACCATGGTGATCACCCATATCGTCAGCGGAGAGATCATGCTCATGGCGATCCCCTTTACGCGTCTGAGCCACATGATCTTCTCCCCCTTGACGCGGGCCTATATGGGGTCAGAATTCGGCAAGGTGCGCCACGCCCGCGACTGGTAGCCGGTACGGGCTGCCGATGCTATTTGATTTCATCGTCGCGGCGCTACCGGCGCCGGCGGCAGTGTCGCCAATCAAAGTGAAGGAGTAGCTGTTATGGCTGATGAGCCTGCCAAAAGTGAAACCTCCCAAGCCTTGGATCAAGGGCTAGCGGTGGGTGTCTCTCGGCTGACCCCCGAGAAGATCGAGAAAACGATTCTTGCCGTCATCGAAGGTGAGACCGGCGCGCGCCTCAAGACCTACGTGGAGACCTGTATCCACTGCGGTCTGTGCGCAGAGGCCTGCCACTACTACCTCTCCCACGATAAGGACCCCCGCTATTCTCCCGTGGGAAAAGTCAAACAGACCCTTTGGGAGATGCTCAAAAAAAAGGGACGTGTCTCGCCGGCCTTCATCGAGAAGGCCGCCGTCATCGCCCACACCGAATGCAACCTGTGCAAGCGCTGCGCCCAATACTGCCCCTTTGGTATCGACGTGGCCTATCTCATGCTGGTGGTGCGCCGCATCATCCACAAACTCGGCTGTACGCCCCTCTACATCCAGGATACGGCCCACAGCCACAGCGTCACCATGAATCAAATGTGGGTCAAGGGCGATGAGTGGCCCGACACACTCCAGTGGCAGGAA
>JBNKKA010000119.1:0-14012 GCA_050291585.1 Desulfobacteraceae bacterium
CCTGCCACCTTCTTTGCGGACCGGCTGGCAGAAGCCAACGTGTATGTTGGCCGCTAACCGGTCCGTTAAATTTTGACGCGGTTGCTGTTTAGGAGCACAATGGGACGATTACAGCGTAAAAAAGATCCGAAAAAAAAGAAGGCCCGTGCTGAAGAGGCGGGGCTTGCAACGGTAAGTCCAGGCGCTTCCGGCGGCGCCGATGTGAGCCGTAAACCAGCGCCCATTCAGCGCAGGCATCAACAACCGACACGCAGCGCAAGCGTTAAGAAGTCGGATAATTTTATCGACAAGTCCATGCAGTTTCTGCGCGAAGTCAAGATCGAACTGAAGAAGGTCACCTGGCCCTCTCGCAAGCAGACGATGGGCTCCACGGTCGTCGTTATTGTGCTGGTGATGATCATTTCATTGTTCCTGGGACTGGTTGATGTGGGCCTGTCCAGTTTGATCAGAGTCGTTCTTCATTAACCCATTAAGGAGAAGAAGCGTGGCTCTTAAATGGTATATTGTGCACGTATATTCGGGCTTTGAAAACAAAGTCAAGGCAGCCTTGGAGGAGCGCATCTCCACCTCCAACTACGGCCATCTGTTCGATGAAGTAGTGGTACCCACCGAAGAGATCGTCGAGCTGATCAAGGGCAAACGGCGTACCTCATCGCGCAAGTTCTACCCGGGCTATATCCTCGTGCGCATGGATTTGAACGACGAGACTTGGCACATCGTCAACGATACATCTAAGGTGACTGGTTTTTTGGGAGGTCGGAACAAACCAGCACCCATCAGCGACGAAGAGGCCGATACGATTCTCAACCGCATGGAGGCGGGTAAGTTAAAGCCGCAACCGAAGTTTTACTTTGAAGAGGGGGACGATATTCGCGTCATTGACGGTCCCTTTACCAACTTCAATGGTACGGTTGAAGAGGTAAACCCGGAAAAGGGTAAGATCAAGGTGCTCGTGAGCATTTTTGGACGTTCAACTCCTGTGGAATTGGATTTTGTACAGGTTAGCAAACTCTAACGAGCCGCGCTGGCGGTTCGACAATAGATAGCGATAGCAACGAGAAACGGCGAACCATCTTTCGTTACGTGAGGAGTGAATAGGAAAAATGGCTAAAAAGGTAATGGCTCTAATCAAATTGCAGGTCGAGGCCGGTAAGGCCAATCCCTCTCCGCCTATCGGCCCTGCGCTCGGTCAGCACGGCGTCAACATCATGGATTTTTGCAAGGCCTTTAATGCCAGAACGGCCAATGATGCCGGCATGATCATTCCGGTGGTGATTACGGTTTTCCAGGACCGCAGCTTCCAATTTATCACCAAAACGCCACCGGCTGCAGTTCTATTGAAGAAAGCGGCTAAAGTTGCCAAAGGCGCTGCAGATCCCAAGCGGGATCGGGTGGGTCAGGTCACCCGTGCACAGGTGGAAGAGATCGCCCAATTGAAGATGGTGGATTTGAACGCCAACGATTTGGATGCGGCCGTAAACATTATCGCCGGTACGGCGCGTAGTATGGGAATCGATGTCGTCTAACGATTCGTCTAACAGCGTGGCTGCACAAGCTTGATCAAGCACGCAGGCCAACTCGCCGGCGTTGCTATAATCGCTTGGTGGGTTAGCCCAAACAAGGAGTAAGAAAAGAAATGCCGAAGCGGGGTAAAAAATATCAAGCGGCTCGACAGAACTTAGATGTCCTCAAAAGATATGAATTCGCTGAGGGTGTCCAGGTGGCTCTGGATGCATCGTTTGCCAAGTTTGATGAAACTGTTGATCTTGCTGTGAATCTGGGCGTCGATCCGAGACACGCAGATCAGATGGTTCGTGGAAGTGTCGTGCTTCCCAATGGCCTGGGCAAAGAGGTCAAGGTGCTCGTTTTCGCTAAGGGTGAAAAGGAAGCCGAGGCCAAAGAGGCTGGCGCCGATTTCGTGGGTAATGATGATCTCGTCGAGAAGATCAAGGATGGCTGGTTCGGTTTCGACAAAGCGGTGGCGACACCCGATATGATGGGTACCGTCGGCAAGATTGGCCGTATGCTTGGGCCCCGCGGACTGATGCCGAATGCTAAAACGGGCACCGTGACTTTCGACCTTGCCCGCGCAATCAACGAGCTCAAGGCGGGTAAAATCGATTTCCGGGTGGAGAAAACCGGTATTGTGCATGTTCCCATGGGAAAAGTGTCTTTCGGTGCGGAAAAAATCCTGCAGAACATTACGGCTTTCATGGATACCCTCATGCGATTGAAACCGGCCTCTTCCAAGGGAACCTATATGAAGGCCATCGCAGTATCCACTACCATGGGGCCTGGCGTAAAGATTGACACCGGTCTAGTGAAGGAACTGATTAAATAGCAGTGCCGGACAGATCCGCTTTCCTGCAAATTAAGGAAGCTTCCTTTTCTGCTCTGTCGTTCATGGGCCAATCATAATTAAGTGTGATTCGGGTTGTTCAGGCAAACGGTGCCGGGACGATCAATATTCGATATGGGTGCCTTTGCGGTGCCCGGACATAAACCTGTCAAAGACCGTAGGTGCACATTCGTTTCTTACCGAACGTGTTTAATTGGCAACCGCCAGCCTACCGAGACGGTTTGGGATTCTACTGAACTGCATCCTCCGGTTTTTACAGATGAGGAAAGGGGGTGTTGGGAATTTGAGGCTAGAAACTAAAAAAGAGATAGCCGCGGAACTGCACGAGAATTTCTCCAAGTCAGCAGTGGTGATCATCACAGACTACAAAGGGCTTGACGTCGCCGCTGTCACCGATTTGCGTCGCAAATTGCGTGCTGCCGATGTTCAGTACAAGGTGGTCAAGAATACGCTGCTGGTACGCGCATCCGAAGGCACTGAGGCTGAGGCCATTAAAGACCATTTTAAAGGCCCTAACGCAGTTGCATTCAGCTACTCGGATCCGGTCGCACCGGCCAAAGTCCTGTGTGACTTTGCCAAAGAGAATGCCAAGCTCGATATCCGTGTGGGCGTTCTCAACGGGAAGGTACTGGACGCCGCCGCCATCGAGGCGTTGTCAAAGCTGCCGTCCCGCGAGCAATTGTTGGCTCAGCTGCTATCGACGATGAATGCAGTACCCACTTCGCTGGTGACCGCTCTCAGCGATGTGCCGCGCCGCATGGTAAACGTGCTAAACGCGATTAAGGATCAGAAAGAAGCTGCATGACGTGCGTTTTTTTGGCTTGCGTCCGCTGCTACCCCAATTGCAATTTCCGCATCGCCGTCTATGGGCGGCAGTATTTTAGCGAATGATTTGTAGAATTTTCGGAGGATTTATTAATGGCTGATATCACAAAAGAAGATGTAATTGAGTTCATTGCGAATATGACCGTCCTAGACCTCTCCGAGATGGTTAAGGAGATGGAAGAGAAGTTTGGCGTTTCTGCGGCTGCTCCCGTCGCCATGATGGCGGGCGGTATGCCTGCCGGCGATGCCGGTGGCGCCGCTGCAGAAGAGCAAACTGAGTTTGACGTTATGCTCATCGCCCCCGGCGACAAGAAAATTGGCGTTATCAAAGAGGTCCGTGCCATCACCGGTCTTGGCCTCAAAGATGCCAAGGCCCTGGTTGACGAAGCGCCCAAACCCGTCAAAGAAGGCATCGCAAAAGAAGAAGCTGAAAAGATCAAGGCCCAGTTGGAAGAAGCTGGCGCCCAGGTTGAACTAAAGTAGCAGGCTGATCCCAGACCTGATGCTTACCCAACCACGGGTGCATCTATACTGTATTCTATAGGAATTTCAGCATCATCCAACTATACCAGGGGTTGTGAATTGGGAAGAGCGGGGAGTGTTTCCTGCTCTTCCCCTTTTCACAACGCCTACATTTATTTTTGGAGATGATATGTCGCAAAGGGCTTCATTTAGTAAGCGAATCAGAAAGAATTTCGGCAAGATCAAGAAGATTGTCGACATTCCTGATCTCATCGGAATGCAGCGAGAATCATTTCGTCGTTTTCTGCAGATCGACGTACCGCCGGAGAAACGTGAGGAGATCGGTCTCCAGGCGGTGTTTAAGTCAGTGTTCCCCATTAAGGACTTTACGGGTAGTGCGTCTCTAGAGTTCGTCAACTATCGTTTTGCAGAGGTCAAGCACAGCGAAGAGGAATGCATTCATCGTGGAATGACATACGAAATTCCAGTCCGCATAACCGTACGCCTGGTGGTGTACGATGTGGACAAGGAGACGGGTGTTTCCAATATCCGTGACATCAAGGAGCAGGAGATCTACTTCGGCACCATCCCCTTGATGACCGAGAAGGGCACTTTCATCATCAATGGAACCGAGCGGGTAGTGGTCAGCCAACTGCATCGTTCCTCAGGTGTCTTCTTCGATCACGATAAGGGCAAGACCCACTCAAGCGGCAAGATCATTTACAGCTCGCGCATTATTCCCGTGCGTGGTTCTTGGATCGATATGGAGATCGATCCTAAAGACATCGTCTACATCCGAATCGACCGGCGGCGTAAGTTCCCGGTGACCATTTTGTTTAAGGCTTTCGGGTATACCACTGAGGACCTGTTGGCGTTTTTCTATCGTACTGAAAAAGTCGTTCTGCGTGACGGCGAGTATTATAAAGCCCTGGTGCCCGAGTTTCTCAAGGGTCAGCGCGCCACGCGCGACGTGATTAATCCCGACTCTGGGGAGGTGTACGTCAAGAAGAGCCGCATGTTCACCCAGCGGGCGATTAAGCAAATGCTGGCTGACGGGATAGAGTCCTTCCCCATCAACCGGGAGGATATGCTCGGAAAGGTCGTTGCCACCGAGATCCCGGGTGCTGGCGCTGAAGGTGCCCCTGTCAGGCCCAACGAAGAGATCGATGAAGATCTCCTTGAAAGCATCGAGAAGAGTGGGGTCACCGAGTTCGACCTGCTGCGTATCGACGGCCCGGGGACCAGCGATGCAGTGCGCAAGACCCTATTGGTCGATAAGATCGATGCCAAAGAAGAGGCCCTTATAGAGATCTATCGCCTCCTGCGTCCAGGAAACCCGGCCACAGCCGAGGTGGCCCAGGATTTCATGGACAACCTCTTTTTCAAATCTGCTTATTACGATCTTTCAGGCGTGGGACGCTTGAAGATCAACCATCGTCTCGGAGTGGATACGCCCGTCACCCTGCGCACCCTGCGCAAGGAAGATATTCTTTTGACGGCCAAAACTCTAGTGGAGCTGCGCGACACCCAGGGAGTCGTGGATGACATCGACCACCTCGGCAACCGGCGAGTGCGTGCCGTGGGCGAACTGCTCGAAAACCAATATCGTATCGGTCTGGTTCGCATGGAGCGGGCTATCAAAGAGCGCATGAGCCTTCAGGAAGTGGACGCTCTCATGCCGCATGATCTGGTCAACCCTAAACCCGTGTCGGCCGTGGTAAAGGAGTTCTTCGGGACCAGTCAGCTGAGCCAGTTTATGGACCAGACCAACCCACTTTCGGAAACCACCCACAAGCGCCGTCTGAGCGCCCTCGGTCCTGGTGGTCTGACCCGTGAGCGGGCCGGCTTTGAAGTGCGCGATGTACACCCCTCGCATTACGGCCGAATTTGTCCCATCGAGACCCCAGAAGGCCCCAACATCGGCCTCATCGTCTCCCTGAGTACCTATGCGCGTGTGAATAACTTCGGTTTCATCGAAACACCCTACCGAGTGGTCGAGAATGCCCAGGTGTCCAAAGAGGTTCGCTTCCTCTCCGCCTTTGAGGAGAAGGAGCATCCCATCGCCCAGGCCAACGCACCGGTGAATGAAAAGGACGAATACGTCAACCCCCTGGTGACTTCACGGGTGGAGGGCGAGTTCATGATGGTCGAGCGCGATAACATTGAGCTGATGGACATTTCGCCAAATCAGCTGGTGAGTGTTTCCGCGTCCTTGATCCCTTTTCTTGAAAACGATGACGCCAACCGCGCCTTGATGGGCTCCAACATGCAGCGTCAGGCCGTGCCTTTGATGAAATCCCAGGCACCCCTGGTCGGCACCGGCATCGAACATGTCGTCGCCCGGGACTCTGGCGTTACCATTGTTGCCAAACGGGACGGCGAGGTGGTCAACGTTGAAGCCTCGCGTATCGTGGTTCGCCACGATATGCAGGATTGTGAAGAGAATCAATCGCCGGTGACCATTTACAATTTGCATAAGTTTGTGCGCTCAAACCAGAACACCTGCTTTAACCAGCGGCCCATCGTCAAGAAAGGCCAGCGGGTCACTTCCGGTCAGATTATCGCAGACGGCCCGGCCACCGAGGCGGGCGAATTGGCTCTGGGCAAGAACGTCACCGTGGCTTTTATGCCCTGGGGCGGCTACAATTTTGAGGATTCTATCCTTGTATCCGAACGTCTGGTGCGTGACGGGGTATATACCTCCGTGCACATCGAAGAGTTCGAGGTCGTCTCTCGCGACACTAAGCTGGGCAAAGAAGAGATCACCCGCGATATTCCCAACGTGGGTGAAGAGGCGTTGAAGAGCCTTGACGACAGCGGCATCATCCGTCTGGGCGCCGAGGTGAAACAGGGCGATATTCTGGTAGGTAAGATCACTCCCAAGGGTGAAACCCAGTTGTCACCAGAGGAAAAATTGCTCCGGGCAATCTTCGGTGAAAAGGCCGGAGACGTCAAGGATACCTCTCTCAGGGTACCGCCCGGAGTAGAGGGTATCGTTATCGACGCCAAGGTCTTTTCCCGCCGGGGGGTCGAAAAAGACGACCGTACCCACCAGATCGAGGGCGACGAGATCGCCGGTCTCGAGAAGGACCGTGATGATGAGTTGCGCATCACCGAAGAGGTGGTCAAGGCCGATCTGATCGAAATGCTCACGGGCCAGAAGGCCGCCACCACCGTGAAGAAGGGGAAAAATACCCTCATCGCTAAGGGCGCCAAGATCGACGCCAAAGCCTTAGAACCCCTTTCGGTGGCCAAGTTTGAAGGCATCGTTCTGGAAGATGCCGGCGTTACTGAACAACTGCATCGCAAGCTTGAGGTTTTTCGCGACCAATGTGATCGCTGCCGTGAAAAATTCGAGCGTCTGATATCGCGTTTCGAGAAGGGGGATGAACTACCTCCGGGTGTGATTAAGATGGTCAAGGTGTATGTGGCCATGAAGCGTAAACTCTCAGTGGGTGACAAGATGGCTGGGCGCCACGGCAACAAAGGCGTTGTTTCGCGGATCCTGCCCATCGAGGACATGCCCTACTTCGAGGATGGTACCGCGGTGGATATGGTCCTGAACCCCCTCGGGGTACCTTCGCGTATGAACGTGGGGCAGATCCTCGAGATCCATCTGGGTTGCGCCGCCCGGGCCCTCGGTATTCAGATCAACAACCTGCTTGAGAACAAAAAAGTCGATGAGTTGCGCACCAAGATGATGCGCATCTTTACAAATGAAGAGGACAAAGAAACCCTCGAAGCCTTGGATGACAACCAGATCGAGGAGATGGGCGCTTACTATAGGGATGGCGTTCACATGGCAACGCCAGTATTCGACGGCGCCAAAGAGCATGAAATAAAGGCTCTGCTTAGCGAAGCGGGTTGGTCCACCTCCGCCCAGACGACCCTATACGACGGGCACACCGGTGACGCATTCAAGGAGCAAATCACCGTGGGCACCATGTATATGCTCAAACTCCATCACCTTGTGGATGACAAAATCCATGCCCGTTCCATCGGTCCATACTCGCTGGTCACTCAGCAGCCTTTAGGCGGTAAAGCCCAATTCGGTGGGCAGCGTCTGGGTGAGATGGAGGTCTGGGCCATGGAAGCCTATGGCGCAGCCCATGCCCTGCAGGAGTTTTTAACGGTCAAATCGGACGATATGGCGGGGCGTACCCGCATGTACGAGAAGATCGTCAAGGGGCAGAATATCCTCGAACCGGGATTGCCCGAATCCTTCAAGGTGCTAACTAAAGAATTGCAGGCCTTGGGGCTTGATGTGACCCTACTTGAAAAACGCGATTAACCTTGGTGTTAGAGGGTAATCAGTCAGTATTTTAACCAACCCTTTACTTTCGGGAGAGGGAATGGAAACGTTATACGATTTCTTTGCAAAACCGACCGATCCGCGTCGCTATATGGGTGTTCAAGTTGCTCTGGCCTCATCTGAGCAGATACGCCAGTGGTCCCATGGCGAGATCAAGAAACCAGAGACGATCAACTACCGCACCTTCAAGCCGGAGCGTGAAGGTCTGTTCTGCGCCAAAATATTCGGTCCCACCAAGGACTACGAATGTAACTGCGGAAAATACAAACGCATGAAGCACCGCGGCGTCATCTGTGAGAAGTGTGGTGTCGAGGTCATTCAGTCCAAAGTTCGTCGGGAGCGTATGGGCCATATCGAGTTGGCCACGCCGGTCTCCCACATCTGGTTTCTGAAAAGCTTGCCCAGCAAGATCGGCAACCTTCTCGACTTGACCCTCAAGAACATGGAGAAGGTCCTCTACTTCGACAGCTACATCGTTATCGATCCTAAAGATACGCCTCTGACACGCTGTCAGCTGCTGTCCGAAGAGAAGTATCGCGAGGCACTTGAAACTTACGGCGATAAATTTGATGCCGGCATCGGCGCCGAAGCTGTTCAGGCGCTTTTAGAAGACATCGATCTGGACAGCCTATACCAGGAACTGCGCGAAGATATTCGCGCTACCAATTCCATGGCCAAGCGCCAGAAACTGTCAAAGCGCCTTAAGATCGTGGATGCCTTTCGCCGTTCTGGGCTGGATCCCCTTTGGATGATCATGGATGTGATCCCGGTGCTGCCGCCCGATCTGCGTCCCTTGGTGCCCCTGGAAGGCGGTCGCTTTGCCACCTCCGATCTCAACGATCTCTACCGCCGGGTGATCAATCGTAACAATCGCCTCAAACGCCTGGTGGATCTCAAAGCGCCCGACATCATCGTGCGTAACGAGAAGCGTATGCTCCAAGAATCGGTTGACGTGCTCTTTGACAATGGCCGTCACGGACGTGTGATTACGGGTACCAACAAGCGGCCCCTCAAATCCCTTAGTGACACCCTCAAGGGCAAGCAGGGCCGTTTCCGCCAAAACCTTCTCGGCAAGCGTGTGGACTACTCCGGCCGTACCGTTATTACGGTTGGTCCCAACCTGCGCCTGCACCAGTGCGGTCTTCCCAAGAAGATGGCCCTGGAGCTGTTTAAGCCTTTTGTATATTACCGTTTGGAACAAAAAGGTCTCGTTTCGACTGTCAAGAGTGCCAAGAAGATGGTGGAGCGCGAGGTGCCTGAGGTCTGGGATACACTAGACGAGGTGGTGCGCGAATACCCCATCATGCTCAACCGTGCGCCGACCCTGCATCGATTGGGTATTCAGGCCTTTGAACCCACCCTTATCGAGGGCAAAGCCATCCAGCTTCATCCTCTGGTGTGTACGGCCTTCAACGCCGATTTCGACGGCGATCAAATGGCGGTGCATGTTCCCCTATCGGTGGAGTCCCAGATCGAGGCGCGTATCCTCATGCTCTCGTCAAATAATATCCTATCACCGGCCAACGGTAGTCCCATCATCGTTCCCAGCCAGGATATCGTTCTGGGTATTTACTACATGACCTTGTCCATCGACGGGCTACCTGGAGAAGGCAAGATTTTCTCCAATCCAGAAGAAGTACGTAGCGCTTACGATGCCAAACAGATATCTCTCCACACGCCCATTAAGGTGCGCATCGACGGTGAGCGCTACGATACCAGCGTCGGCCGTATTCTGCTCTGGGAGATCATGCCCAAAGACAACGTGCAGGTCATGCAACACCTCATGGTCTCCGAAGAGAAGGTCGCCAAGACGGTCGCCAAGAAGATTAAGGCCGGGACCGATTTCAATGAGTTGGTCGAGGCGTACTCGGAAAGTTTCGATAAGGTTTTTTCCGGGGAACTCGGTATGCTCCACCAGGACGAGTTTCAGCGCATCTATGGCACCGATGATGAAGTATCCCAGAGTGTTTTCTCGCTGACGGACGGTGAGATCAGCGATGCGGTCGCCTGCGAAGATGGCTTTCATTTCTTCCACGTTCAGGAATGCCGCCCAGAAATTCCCTTCAAAGCGATTAACCGCGTCATGGACAAGGGTGCCCTGCGCGATCTGGTAGACTTTGCCTACCGTAATCTTGGGCCCAAGGCCACGGTCATTCTCTCCGATAAGCTCAAAGACATTGGCTATAAGTACTCTACCAAGGGCGGCCTCTCGATCAACATTGATGCCATGATCATCCCCAAGGCCAAATGGAATATCCTCCAGACCGCCGATGATCAGGTTACCGAGATCGGTCGGCAGTATACCGAGGGTCTCATTACCCAGGGTGAGAAGTACAACAAGGTGGTCGACATCTGGGCCAAGGCTACGGATGACGTGGCCAACGAGATGATGGCGGCCATGAAGTTGGACTACCTCCTGGATGAGTCGGGTGAACCGGTCAAGGACGATTCTGGCAACCCGGTCAAACGCGAAACTATGAACCCCATCTTCATGATGGCGGACTCCGGTGCGCGTGGAAGTAAAGATCAGATGCGTCAGCTGGCCGGTATGCGCGGATTGATGGCCAAGCCTTCCGGGGAGATCATCGAAACCCCCATCCAGGCCAACTTCCGTGAAGGTCTTTCCGTGTTGCAGTACTTCATCTCAACCCACGGTGCCCGCAAGGGGTTGGCCGATACGGCTCTTAAAACCGCCAACTCCGGGTACCTGACACGCCGCCTGGCCGATGTGGCCCAGGATTGTAGCATCTTGCAGCACGATTGCGGCACTTCCATGGGGATCGTAGTCGAGGCACTCATGGAGGGTGGTGAGGTGATTCAACGGCTGGGTGAACGTATCCTCGGACGCGTGGCGGTGGAGGACATCCTCGATCCTTTTACCGATAAGGTCATCGTTCCCGCTGGGCGTGAAATCGATGAAGCCCTTGTGGCCAAGGTCGAAGACGCTGGCATCACTAGTGCTAAAATTCGTTCCGTCCTCACCTGCAGGGCGCTGTCGGGCGTCTGCGCCACCTGCTATGGGCGCGACCTGTCCCATGGGCATCGGGTTGAGATCGGCCAGGCCGTTGGTATCCTTGCGGCCCAATCCATCGGCGAGCCCGGCACCCAGTTGACCATGCGGACTTTCCACATCGGTGGTACCGCCAGCAGGCGGGTTGAAGAGGCCGATATACGAGCGCGTGCGGACGGTACGGTGAAGTTCGACGAGCTCAAGGTGGTTAAAAATGCCGAGGACAAGGTTATCGTCATGAACCGTCGTGGTGGGGAGTTCGCCATCGTTGGTCAGACGGGCCGCGAGCGCGAGCGCTGCCGCGTCATCTACGGCGCCCATCTGCTCGTCCAAGACGGGCAAGAGGTTAAAGCCGGAGACTTGCTTGCCGTCTGGGACCCTTTCACCACTCCCATCATTACAGAGGTACCTGGCAAGGTGAAGTTTGGCGATCTTGTCCTGGGCAAGAGTATGCAGGAGAAGGTCGACCCGGTGACGGGTAAGTCCAGCCGGACGGTGACCGAATCGCGAACGGGTGAAGAGCGTCCGCGCATCTCTATTAAGGGCGAAGACGGAAAGACCGCCAAACTGCCCAAGTCCACATCCCTGGCCCGCTATCCCCTACCAGTCGATGCCATCTTGATGATCGAAGAGGGCGAAAGCGTCCAGGCTGGCGATGTTGTAGCCAAATTGCCGCGCGCCACAACCAAGACCAAGGACATCACCGGCGGCCTGCCCCGTGTTGCAGAGCTGTTCGAGGTGCGTAAGCCCAAAGAGGTCGCTGTGCTCAGCGAGATCGACGGCTACGTCTCCATTGCCAAGGCCACTAAGAAGGGAAAACAGCGCGTTACCATAACGCCTGTTGACGTGGGCGATAAAAAAGAGTACCTCATCCCGCGCGGTAAACATATCAATGTTTATGAAGGCGATTATATCCGCGCCGGTGAACCCCTCATCGGCGGCAGCGCCATTCCCCAGGATATCCTTTCTATTAAGGGGGAGGTCGCTTTGGCACGCTACCTGGTGGATGAGGTTCAAGAGGTCTATCGACTCCAGGGCGTGCGTATCAACGACAAACACATCGAGGTGATCGTGCGCCAGATGATGCGCAAGGTTAAGATCACCGAGGTGGGCGATACTGACTTTATCCTCGAAGAGCAGGTCGATCGCCTGGTTTTTGAAGCCGCTAATCGGGCTATCGTGGAAAAGGGCGAACAACCCGCCACTGCTGAACCCTTGATCATGGGGATCACCAAGGCATCTTTGAGCACCGACAGCTTCATCTCGGCGGCCTCTTTCCAGGAGACCACCAAGGTTCTAACAGACGCCTCCATCGGCGGTGCCAAGGATTACCTGCGCGGCCTCAAGGAAAATGTGATCATGGGCAGGCTAATCCCTGCAGGCACAGGGCTGGCTGAACACGCCATATTGGCGATCGATTAGACCTCATATGAGATCCTCTTTAAGGGCTTAAATTCGCCCTAATCTGAGGGCTCTTTGAGCGTTTAAAAACTTTAGACAATTCGCTTGACAAGGCTGGTAAACCGACGTACAAATACGCTTTTTAGGTGCGCCCTATTGACAAGCAGACCGGATTGCACGAACACGAGGAGCTTATGCCGACCATTAACCAACTCGTCCGCAAGGGCAGAAAACAGATCAAGAAGAAGACCAATACCCCTGCGCTGAAGGGTGCGCCTCAAAAAAGAGGTGTGTGTACAAGGGTTTACACTTCTACTCCCAAGAAACCGAACTCTGCCTTGCGTAAGGTGGCCAGGGTGCGACTTACCACCGGGATCGAGGTGACTGCCTATATTCCCGGTATCGGTCACAACCTCCAAGAGCACTCTGTGGTTCTGGTTCGCGGCGGGCGTGTGAAAGACCTTCCCGGTGTGCGCTACCATATCGTGCGCGGCACTCTGGATACCCTAGGGGTCGAGGATCGTCGGCAAGGTCGTTCAAAGTATGGTGCGAAACGACCCAAATAGGCTGGGGAGCAGCCGCATGCGGCTGTCGGTTCGACATCGATCAGGTTCTTATTTTTATTGAACTAAGACATTTATAAAGTGGTGTAGGCTATGCCGAGAAGAAGAGAAGTACCGGAGCGGGTGGTCATTCCCGACGCCAAATATGGCAGCAAATTAGTGGCCAGGTTTATCGCCTCGATCATGCGGGATGGCAAAAAAAGCGTCGCCGAAGGCTTGCTTTACGGCGCCTTCGACATCATTGAGCAGAAGAGTAAAGAAGAGCCTCTCAAGGTGTTTGAAAAGGCACTTGAAAACGTCAAGCCCGTCGTCGAGGTAAAATCCCGCCGGGTCGGTGGATCAACCTATCAAGTGCCGACCGAAATTCGTCCGGTTCGTCGTATGGCCTTGGGTATGCGTTGGGTAATCAACTACTCACGGGCACGGTCCGAACGCGGGTTTGCCAACAAGCTGGCCGGTGAACTGCTGGACGCTTTCAACGGCCGCGGCGCTTCGGTAAAAAAGCGTGAAGACACCCATAGAATGGCGGAAGCCAACAAGGCCTTTGCACACTATCGTTGGTAGATCGAATTCTGGTACTATCTGAATATCTCGTAATCGATAGGTTTTAAATTCACGGCTGTTTTTCGGCTCGCCAAAATTTAAAACCTATTTCTTTGTCTAATTTTTAGTCCGTTTGAGTGGGAGGACGAGACGATGGCGAAGGAAAAGTTTGAGCGGACCAAGCCGCATGTAAACGTAGGCACGATTGGGCACATCGACCACGGCAAGACGACCCTGACCGCGGCGATCACCGAAGTCCTTTCCAAGAAGGGCCTGGCCGACTACACGCCCTTCGACGCGATCGACAAGGCTCCGGAGGAGCGCGAGCGTGGTATCACCATCCAGTCCGCTGCCACCTCCTGTGAGTGGAACAACCACCGCCTGAACATCATTGACACCCCCGGACACGTGGATTTCACCATTGAGGTCTACCGCTCCCTGAAGGTTCTCGACGGCGGTGTCGGCGTATTCTGCGGTTCCGGCGGTGTTGAGCCCCAGTCTGAAACCAACTGGCGCTATGCCAACGAATCCGAAGTT
>JBNKKA010000120.1:0-14008 GCA_050291585.1 Desulfobacteraceae bacterium
GTCAATATTCCCACCTTCAGCCATGGCCACCAGTTCATCGCTGGCCGTTGTACCGGGTTCGAAGAGGTCTGCGCCGTCATCATGGGCACTGACCAAAAGCGGCGTAAAATAGGTGCCGTTGGTGAGATTGGTGAGGGTTAGGGTGAGATCAGCGGCAGTGGCAACGGCCGCAGAAAGCAGAAGCACCCAAAATGAAAAAATGAATACACGCAATGGGGTCATGATAAGCCTCCTTTGAATTGTGGAAAGATTGTCTCAATGGCCGCCGAGACAAAGACAAAACATCTCTACTCTGAAGAGTAAGATCCTACATTCAAGGACGCATAAAGCTCGGGTAATGATTCTGTAAAGATCATGGACCACACCAGCTGTCCCAGGAGAGGCATAGAAAAAGCCGCCCAAAAGACTGGGCGGCATTTTCTTGTGTTAGACGTGTTGTGGATTCGCTATTCGTCCATGAAATGGCTCTCGAACTGCCCATAGCCCGCTTCAACCAGTTTCTCCTTGGGGACAAAACGCAGGGAGGCGGAGTTGATGCAGTAACGCAAACCGGTGGGAGCGGGGCCATCGTCGAATAGATGGCCTAGGTGGGAGTCACCATGCTTGCTGCGCACCTCGGTGCGCACCATGAGAAAGCTGCGGTCCTCCTTGGAGACCACGTTCTCCGCCACCAGGGGCTGGGTGAAGCTGGGCCAGCCGGTACCGCTTTTGAACTTATGGCGCGAACTGAAGAGGGGCTCGCCGGAGACGATGTCCACATATAGACCTTCCGCCTTGTTGTCCCAATACTCGTTCTGAAAAGGCGGCTCGGTGCCTTCCTGGCGGACCACCTTGTATTGTAAGGGGGTGAGCTTTTCGCGCAGCTCTTCATTGCTTGGGCGCCCATAATTCTCCTTGGAAACGGATGTCGAGGCCGTTTTCATTATTTTCTTCTCCATCTCACCCCAGACACTTTTGATGAATTGATCCCGCCCGGAACCCTGGCGATAGGAGTGGTAGCGCTGGGGGCTCTTTTTGTAAAAATCCTGATGATAGTCTTCGGCTGCGTAGAACTGGGTCAGGGGCAGGAGGGGCGTCACCAGAGCCTTGTCGAAGACTGCCATACCTGCCAGCTTCGCTTTGGAAGCCTCGGCTAGTTTGCGTTGGTCCTCGTCGTGGAAAAAGATGGCCGAACGGTATTGCTTGCCCCTGTCGACAAACTGCCCCCCCGGATCGGTGGGATCCACGTGGCGCCAGAAAACGTCAAGCAGGGCTTCGTAGGTGATACGCTCGGGATCAAAGTACACCTGAATCGCTTCATAATGACCGGTGGCCCCCATGGAGACCTCTTCGTAGGTGGGGTTCTCCTCCACCCCCCCGGTATAACCGGAGATCACCGCCTCAACCCCGTCGACCTTCTCAAAATCCGATTCCGTGCACCAAAAACAGCCGCCGGCAAAGGTGGCCACACGCAAGCTCTCATCCATAGGAACCTTGACCTGGGTTTTGGCGTCACCGCTCTTTACCCCGAGGGCATGCCCCACCAATGCCACCAACACAACCAATCCGATTATGGGAAACAATAGTTTCATCAGCATCTCCTTTTTTGCAAACTCCCGTATAGGGATCGAAGCGATGGTCATCCAAGCAACCTTCGCGGTGATCTGCCAACTGATTCAATTCCAATATAAGCAGTTTTAGGCAAGGGGGAGATAAAGATTGGGTAAAGATAGGTGTCTAACAATTTTTTTGCTCATTAATTCTATTATTTATCAGACATAAGCGACTCGCTTCAAAGCGTTTCAGGCGCCCCCTTGGCAAGGGGCAGACGGAAGCTGATGGAGAAGATCGTATCCTCATATTCCACCGCCACAGCGCCGCCATGAGCCTCGATCAGCTCTTTGACGATAGCCAATCCGATGCCGGCGCCCCCAAGGTCCCGTGAGCGGGAGCGTTCACCGCGGTAAAAACGCTCAAACAGAAAAGGGAGGGTATCTGGGTCGAATCCTTCGACGCTATTGCTGAAGATAGCCGTAACCGCATCTGGATGCCCCTCCAGCTCGATACTTAGACGGCCGCCGGCCGGGGTGTAGCGCAAAGCGTTCTCCAAGAGATTGCGCACCACTTGCCCGAGCATATGAGGGTCAGCATCAACACTGGCGTCAATTCGGGCAAAATCTTGGACGACGGAGATCGCCTTGGCCTGAAAGCGCGGGCGCATCTGTTTGAGTTCAGTATGGATAATTGCGGGCAGAAACAACTGCAGAGGGTCCAGATGCTTTCGGGCCGCATCGGCTTTGGCCATTTTGAGGATGTCTTCGGTAAGGTGTACGATCCTGAGGGTGTCAGCCTGGAGCAGTTTGAAGTTCTCCTCCGTGGGCGGTAGGACCCCGTCCACGAGGGCCTCGAGGTAGCCGCGCATGTTGGTCAGAGGGGTGCGCAGCTCGTGGGCCACGTCGATCATCAGCTCTCGACGTAGCCCCTCCAGACGCTCGAGGTTGCCGGCCATACGGTTGAAGGCCACAGCCAGTTGACCGACCTCGTCCCCGGAACGTACCGCCACCCGGGCGGAGTAATCGCCACTGGAGATCTGGCGTGTGCTCGCCGTCATGGTCGTCAGGGGCTCAAGCGCTCGTCGTAAAAGCCAAAAACTCAGTACCCCAGCCATGAGAACGCCACCCAAAGAGGCCCAGATGAGGTAGGTATGGATCGCCTCAACGAACATGGCGTGGCTGGATTCCGGAGAGATGTGGTACTTCTCCATGAGGACGCTAAAATAGCCGGCCGCTAGGTAATCCACTGCCAGCCAGACCATGCTTATCAAGAGGGCGATGACGCAGGCTATGATGCCCAATAGCTTCCAGATCAGACGGCTTCGGCCCATAAGGCGATATCCTCAGTCGATGCGGGTTCTCGAACTCCATGCACACTGCCGCTATTGGGTACGCATCAAACCGCCTGATAGTCCACGGCCAGCCTAAACCGGATCATCAGCAAGGCTTTCATACTAGTTACGATGCCCAATAGCTTCCAGATCAGACGGCTTCGGCCCATGGTAGTCAGCGCTCAGTCTCTTCCGGATCACGAAAACGATAGCCCATGCCGCGCACGGTGAGGACAAAGCGGGGGGCTGCGGGATCGGTTTCGATTTTCTGGCGCAGCTTGCCGATATGCACATCTACGACCCGGTCGACCACGTGGGTCTCTCCACGGGGGTAGAGGCTGGTTATTAACTCATCACGACTGAAGACCCGCCCGGGAGCGCCCATCAGACGATGTAGGAGGGTGTACTCGTGGGGGGTCAGACTCAGGGCCCGACTGCCAATGGTGACCCGCCTTTTAACGGGATCGAGCACCAGGTCTTCGCAGGTGAGAAGGCTGGTGGCAGACGCCCTTGGCGGGCCGCTGCGTCGCAGGATGGCGCGTACGCGGGCCATCAGCTCCCGCGGGCTGAAGGGTTTGACAACATAGTCATCGGCCCCCAGGGTAAGACCAGAGATGCGGTCAATCTCATCCCCCCGGGCGGTGAGCATGATCACGGGAATCTCGGTGAAACGGCGCATCTCCCGGCAGATGTCCCAACCGTCCATCCCTGGCAGCATGATGTCGAGGATCACCAGGATGGGCTTGTGGATGCGGATCTTTTGGAGCCCCAATTTCCCGTCTCCGGCGGTGAGAGCGTCGAAGCCCTCCCGCTCCAGGTAGGTGGCGATCAGTTCCGCGGTGCGGGGATCATCCTCAATGACCAAAACGGTGCCATGGGTGCCTGCTTCCATCTGAGTGCCTCTATTCCTATCCAATTCTCGGCGGTCCATCCCCACGGGCATCATCGCCTTTCGAATGGGGTGTAGCAGAATCCCCCTCCGTCGCCTGGGTCTCCGTATCATCTGCGCCCTTCATCGCCTCGGAGATAGCCAGGCCTGTTTCCGGCAGCACCGCGGCGAAGCTGACCCCGTAGATGTCCCAGACGGTGATGAAGAGGGCGGCAATAATGGGGCCGATGATGAAGCCCACCACACCGAACATGAGGATACCCCCCAGGGTGCCAAAAAAGATCAGCAGCTCGTGCATCTGAATGTCCTTGCCCACCAGACGCGGCCGCAGCAGGTTGTCCAGGCTGCCCACCACCACCCCGCAGAAGAGGGCCAAAGCAGTGGCTTTGGCTAGGTGACCGGATGCCGCCAGGATAATGGCTGCCGGAATCCATACCAGGGCCGTGCCAATCCCCGGCAGAATCGAGAGCAGCACCATGATCAATCCCCAGAAAGCCGGACTGGGGATGCCCGCCATGGCAAAAGCCACCCCGGCCAACCCACCCTGGAGCGCACCGATAACGGCGGTACCTTTGAGCGTCGCCCGGGTCACGGAGGTAAAACGCACTAGGAGGCGCTGCTCGTCGGCGTCTTCGAGGGGCAGGTAGTAGAGGATCTTGTTGACCAGCTGATAACCGTCCATGAGGAAAAAGTACATGGTGTAGAGCAGGACGAAGGTGGTGAAGAGGAAGTTCATCGTTCCCTTGGCTCCCGAGGAGAGGCTGTGAATCAGGAAGGTGCTGATACCACCAACCAGTTCGCCGGCCTTCTGGAAGAGCAGGTCGCGGTAGGGGGCGATCTGATCGAAGTAGGGCAAAGACTTCAAGAAGGAAAAAAAGGCGTCCGGTTCGGCGATCTGCTTCTGTACCCAGGGGGTCACCGAATGACCCACCTTGAGGGCCTGGGCAGTGACGATGCCCATCAGTCCAGCGAGGGGCAGGAGGATAAAGCAGATCACCAGGAGGATTGTGGTCAGGGAGGCCAGAGACCGGCGACCCTTAAACAAATGCGCCAATCGAGCATAGACCGGATGGACCAAGGCGGCAAACAACCCAGCCAGAAAGATAGCCATTAAAAACGAGCGGATCATGGAGAGAAAAATGGCCGAGATAAAGAGCACCACCAGAAGCAAAACGGACTTGTTGACGATTTCGCGCTGCATGGAGGCATCCTTAGGTTAGGCGGTTATCGGTCAAACTGGTAGAAGTAAGTGCTCTACACCGAAGGCAGAGGATCCCACTCGCTAAAATAGAGCGGGCATAGCACTATCTCATACCATTCAGAAGCCTGCTTGCCAATCTATGGATACTGTGAAGGGGAACAAGCGCTGGGTTCAGAATAACGACCGATGACAGAAGGCCGGGCGCCCGACTCAGGAACAGGCCTTGAGGATAGGATCGGATACGTGGGGTGCACAGTGCCCTCGGCGGATCATCTCTGCGAGAGCGCCTTCATCGGCAGGTAATTCTGCAAAACGGGTTAGCACCTGCCCCACAGCCGCCGCACAGTGGGCATCGCTGCCAGCCACCATGGGCAGTCCGTGACGCCTTGCTAACCTTTGTGCAGCGGAGGCAGCCTTGTCCGTCGTCACCGTACTGGCCACCTCGATGGCATCGATACCGACCGGCAAACGGGCACCAGCGAGGGGCTGGGTGATTTGGCTGTAGCGTTGCTGGGGATGGGCCCAGATGACCGCTGCCCCTTGGCCATGGGCTGCCGATTGCAGGGTTTCAATAGGGTCACCGGGGTGGATGGCGCCCATATTTTCAACCCCGATGAGGAGGAAATGACCGTTGCAGCTACTCGCTTCAATGCCCCGATAAATCCTCCCGCGTTGAAGTTTGGCGTTAAGGGCCTGAATCTCAACCCTTGGCCAGAGAACATCATGGTCGGTGAGGACGACCCCATCGAGCCATCCGCGATTTAGCACCGCCACGATCTGTTCAAGTGCCAGAGAGGGGGCGCAGGCGGAGTAACGCCGGGTGTGCACGTGCAGATCGATGCGAATGGGCAGGGGGTGTCCGGTCGCCGATTTCTCGGGCAGTCGTGTGATATTAGTCCCTCGCATGGGGTTCCATTTCGACAAAGAAACGGCGCAGTTTTGGCAAAGTGGCTCGGGCGACGGCAAGGGGCGTCTGCGGTTTGGGCATGCATGCGAGGGTGCCGGCCCCAAATGCGGTGCAGTCGAGCAACCAACAGCCATCAGCTGCCTCGACGCTCAGGTGCAGGGTGGAGCGGCTACCGATCCGGCCACCCAGGTCAGCCAGATCCGTTTGCAAGGCGGTGAGGAGGGCGACCAATTCCCTTGCAGTGTCGGGGGCCAATCCAAATCCGGATGCCGGGGCGTGATCCCGGGGGAGAAGCAAGGCGGCCTGAAGGCTGGCAATCGCCTCTGGGGGGGGGACCAGGTGAATGGATGCCTCTGTCCGCCTTGTGGGACCGGAGGCATCGCCAAACATGGCGTAGTCTTCATCGAAACGATAAAGCAGATACCAGCAAGTACCCCGGGCATTATAGGTCACGGCGAAGTGCTTGGAGGCCGTCATGGTGCGCAGCCCGTTACCCGCCGTATGAAAATAGGTACCGCCCTGACGAAACTGTCTCAGCACCCCGGAGACATTGAAACCCGGCCCCTGATCCTGGATGCTCACCAGGAAACCGGATTCTCCCACCCAGACGCGCACGCCAAGGGGAAGCATGGGATCCTTGCCGTGGCCGTAGTAAAAGGCGTTGGAGAGGGCCTCACAAAGAAGGCCACCCTCGCCGATGAGGCCACCATCGCCGATCACCTTGTGGCGAAAAGAGGCCATATAGGGCCGCAACACCTTGGCCAGTCGGCGCTCGTACACAAAGAGCCACTCGTAGCCAGACCGGTAGGGGTTGTGGCTGGCGGACGGCAGCTGGCCAGGAACGACCTCCTCAACATATACCGCCTTCGCTTTGGTGAGGCTGTCGAGAAGTGCTTGGGGTTTGGTGCTAAGGATCATCAGCTTGAGGTGACCTGTCCGTAGATGGAATTACCCCTGACGAAGTCCCCCACCGATTCGCCTCTTGCGAGCGAAACGGTGGGGCCTTCACCGGTATTCGGTGTTCGACAACGATTACCTGAAAAACGCAGCAATTTCCTGGATGATGCCGTCGAGCTTCATCTTGGCCATGGCCACATTGGCCTCTTTTTCGAGGATCAGCACCATGTGCACATGGGCACGCCCGGCGGCGCTGGCGGCAAAGTCGGTGGCTTCGTTGAGACAGCGCGCCAGCACGTGGGCCTTGGGGGCCTCAACATGGACAATCTGGCCGCGGCCGACGTTCATAATCTCAGTGGCCTTCTGGGCCTTGAGAAGCACATCGTTGGCCAGGGCACCGAGTTCGTCCAACTTGATGTTAGCAGGGTTGAAGCTGGCCACCATCTCTCCCTGGGGAGAAAAAACACCCGCGGCTTGAAAGCCCTCTACGCTCTTAAACTTATCCAATGCTTCGGTCATCTCTGCCATTTTATTGGCTCCTTTCTGAAAGGGGTCTGTGGGGGGATTCTCCTTGACGGTGGATATCGCGTCCGCCTCATCCGATTGTTCACCGGTAGATGCAGATGGGGTGTCGACCGGGGGAGATCCCGTGATGACATCGGGTTCTGCGGAAAGTGCGTCGCCGTCGGCTTTCTCATCCTGACGCCGTGCACTTTCCATCAGCAGGCTGATTAAATTAACCTTGATCCGCCGTTTGATTTTTTTCTTGGGCAGATCACGGTAGTGGATCTGGACTTCATCAAGAGCGAGCAGGTCAAAGACGGCCTCGATTCCTTTGAGGTCACGCGAGAGAGCATCCCAAAGCTCGCCCCGGTGGAAGAGTAACACCCCCACGCGCAGCTCGTTTTTGTGGACCTCAAGCATGCAACTCTTCTCCTCTTTTTCGATGAGGTCCATGAAGCTGGGCAGGGATATCCCGGTCACGCTGCCCCCCGTGTCCTTCCCCTGCAAATTATCCAGTATGATCTCGGTGAGCTCGTCGAAGTCGACGGGTTTTTCGAGAATGCGGATGGTGTTGGGCAAGCTGAGTTGCTGCTCGGTTTCGGGCGTAGCGTGGGCGGTGAGGACCACCACCGGAATGGCGGGATAGTTGGACGCCATGTAGGCCATGAGCTCGAACCCGTCCATTTCGGGCATGCGCAGATCGGTCACTACGAGGTCGACGCTCTGGTCCTCCAACACGGCGATGGCCGCCAGTCCATCCTGGGCGGTTACCACCTGAAACTGATCCGCATAGCTCTCCAGGCCAGTGGATAGGGTCAGTAAAAAAGATTGTTCATCATCGACGATCAATACATGTTTCATGTTCTGGCTCCTATCCGGTGTAGAGCAATGCTTATGCCAGCCGACACATGAATATTATATTACATATTATCAGGTAGTTATTTTATATGGTAAATTGAGCCATAAGCAAGTGTCGCAAACCAGGTGACCTGTTTTAGGACAGTGACCTGGTTTGAACCATGGGTTCTTATTGGGCGCCCTGGTTGCAGGCACCATCGCGCCCATTGAACCCATACGTCTTGAGCTTTCGAATCAGGGTGGAGCGGGAGATCTCGAGGACCCTGGCCGCATGACTGTGGTTGTGATCGCATTGGGAGAGGACATTTTGGATATGGGCCTGTTCAATGGACCGTAAGCTGCGGGACAGTGTATCAGTACTCCCGATCTGCGGCGTCGGTGGCAACGAGACTGGATTAAATTGCAGCAAACGGGAGGGGAACAAATTGGGACCTTCCTGCAGAATCACGGCCCGCTCTAAAATATTACGCAGCTCCCGTACGTTCCCAGGCCAATGGTAGCCAGAGAGTCGTGCCATCTCCGCAGGGGCGATCCGCAGCGGTTGCCGCGGGGCCAGCAACCGGAGAAAATGATCGCACAGGGCTGGTAAATCGCCAATATGGCTTCGCAAGGGGGGCATGGCGATGACGATCACCGAGAGGCGATAGTAGAGGTCCTGTCGAAAGCCACCGCTTTGCATAGCCTGCTCCAAGGGTCGGTTGGTAGCGGCGATGACGCGTGTATCCACATGGCGGGCGGTCTGGCTGCCAATGCGCTGGACTTTCTTATCATCGAGAACACCGAGGAGTTTGGCCTGCAGATTCTGGGGCATCTCTCCCAGTTCGTCCAACAAAAGGCTACCACCGGCAGCCGTTTCGAAGATTCCCGGCCGAGCCCCCGCCGCCCCGGTGAAAGCCCCCTGTTCGTAGCCGAAAAGTTCGGCCTCCATGAGGGCTGCCGGGATGGCGGCGCAATTGATCGAGATGAAGGTTGCGGCACTGCGCTTCCCGCGGGCATGGATGGTTTTAGCGGCAACCCCCTTGCCTGTTCCAGTTTCGCCCGTGATCAGGACGGCGGCATCCTCCGCGGCCGCCAGATCAACGAGGCGCTGCACCTCAGCCATCTCACCCTGGTTGCCCAATAAAAGCGCACGGCCAGCCTCTTGCTCACGTTGATAGTGATCCGCTTGAGCCACCCGCTCCAGCCTGGCAGTATGTAGGGCCCGTTGCAACGCCAGTCTAACCGCATCGAGCTCAAATGGTTTGGAGAGATAATCGTAAGCGCCCACCTTGATGGCTGCCAGGGCGTTATCGAAACTCGGATAAGCGGTCATGAAGATGATCTTGGTGGCTTCGTTATGACTCAAAAACCTCGTGCAGAGGTCCACCCCATTGGCATCAGGTAGTTTCTGATCCAGAAGGATGAGGTCATAACGGGCCTTCTCACAGGCCGTGAGGGCACTGCTGCCCTGGTGGACACACTCGATGGTGAGGGGCAAGTCGGCCAGCCCATGGACCAGACTATCCCCCAGCAGGCGGTCGTCATCAACGATCAACAGGTGTTGGGGCGTGGTGGGATCAGGCGCCATCTTTGGCCTCCGGAAGGTCTATCATCACCGTGCTTCCCATCCCTTTTTCGCTCTCCACGCGGATGGTGGCCTCCATCTTGAGCAGCATTTTACGGACGATCACCATGCCCAGACCGGTCCCTTTGGCCTTGGATGTAAAGAACGGCGTGAAGATGTGGCTGAGCTCTTCGTCCGTCATGCCGGCGCCGTTGTCGCGCACACGCAATTGCACCCAGGGGGGATGTTTTTGCACATGGATGTCGATGCGCGCTGCGGGTGTATCCGCCAAGGCATCCGCCGCATTGGTCATCAGGTTGAGGAGCACCTGGTGGAGCATGCGCGTGTCTGCGGCGACACAAAGGGATGGATCTTCCTGGCGGGTCACTATGCGGATGCCGCGCTGCTGAAAATCATCGCGAATCAAACCGACGAACTTGGTCATGAAGTCTGCCAGAGAGACCCCTGTGATCTCGGGTGAATCATAAAGGCTGAAATTTTTAAAGGCTTTCAGGAGGTACTCCATGCGGGTGACTTCGTCGAGCCCCCGATCGATGAACTCAACCACCCGGTCCTCGGGGAACGTATCAAGATTCTTAGACAAAACTGTCAGGCTCATTTTTAAGGAATTGAGCGGGTTGCCGATCTCGTGACGCAAGCCGGTAAAGATATAGCCGAGGTTGTCCATGAGGTTGGCGGATTCAATGATGCTTTCCATCCTTTTTTTATTGGTGACATCTCGCTGGATGGCGACAATATTAACCAATTCACCACCGGCACCCTTAATGGGAAAGAGGGTCGACTCCTCCACATAGGCCGTGCGGTCTTTGCGCCAAGTGTTTGCAGAACCGGTCCAGGAAAGCCCCTTGGAAAGCCGCTGCATGATCTGGGGGTAGAGGCGCTCACTCTCCTCACTGCGCACCAACTGGGTCAGTCTGCGGCCCAACACCTCATCGCGGGCAAATCCGGAGATCTTGCTGAAGGCCGGATTGACATACTGCACACGCCCATCAGGCGTCATAATGGTGATGCTGTCGGTGGACTGTTCGATGGCGGCTGCCAGGCGGCGCCGCTCCTGATCCCGTTCTCCATGATGAATAGCGGCACCCAGGGTTTCTGCGGCCACCTTGAGGGCCCCCACTTCGGCCTGGGACCAGATACGCGGTTCACGGCAATCGTCGAAACCGATGAGGCCCCACCATTTTTTCTCCACGAAGATGGGCACCACCACAGTGGCTTGGATCTCCTGGCGCTGCAACCAGCCCTGCTCCTGGTGGGAAAAATCATAGTAGCTGCCCTGAATTGAAATGCCTTCCCGAAGCCGTTTTTGCCACTCATCCAGGTCGTGCAACTCTTCGGGATTGGCCTGGGGGCCCCAAAACTGGCGTTTGGGCACCACCTGGGCGCTGGCCCAATCCCAGCGCAGGCGCATGGGGCTCGGCACCTGGGTCGCCTCCAGAGCCTCGGCGATGTATACTCGACTGACCCCCGTGGTGCGGCCCAATTGTCGGAGGGCCAGGTCGATGCCCTCCTCCCAACGCGTTGATTCCAGGAAAATTTCGGCCACGAAGCGAACCGCCTCGAGGATAGCGTCGCGCTTTTTGAGCTCCAGCTCCACTTGTTTGCGGCGGGTAACATCGAGGCAATACTCTATCATCTGGACCACATCGCCGGCGGCATCGATGATGGGGTAACCGTATACCTCCATATAGCATTCACTGCCGTCCGGCAGTCTGAAGCGCTGCTCGAGCATCAGAGGCTGGCGGGTGCGGATCACCTCGTCGAGGGGACAAGCTAGGTTTTCCCCTTGGCACGCGCTGGTCAGATGACGCGTGATTTCATAGCAGGTCTGCCCCTCTCCGCCACCCAGCTGCCTTGCCGCCGTGTTTGCCAGCACGATTCGATGACTCTCCACATCGACCACGTAGAAGGGGTGGGTCAAAGATTCGACGACGGTTTCGAGGAACTCCTTCTGTTGACGAATCCGCTTGGCGCTTCGCTTCTGCAAAGTTACGTTGCGTACGATGCCGTGATAGCCCTGGATGGTCGCTTCGTCATCACGGTTGAGGGAGGCACTAATGAGGGCATCGATAAGCGCTCCGTCTTTTCTCGACAAACGGGCTTCAAAATCATGGACGGCGCCTTCCTTTAAGATCTCATCCTGGAATTGGTTCAGCTGATTCTGGTCGACGAAGAGCTCAAAGCCTGAGATGGCCTTAATCTCGTCGAGGCTGTATCCGATCATCTCCAGGGCGGCCTGGTTGATGTCGATCATGCGGCCCTCGTGATCGGCGATGAAAATCGCATCGCGAGAGCCCTCAAATAGGACCCGATAGCGCTTTTCGCTCTCCAGCAGACGCTGTGTACGCTCTTTGACCTGCTGCTCCAGATGGACCTTGTAGCTTTTGTTTTCAGCCTCAACCGCCGCCTGGGACTGCCGCAGGTGATAAACCTCCACCGCCCGACGGACGGCGACCAGCAGATCATCTTTTACCACCGGCTTGAGCAAATAATCATAGGCCCCAAGACGAATGGCTTCCAAGGTCGAATTGAGGGTCGGCGCCCCCGTCACCAGGATCACGGGGGTATGCGCCAAATTCGTATTCACATGGCGCAAGAGGTCGATGCCGCTGCGCACCCCGATAAACACATCGGATAATATGGTGGCGAAAGCATCGCGCTTTATCCGGGCCACTGCCTCATCGTATGAAGATGCACCGCAAACACGAAAGCCCCCCCGCTCCAGAATTCGGGTCAAGAGGGTCAGAACCGTAGGTTCATCGTCCACCACCAAAACCGGTGTCGGGCTTTCGGGTATAGTCACTACGGCTCCTTGTCCAAGCCAGCCGCTGGATGGCCGACATCTGTATGGATAGCGTCGTCCGCTCGGATGCCCGACGTTCAGATGCAGGACCACCATGCGTGGAAAAAAGCTACGGACGCAAGGGTATAGAGGGCTTGACAATGCCCAGGGTCAGAGGAATCGATACGAGGGAAGGCAATGTGTATTGTGTGGGAAGACAGTTCAATGAACACAACGGAGAGCAGAAAGGATAGCATGACAAGGCAGTAATGCTAAATCTACCTTAAAATGATCAAAGGTGGCAAGTCGATATTATAGAGGCGCTCCGGGTAAATGTGAAATCATTTACCCATTTTTAATGAAAAAAAGTCTCGAATTTCATTGATACAAGTCGGAGAGCAAGGGCAGGAAAGAGTGATATCAGTATGCCGTCAAATAGGAGCATACGAACCAACTATTTGTAAATATTTATAATTAACGCATTGGTGAAAATTACCGCCAGGCGGCAGCCACAATGGCACACCCCCTGCTATGAGAGATAGGCAAGATCGAATTCTCAATGACAAATTTCCGGCTGGCTAGTTGCGCCGGAGACACCACATGGAAAGTCCTAAAACCAAAATAAGGCAAGACACCCTATGAAACGCATATATATCCTATTCCTGACCTTCCCTCTGCTGTGGTGGCTGCCGGAGATCTCGGCAACTGCCAGCGCCCATTTCAGCATGGGGACACCGACTTCTGTGCCGGCAATTCCAGAGCCTTTTTTCATCTTACTCATGGGCGTGGTACTTCTCGTAGCGGCCAGCGGTTTTCGATTCATCTTGGGCAAAAATCAAAATTCCCAGATTTAGGCTTAAATAGAGCCCTAAACAAGGGCTCTTTTCATCGCATCGTTTTCCTCCCTAGAATGGGGGTCGGCCAAAAGGCCGATCCCCATTTGCGTTGTTGCTAAGGATCAGGCCGCGGGTCAATGGGCGATCAGCACCAATGCACATAGGGCCGCCCCCCCACTGCTGACTCAATAGCCGCTCCTTCAGGATGAACCAAGCCAGAATAACGGTTCCGGCTGTACAGAGAGCGGCGAGAACTGCGGGAATATCCAGACGCCCCACCTGGCTTTCGTCTGAAGCAAGTAGGCAAAAAAGTACTCCAAAAAGGCCTTTTCGCCAGATCCGGGTTTAATAATATCAACTGGTTATCCAAATTGGACCGATTTCTCGAGCTCAAAATCAAGCAGACCCTTGCCCTGGGATGCCCCATGGTGATCGAAGCACTCTGGGAGCAGCTGGGACTGAAAAAGACTTTGCAGGATGTAGAGAAAGCCGCTGGCACTCAGGTGCCCTACGAACGGGCGCTGCTGGCCATGGTTGCCAACCGGCTTTGTGCGCCTGAATCCAAGCTGGGTGTCTGGGACCGCTGGCTGTCCAAGGTCTATCTGCCCTCATGTCAAGGGCTCAAGCTCAGGCATATGTACGAAGCCATGGACCTGCTGCATGCCCATGCCGAGACAGTGGAAAAGGCGGTTTTCTTCCAGACGGCC
>JBNKKA010000121.1:0-13683 GCA_050291585.1 Desulfobacteraceae bacterium
TTTCCAGCCTGCAAAAATAAAAACGCCCCTTTGCCGAGTTAATGCGCGGTAAAGGGGCGTTTTTGTTTGGGATGATAAGGCTTCTATTCGCGGCTGCCCATAATGCGCAGGAGCATCAGGAACAGGTTGATGAAATCCAGATAGAGCGAGAGGGCGCCCAGGATGGCGCCTTTACGCTTGACGCCGGCATCGAGGTTGTCGGGCTGACTGAGGGCCATGTGTTTCAGCTTCTGGGTATCGTAGGCGGTCAGGCCCACGAAGACGATGACACCGACGTAGCTGATGATCATGGCCATGCCCGAGCTACGCACGAACATGTTGACCACCGAGGCGATGATGATGCCGATGAGGCCCATGAACATGAAGTTGCCGATGCTGGTCAGGTCGCGTTTGGTCGTCATGCCGAAGATGCTGGTGATCGTGAAGGTGGCGGCGCAGACGAAGAAGGTCGAGGCGATGGAGCTGCGCGTGTAGATCAGGAAGATGGATGCCAGGGTGGCGCCATTTAGGGCGGCGTAGAAGATGAACAATCCGGTAGCGGTGCTGGACTGCATCTTGTGCACGCGGGCACTGAGGGTGAACACCAGGGCCAGTTCACCGATGATCAGGCCGAAAAATACGAGCCGATTGCCGAAGATCAATTGCAGCATGGCCTCGCTGTTGGACACATACCAGGCCACGAGACCGGTGAGGCCTAGACCGATGGCCATCCAATTGTAGACGCTGCGGATAAAGGTGTTGACCTTTACCACGGCTTGGGTCTGCGTTCCTTGCATCGAGAGCGGTTGCATCATAACCTCCTGAAAATGTATAAGGTATCGGATTGATTGGGTTCGTTGTTGGTTAGCCTGAATATAACACAGGCATCTTTATTTTCAAGGTAAAAGCTGTTATGTTATCGAACGGTAATAATTATCCTTAAGGAATAATTACAAGCGGTTATTCGTTTTACCGGTGACTATAATGCGTGACGACGATGACGCCTGAACAGTTGTACCAGGAGCTTAAGGATCTGGCGGATAAACTCCAGGTCACGGTGACCGAGAAAAGTTTTCGCAATGTCGGCATTGCGGTGAGCAGCGGCTTCTGCATCGTTAAAAACGAAAACCGCTGCATCCTTGATCGCCGCCTGAAGCTCCATCGTAAGGTGGAGGTGCTGGCGGAGTGTCTGTCCCAGATGCCCCATGAGGATGTTTTCGTGGTGCCGGCGGTCTGTGAGCTGTTGATTCGGTTTCAGCCCGAATCTGAAAAAAAAGAGGGCCCGGAGCCAACCGAAACCCAGGAAACACAGACCACCATCAAAAAGTTTACATAATATATCTTATCGGACGTTGTATATATTGTCTTGGGCTATGGCACTTGGGTTGCGCTCGCCCTCAATTCTAACAGAAAACGAATTCAGTAGCGAAAGCAGCGACCTTTTGACACTTCAGCCCAAAAAAATCTATACCGTCAGCGAGCTATCCCAGTCTATTCAAGCACTGCTTGAGGAAAAGTTCGCTTTTTTATGGATATCTGGAGAAATTTCTAACTTTAAAAAGGCAGCGTCGGGCCATAGTTACTTCACACTTAAGGACGCCAAGGCGCAAATAAACGCCGTCATGTTTCGGTCCAGCGCCAGGCATATGCGCCAACCCCTTAAAGACGGCATGCATGTGGCTGCCATGGGACGTATCAGCGTCTACGTCCCCCGCGGTGCCTATCAGTTCATCGCTGAGTTCGTTGAAGCTCAAGGCACCGGTGACCTGCTCCTGGCGGTTGAAGCGCTAAAACAGAAACTCTCCAGCGAGGGCCTGTTCAGCGCCGAGGCCAAAAAGACGTTGCCGATGATGCCTTCATGCGTTGGGGTGATTACCTCACCCATCGGTAGTGTCATCCGCGACATCTTGCAGGTGTCCGGGCGGCGTTGGCCCGGCATACCCATCGAGGTGATCCCCGTCACCGTCCAAGGTGCCACGGCGGCGAACGATATCGTTGCGGCCATTGATCTTGCCATTGAACGGGGATATGCCGATGTGATTATTCTGGCGCGCGGTGGTGGCAGTATCGAGGATCTGATGGCCTTTAACAACGAGGCGGTTGCCCGGGCCATTGCGGCCTGCCCAATACCGATGGTTTCTGCGGTGGGCCACGAAACCGACACCACCATCGCCGATCTGGTGGCCGATGTGCGTGCCCCCACACCCAGCGCCGCCGCCGAGTTGGTGTTCCCCGCGGGCCATGAACAACGAGAGAAGTTGAGGGGGCTGCGCCACCGCCTGGAAAAAGCCGTTGTTACCAAACTGACATCACATCGCCGGGAGCTATCCCAGGCCAGTCAGCGCCTCCGGCACCCACACCGACGCATTACAGATAGTCGCTTACGCCTGGATGACCTGATGTTCAGGGCGATTGCGCGCATGCAGGGTCTGACGACACGCCATCGCGAGCTATTGTCCTGGCGGATAAGTCGATTTAATTCTATAATGTCAAGTGATTTAACAGGAAAACTTCGTGAAAAACTTGAAGTTTTGAACAGCTACCTTTTGAAAGGAATGCAGGCATCTCTTTCAGATAAAAGAAACTCGGTCAACCACCTCACGGAACGGATCAATGATCTCAGTCCATTGTCCGTTCTCCGGCGCGGGTATAGCATCACCCGCAGCCTGCCAGAGCACCGGGCGCTGCGTCGGGCCGAGGAGACGGCTCCCGGAGAGCGTGTCGAGATTCAACTGGCCCAGGGGCGCCTGGAGGCCACTATCACAGAAACAAGCGCGGCCTTCGCCGACGGACAGGAAAATTTTTCATGACAAAAACGACCTTTGAAACAGCCTTGAAACAGCTCGATGAGATCGTCCAAGCCCTGGAATCCGAAGATTACCCCATTGAAGAAGCCCTTAAAAAATTTGAGGAGGGCATTGCCATCTCGAAATTTTGTTCCAAAAAACTGGATGAGACCGAACGCAAGATAGCTATTTTGCTCAAAGGTCAGGACGGCACCGTTCAGAGCCAACCCTTTGATCCAGATAAAACCGTTTTATCAAGCGATAAGGGCCATGACGCTGACTAATCCAAGATCTGAGCTCGAAGGTTCTGAGCTGAAAGTCTACCTCCAGGCCAAAGCCAAGATAGTCAACCAGGCGTTGGGGCGCTGGTTGCCCGAAGATGCCGCCCAACCCAGGGTGGTGGCCGCCATGCGCCACTCCCTCATGGCAGGCGGCAAACGACTGCGCCCTATTCTCTGCATGGCCGCCGCCGAAGCTCTTGGCGGAGCGGCTCGCGCCACCCTGCCAGCTGCCCTCGCCCTGGAGATGATCCATACCTACTCTTTGATCCATGACGATCTGCCCGCCCTGGATGATGACAAACTGCGGCGCGGCCAGCCCACCTGCCACACCTGTTTTGATGAAGCCACCGCTATTCTGGCGGGAGATGCCCTTCTTACCCTGGCCTTCGAAGTGTTGGCCAAGGGGGGTGCCTTGCAAGACGCCTCGAATACTGCCATCTGGCTGCAGGTGGTGGCGCGCATAGCCGGGGCCGCAGGCTACCAGGGGATGGTGGAGGGGCAGATGCGTGACCTTGCTGCTGAGGGTCGCAGGCTCGATCTTGAAGATCTGCGTACCCTGCACGCCCTCAAAACCGGAAAACTCCTGCAATCGGCGGTGGTTTGTGGCGCCATGATCGCCAATGCCGATGCGGAGCAACTATCCGCCCTGGAAGCCTATGGCCGCCATGTGGGGCTGGCCTTTCAGGTGGCCGACGATGTGCTCAACGTGACCGGTGACCCTGAAAAATTGGGCAAAGCCGTGGGGACCGACTTAGACCGACAAAAAAACACCTACCCTGCCCTACTCGGTTTGGATGAATCCAGATCCTATGCAGATGGTCTGGTGGCCGATGCCTTGCAAGCCATAGCGGGCTTTGATACCAAGGCAGATCCCCTGAGGGCCATCGCCCGCTACATTGTGGCTCGCAACCGTTGATAAGCGTCTGAACTGACATGAAAGAGGCATGCTGCTGTGACCCTTCTTGAACGCATACAATCGCCCCGGGACCTGAAGCAGTTGCGTCGCGACCAGTTGCCAGAATTGGCAGATGAGATTCGGCAGCGCATCGTCGAGGTGGTCTCCAAAAACGGCGGCCACCTGGCGTCCAGCCTCGGTGTGGTCGAGCTGACTATTGCCATCCACTATGTATTCGACACGCCTGCGGACAAGGTGGTCTGGGATGTGGGCCACCAGTCCTATGCCCACAAACTCCTCACCGGTCGCCAGGCGCGTTTCGACACTCTCCGGCAGCACGAGGGCCTGAGCGGGTTTACCAAGATCAGCGAGAGCGAGTACGATGCCTTCACCACCGGCCACAGCTCTACCTCCATATCTGCCGGTTTGGGCATCGCCTGCGCCAAGCGCCTCAAGCAGGATCGTTCCAAGGTAATCGCCGTCATCGGAGACGGCTCCATGACGGCCGGGCTGGCCTACGAGGCCCTCAACCAGGGTGGTGACTCTCACAAGGACAAGGACCTCATCGTCATCCTCAACGATAACGACATGTCCATCTCTCAGAACGTGGGCGCCCTCTCCTCCCTCTTGAGCCGCACCCTCTCGGCCACCCGTTTGCAGAACTGGCGCAAGGAGTTCGGCGAATTCCTCCGATCGGTGCCCGGAATTGGTGATAACATCTACAACTGGGCCAAGCGTTCCGAAGACTCGCTCAAGGCCTTAATCACCCCAGGCATGCTCTTCGAGGCCTTTAATTTTGACTATTTCGGACCCATTAATGCCCACAAGCTTAACCACCTTATCGATATTCTAAATAATATTAAAGAATTGTCTGAACCTGTCCTCCTGCATGTCACCTCGGTCAAGGGCAAGGGCTATCCCCAGGCAGAGCAGAATCCGGTCTATTTTCATGGGATAGGCTGTTTTGATCCGGAGACGGGCACCTGCGTCGGACCGGATAGCCCGATACCCAGTTATACCAAAGTGTTCGGTGATACCCTCACCCGCCTGGCCAGTGGGGATGAGCATATCATCGCCGTCACCGCCGCCATGCCAGAAGGCACTGGCCTATCCACCTTCGCCGATACTTTCCCGGAGCGCTTTTTCGACGTAGGCATTGCCGAACAGCATGGGGTCACCTTCGCCGCCGGCATGGCCACCGAGGGGTTCCGTCCGGTTGTCGCCATCTACTCCACCTTTCTGCAGCGGGCCTACGATCAGCTCGTCCACGACGTTTGTATCGAATCCCTGCCCGTGGTTTTTGCCCTGGATCGCGGCGGTATCGTCGGCGAAGACGGCCCCACCCACCATGGTCTCTTCGACCTAAGCTACCTGCGTTCTTTGCCCAATATGGTCGTCATGGCCCCCAAGGACGAGAATGAACTGGCGCACATGTTAGCCACCGCCCTAACCCACGACGGCCCCATCGCTCTGCGTTATCCCCGCGGCAATGGTGTGGGTGTGGATCTGGATGATATCCCACAGCCGCTTCCCCTGGGAAAAGCGGAGGTCATAACAGAGGGCGGGGATCTTCTCATCCTGGCCATCGGCAGCATGGTGCCTGAGGCAGAAGTCGCCGCCAGCAAGCTGGCCGAGGATGGCGTCAACGCAACCGTGGTCAACGCCCGCTTCGTCAAGCCCTTCGATACCGAGCTGATCATTGATTTGGCCACTAGGATTCCGCGCATCATCACCATTGAGGAGAACGTCCTGCAGGGTGGTTTCGGCAGCGCAGTGTTGGAGGCTCTCACCGACGCCGGCATCCGCGTCGAAAAATTTCGACGCCTGGGCATCTCCGACCACTTCGTGGAGCACGGTCCTCAGAAGCTGCTGCGCAGCAAATATGGCCTTGATGTAGATGGCCTTATCAAAGCTGCTCGGATAGTTTTGGAAAACTGATGGCGGCCGTCCAGAAGAGCCGCCTCGACCAGCGTGTCGTGACCTTAGGCCTGGCCCCCAGTCGTCAGCGCGCCCAGGCCCTCATCATGGGTGGCAAGATTCTTGTGGATCGCCAACGGGTGGACAAGCCGGGGGTTCGCGTGGACGATGGCGCCGAGATCACCCTGAAGGGCGAAGATATCCCTTATGTAAGCCGGGGCGGGTTGAAGCTGGCCAGCGCCCTGGATGCCACCGGCCTGACGGTGGATGGATGGACCTGCATGGATGTGGGCGCCTCCACCGGTGGCTTCACTGACTGCCTGCTACAGCGGGGCGCGGCCAAGGTATACGCCGTGGATGTGGGCTATGGCCAGCTGGCCTGGAAGCTGCGCCAGGACACCCGCGTAATCGTCATTGAGCGCACCAATATCCGTAGCCTAACCCGAGCGCAGGTACCGGTCGACATCGACCTTGTCGCTATCGACACCTCTTTTATCTCCCTCAAGATCGTCGTGCCCGCCACCCTGCCCTTTCTCAAACCTGGTGGTACCATCCTGGCCCTCATCAAGCCCCAGTTTGAAGTGGGTCGCGGTCAGGTGGGCAAAGGCGGTGTGGTCCGCGACCCACGCCAGCGTGAAACCGTCGTCCAGGAGCTCAAACTTTTTTTCTCGCAACAGGGGCTCTCCTGCGGTCCAGTCACCCCCTCCCCCATCCTGGGTCCCAAAGGCAACCAGGAGTTCATCATCCTGCTGCAGCGGTAGCTTTCCGACCGATTCATACTATTGAAAATCCAACCATTTTGGCTTGCTTTTTAGACCACGAAAAGCTAATGTCAAAAATTTAACGGCCCCTGGTTCTACAATGCTCCCCGCTCCTGCGGGCGTGGCTGCACAGGGGCATCGAGCTAAATACAGCATGCAGTAATTCACACCCTCTGAACGGAACCCCCTTGCACCCGCAAGACGCTTGGGTCATCCCCACGCCTGACGGCGTTGAAATGACCCAAGCGATCACGGCAAACCAAGGGCAAACGGCGGAAATATCACCCTTAGAGAGGAGTAGAGTGAGTGAGATGGCAGAAAAGTTAAGAAACATCGCCCTCGCTGCGCACAGCGGCGCCGGAAAAACCTCCTTGGCAGAAGTGATGCTTTATGATGCCGGTGTCACCACCCGCATCGGTCGCGTCGAAGAAGGCAACACGGTAATGGATTTCGAGCCAGAGGAGCTCAACCGTCAGAGCAGTATCAGCAGCGCTTTCCACCAGTTTGCCTGGAACAAGCACACCATCAGCATCATGGACACCCCCGGTGACCAGAACTTTATCTCCGATACCAAGCTTTGCCTCCAGGCGGCCGACAGCATGATCGTCGTCGTTGACGCCATCGACGGCGTTAAGGTACAGACCGAGCAAGTCTGGGAGTTTGCCGAAACATATGGGCTGCCCTGTGCCATCTTTATCAACAAACTGGATCGTGAACGCGCCGATTTCAACCGCGCCTTCGAGGATGCCAAGCAGAGCTTTACGCCCAAACCCATCATCGTGCAGATGCCCATCGGCGCCGAGGAGAATTTCAAAGGCATCGTCGACCTCATCAGTATGAAGGCCTATACCTACGACGGCAACGGCAAGGGGAAGGCCATCGACATCCCCGCCGACATGGCCGATGCAGTCGAAGCCGAGCGTGAGGCCCTCATCGAGAACGTGGCCGAAGCCGATGACGCCCTTATCGAGAAATACCTCGAGGGCGAGGAGCTCAGCGACGAAGAGATCCAGGCCGCCCTGCGCCAGGGTATCTTGGACCGCGTCTTCGCGCCGGTGCTCTGCGGCTCCGCCAGCAGCAACATTGGCGCCGACCTGCTTATGGATTTCGTGGTGAACTGCCTGCCCAATCCGCTCCAGACAAAAGGTTTTGTGGGCCATGCGCCCGGCAAGGAAGATACCGAAGTCGTCTGCAAACCCGATCCGGCGGCCCCCTTCGCCGGTTTCGTCTTCAAGACCGTCGCCGATCCCTATGCCGGCCGCTTGACCATCTTCCGGGTGGTCGCAGGTTCCCTGGGCAAGGACGGCAATATCTACAACACCACCAAAGATACCAAGGAGCGCTTCAGCCAACTCCTCTCCATCGCCGGTAAGGAGCAAAAACCCATCACCGCGGCCGGACCGGGGTCCATCGTTGCCGTGGCCAAGCTCAAGGACACCACTACCGGTGATACCATAACCGACGATGCCAAAAAGCATGTGGAGTTCAAATGCGCCACGCCTCTGCCAACTCTGATTTCATATGCCATGTCGGCAAAATCCAAGGGCGACGAGGACAAGATCTATTCCTCCATCGTCAAACTGCTGGAAGAGGATCCGGGCCTCAAGCTGGATCGTAACCAGGAGACCAAGGAGATTATCCTTTCGGGTCTCGGTCAGGTGCACATCGAGTCCACCACGGATAAACTCAAGCGCAAATTCGGGGTCGAAGTTGTCCTCAACCTGCCCAAGGTTCCCTACCGCGAAACCCTCAAGAAAAAGGTGCGCGTCCAGGGTAAGCATAAAAAACAAACCGGTGGACACGGCCAGTTCGGTGACTGCTGGATCCAGGTGGAGCCCAAGCCGCGCGGCACCGGCTTTGAGTTCGTTGACGCCATCGTCGGCGGCGTGATCCCCAAAACCTATATCCCCGCCGTGGAAAAGGGCGTCCTGGAAGCCTGCGAAAAAGGGGTTCTGGCCGGCTTTCCCTGCGTGGACTTCAAAGTCACCCTCGACGACGGCTCCTTCCATGCCGTGGACAGCTCCGAGATGGCTTTCAAGATCGCCGGCTCACTGGCTTTCAAGAAGGCCGCCGAACAGGCCAAACCGACCCTGCTAGAACCCATTATGAAAGTCACTGTGACCACTCCAGACGAGTTCATGGGCGACATCATGGGTGATCTCAACGGCCGTCGCGGGCGGGTCCTGGGTATGGACACCGAGGGCAAGTACCAGGTGATCAACGCCGAGGTGCCCCTCTCTGAATTCCTCACCTACGCCCCGGACCTGCGCTCCATGACCGGCGGGCGTGGCATGTACACCATGGCGTTCACCCGCTACGATGAAGTCCCGGCCCAAATGGCCGAGAAGATCGTCGAGGCAGCTAAGGCCGAGGCGGACTAAAATATGAGCTCGTGCCCGTCCGGAAACAGCGCCTCTCACCCGCCTTGACCTCGGGCGAGATTCACCATTTCTGGATGGACACGAGCTATAGACTTTTCTTTGCTGGGTTAATTGGGGGGGCGCCGGTCATTACCGGCGCCCCCGCTTTGTTTTCAGGCGGGTATTAAGGCGGTCAGTTTGTGAGGGTGGCGGAGAGTGTGTGAGACTCTGCCGAGGGATCGGGAGGCCCGGCCAAAGGCAGGGTGAAAAAAAATGTCGCTCCCTCACCCACCGTGCTCTCCACCCAGATCCTGCCTCCATGGAAGGCGATAATGCTCTGGCTGATAGCCAGCCCCAGGCCAGTACCATTGGGTCGTCCCCTGGCGGCGTCTTTAACCTGGCGGAATTTTTCGAAAATGGTTTTTTGATCTTCGGGGCCGATACCGATGCCGTTATCGGTGAGGTGGATTTTCAATTGGTCAGTTTCGACATCCAGGCCGATGACGATCTTCCCTCGGTCGCTGTCATTGAATTTAACCGCGTTGGAGATCAGGTTCACCATAACTTGGATCAGGCGATCCTGATCTCCTTTGATTAAGGGCACCAGCTTTGGGATGTTCAGCGACAATGCAATCTGCTTGTCGGCAATGAGTTGTTGGGTGGACCCAACCGACTCTTCGATGACTTTTCTCAGATCCACGCTTGATAAGCGCCAGGCGATCTGGCCCGATTCTATCTTCTGGAAATTGAGCACATCATTGATTAAACGGGATAATCGCTCGCCCTCCTTGATGATGATGCCCGAAAAGTGGCGATGCTTTTGAGGGTCGAGGTTCGGGTTGGCGTGCAGAATCTCCGCCAGGGCCCGAACAGATGTCAGCGGGGTGCGCAGCTCATGGGTTACGGTCGAGATGAAATCATCCTTTAGCTTATCCAGCTCTTTCAACCGCTCGTTGGCAGCCTTGAGTTCGGCGGTGGCCTTCTCCAGTTCGTGGCTGTAGATGATGACCTGTCGAGTCTCATCGAGGATGTCCATCACCGCTTCCGGGCCCAGGGGTTCTTCCTTGACCACCGAGGCCACCATGACGTGGGCTGAGGCCGATCCGATGGCGCCCGCCAACAGCTTTTCGGCATAGTCGACAAAACTGGCGTCCACTGTCGATGTCTGGGCATAGTCAATGTTGTGCTTCTGGGCATAGATGGAAAGCGTTTCTTCCACCCGCGGCTTACCCAGAAATCTCACCAGAAGCGACTTTAAGGCCGAGATGGAGGTGGTTCCCCGCCAGAAAGAGGCCTCGTCGGTTTCGGTTCCATATTTAAATACATCCACGAACAATATCGCCTGTTTCTGTTCGATGGCGGTTTGTCGGCTGATGAATGATACCCCCGCGTATGCCGCCACATTGAAAAGCATGCTCCAGAAGACCGCATGCACATATGGGTCGAAGCCGAGCACGCCGACATCGAGCCCGAATAACTCCTGGGGCTTTAAAAAGGCGATCCCGAAGGGGCCGGCCGTCAACACACTTTCTGGCAGAAATCCGGCCAGCACCAAGGACGGCATCACCAAGGTGTAGGCCCAAATGAAAAAGCCAGACGCCAGGCCGCAGAAGGCCCCCGTACGGGTGCCCCCCTTCCAGAATATGCCCCCCAGGATCACCGGGCCGAATTGGGCCACGGCCGCGAAGGATATCATGCCGATGGAAACCAGCTCGTAGAACTCGACCACAAAATGGAAATAAGCGTAGCCGAAGAGCAGGACCAGAATGATGCTCCCCCGTCGGATGCCCAGCAGTAGACTGCTCACATCGCTGCGCTGGGCGAGGTGTAAAAAGGGGAGGCGCAACAACACCGGCATGACCAAGTCATTGCAGATCATGGTGGACAGGGCGATGGTTTCGACGATTACCATCCCGGTGGCCGCAGACAACCCACCGATGAAGATCAATAGGACAATGCCCTCTTGATGCTTGATCATGGGCAGGGTGAGGACGAAGGTGTCCGGGTTCATTCCCATGCCGGCGAAATGGAGCATGCCGGCAAATGCCACTGGAAGCACAAAAATATTGATTGCCAGGAGGTAAAGGGGAAAGAGCCAGATGGCCTTTTTGAGATGTTCTTCGTTGACATTCTCGACGACGATCACCTGAAACTGACGGGGAAGAAACATCACGGCCAGCATGGAGAGGAAGATATAGGCGCCCCAACTGGGGTAGGTGCCGGCGGTATTATCCAGTATCCACAGCTTGCTGAGTGCGGGTATTTCCTCGACCTTGCTGAACAGATCGCCGAGCCCGTTGTAGATCCCATAGGTGACGAAGATGCCGGCCGCCAGAAAGGCGACCAGTTTTACAATGGATTCAAATGCGATGGCCGCCACCAACCCCTCGTGCCTTTCGGTGGCCTCCATGTGACGGGTGCCGAACAAAATGGCAAAGATAGCCAGGGACAAAGAGACATAGAAAGCAGTGTCCTTGAGCACCGGGATATCGGCAAAATGAACCGGCATCGCGATGGTGGGATATTGGTTGATGAGCAGGAAGGTCGTGGAGATGGCTTTGATCTGTACCGAGATATAGGGAATGATGCCGAAAACGGCAATGATGGTCACTGCGCCGGCCAGGGTTGCGCTTTTTCCATAGCGGGAGGCGATGAAATCCGCAATGGACGTGAGCCGATTGACCTTGCTGATGCGAATGATTTTGCGCAGTACCTGCCATCCTAAGGTCGCCACCAGGAGGGGGCCGATGTAGATGGTCAGGAAAAAGGGACCGTCACGGACGGCCCGCCCCACGCTGCCGTAAAAGGTCCAAGCGGTGCAATATACGGCCCACGAGAGGGCGTAAATATATGGATTGCTGATGATGCTGCGCCCCGCCTCCGCCCGTTTATGGCCAAAATAGGCGATGGCAAAAAGCAGCCCCACGTAGCCGAAGGAAACGGTCAGGATAGTCTTGGTTTCTAACATCACTGCTTTCGATCCACCGGATAGGATGTGTCGCGGATGTTCGGCGCTTTGGGTTTGGTGTCTGGGACCCGGATCTTGGTGACCCGCATAATGGCCACGATCAAAACCGTCCAGACCATAAAAATATAGAGGTAGAGCAAGGGGATGCCGAACAAAGCGATGCGCTGGTTGAACAAGGTCAGAATGGGGTAATTAAACAATACGCTTCCCAGGAGGAACAATCCGATCAAGAGTCCGCTTTTCGATCTTCGTTGATCCATCGGATCGCGCCTATGGACTGCCCATGGATGGACACTAGTTATTCAATAATTTCAAATTTCTGGGAAAGGAACATGGGATTGATCGTCACCGGAAAAAGTCAATTCGAGTATAGGCCGCGGCCATCTGCATGTCAATTGTCAGTCGATCTGGCACAATTGCCGGATTTCAATGCACCATCGGCGGGCGAATCAGCGCCATTGCCCATTTTGCTTTGGACAGCCGCAGGGCGAGCCTTTATACTGGGATGTGGTGGAATGATTCTAAAAAAAAGGGCTCTCATGAAAAAAAAGGTACTCATTGTCGACGACGAACCCAATATCATCGTGCCATTGCAATTTTTGATGGAACAAAACGGGTATCGGGTTATGGTGGCGGCCACCGGAGAGGCGGCCATGGAGGCGGTTGCAACGAGCAAGCCTGACCTTATCCTGCTGGACATCATGCTTCCGGGGGTGGATGGTTACCAAGTCTGCCAGAATATACGTGAAAATCCCCTATGGAAGGGCATGAAAATCGTCTTTATTTCGGCCATGGGACGTGATGTGGATGTGGCCAAGGGTCTGGCGCTCTCGGCGGACGCCTATATAACCAAACCCTTTGCCATTGCAGATGTGGTTGAAAAAGTGAACCACCTGCTCAATGTTGAGGATGGAGACTAAAACAAAATGCAGGCTTTGGGTGCATCTCACCTCTCCGGAACGGCCCCCGGTGTCCTGCCCAGACACTTGCTGCCAGGGGCGTAGCCAGCATTATAGGCGTCCCATTGGGAATCAAACCAGATTTGATTGCGACGACTGGTTCGTCGTCCGAAGGAACAATCTGGTGTGTGAAAGCGTCGTGAGCGCCGGTTGCCAAGATAGCGTCCCTGCCAATTGTCGGCATGCGGGCCGGGTTGCCACAACCCTTTCCTGGCCTGCATGGCCTCGCGTTGGGCGGATAACAGCGACTGCCCGTGCTTACGGTTTTGGGGGGTGTACAAATAGATGGCCAAGCCTTTGGCCACCATGGCCCGATTCACCCACAGGCCGTCGCGGCGATGAACGTGGGCCAGCCAGCGTCCGAAGCGGTCCTGGGGTTCACGATCGAATTCGAGACGAATATCCTGTTTCCCAACAAGCTGACGGTTGTAGCGCCGGGCGGCATTGCCAAAGGGGTGGGCCGGCAGGCCATCATGGCCGGTCTCCGGCGTGTTGATGCCCAGGTAGCGGATGTGGCGGCCGTCTTCGAGAATGATAGTATCCCCATCGGCCACCCAGCGCACCCTGTGGTAAACGTAGTCTTCAGCCCGCGCAGACAGGGTCCCCAACAGCAGGAGGGCCAGCGCCAACCAAAAGGCTGGCCAACGGCGTTTGGAGCAGGTGTAGGTGGTGTTCAGATCTTTTCTCCATTATTTATGAAATCAGTTCAGATGCAAGCCGCAGTGACGGCGGGCGAACCCGCCGCATACGAGATCAGTTCAGATGCAAGCCGCAGTG
>JBNKKA010000122.1:0-13672 GCA_050291585.1 Desulfobacteraceae bacterium
GCAGGTTCCTGATGATCTCTTTGCGGCGACCCTCATCGAACTGCAGGGGAATATACGCTTCAAGCCCAAGATGGGTACACAGATTCCGCCAGAAACGCGGTTCCAGCGCTCCGATGGCGATATGGCGGTCATCGGCGGTTACGTAGGTGTTGTAACAGGCATAGCGATGGGATAAGAAAGCGTCTCCGCGCACCGGATCGCTGCCGAGCATATCTTGCATCAGTTTTACCACCGGCAGAAAGGCCATGGCGCTGTCGGTCATGGCCACATCGACATACTGGCCCCGGCCGCTTTTTTGGCGCTCGAAAAGGGCCAGGATGATGCCGATGGCGCCGTTCATGCCCGCGATCATGTCACTGAACTGGACCCCCGGAATGGCCGGGGGATGGTTTTTCGCTCCGATAAGGTCCAACACCCCGGAAAAGCTGAGGTAGTTGGCGTCGTGTCCGGAGCGATCCCGATACGGGCCGTTTTGGCCGAATCCAGTAATGGAACAATAGATGATTTCGGGACGAATCTTGTGAACCGAGGCGTAGTCCACGCCCAGTTTGGCCACCACGCCGGGCCGAAAACCCTCGATGAGCACATCGGATTGGGCCAAAAGGCGCTGAAAAATATCCTTGCCCTGGACGGTCTTGAGATCCAGGGTCATGTGCTCCTTGTTGCGGTTGACCGTGGCGACATAGTGCCCCGCAGCCTGAAAACGCCGATCCTCTACCGAGATCACCCGGGCCCCGTGGTCGGCCAAAATCATGGAGCAGTATGGGCCGGGGAGAAGCCGGGAGAGATCGAGAACCCGGATGCCGGCAAGGGCGCCTCGATTTTGCATCTTGTCATTTTCTGAATTCATCTTTTCGCGCCATTCGCGTATTTTGTCGTTGAAGTAAAGATCATGAAAAACGGTAAACGATACCCTTTTTGGTTTCACATCCCCATGAACTTTGCGGCGATACCCTTCATGATCTCGTTGGTGCCGGCGAAGATCCGCATGACGCGCACATCCCGCCAGGCTCTGGTGATGGGGCAGCTGTCCAGGGTGGCCGCATTTCCGATCAGGTCCATGCTGCGGTCGGCGATGCGGCTGGCCAGGTCTGTGGTCCAGTACTTGGCCATGGTGGTTTCGACAACGATATTTTGCTTTTGGATGTGGTCGGCCACGAGCTTTTCCATGAAGGTGCGGCCCAGTTTGACTTCGGTAGCCATCTCCACCAGGGCGAATTGAACGGCCTGGGACTTGGTCATGGGACGACCGGACACCATGGTCGTGCGGCAGTGCGCCATGGTCCATTCCAGGACACGCTCCGCCGCGACAACCGCCCCCACGGCGCAGGTGAGACGTTCCTGCTGCAGCTTTTCCATGAGCAGGTAAAAACCCATCCCTTTTTCCCCCAGCATGTTCTTCTTTGGGATGCGGCAGCTAGTGAAAAAGAGTTCCGCCGTGTCCTGGCTATGCCAGCCCAACTTTTCCAATTGACGGCCGCGTTTGAAACCTGGGGTACCATCCTCGACGAGGTAGAGGGAGACCGCCTGGTACTTGTCCGCCACGGCGGGATCCTTGGCGGCGATTACCACGAGGTCGCAATTGATTCCGTTGGAGATGAAGGTTTTCGATCCATTGATGACCACCTCATCGCCATCCTCTTCTGCGGTGGTCTTCATGGAGGCCAGGTCTGATCCGGCGTCGGGCTCTGTCATGGCGATGGCGGTTACAATATCCCCGGACACGCAACCGGGAAGATATTCTTGTTTAATCTCCGGTGAACCGAAAGATTCGATGTAGGGCACAATAACATCGGAATGCAGCGCAGCTGCCAAACCAGTCGTAGCCGCTCTGGAGAGCTCTTCGGCCACGATCACCGAGTAGCGATAGTCTCCCCCCAAACCACCATACTCTTTGGCAACCGCGGGGCAAAGAAACCCTGCCTGACCGAATTCCCGCCAGACCGCTTTGGGAACGATATGCTCCTTTTCCCAGGTGTCGACAAAGGGGGTAATGCGGGTTTTGCAGAATTCCGCCAGCCGCCTGCGAAAATCTACCTGATCTTCGGAATAGGTTAAAATATCCATCGACTCTCCCGAGAATACTATTCTTCCCGTTCTCTTCTACTGACAATAAATCGCCTTTCAGGCCCCCTATTCGCGCTTTTCGGGTGTTCGTAGTTGTATTCAATCAATGCAAGTAGAAAAGTTACAATAAATCTGTGAAATATTCTATAAAAACTAGTATATATTGAGCGGCATTTGCCGTTGCCGCGACCATCGAAGGCCATTTCATCTTCAGAACGACCTTACTGGAGGCCCTGCTTCTTTCTGCGGCAGCGCCAAGTTAGGGGCTGGCGCAAAATGCATCCGTTAGCGGCAAAATGCACATCAACTCAAAGTCATTGCTATTTCTGGATGATAGCAGATATCTTTCCCCCCAGTGCTGTATTTTGAGTCAATTGGTGCTTCCAGGGCGGCCCCACCTTTACCGCCCTTGCTGTCGTTATAACTATTAGAAATTACAATATTTAAGAAGTTAACGCGCCTTCCCATAGAAAACGGTACGGATCCTGTTCTTTCAATGCACAAGGCCGATATCCCGGCGCCCCACCCCAGACGAGTTTCAAAGTGCGGCAAGCTTGTTGACCGCTGCCGCTGTCGATAGACGTTATCGCGCCGAGCAAAGCTCGGCACATCTTGCAGGGTGCAAGTCCCTGTCGGGAGGAAAGCCAGTAATGGCTTTGTGTAAGGGTTAGCCACCCACCCGTATCGAGCCTTGGGCCCATGGCGGAGATATTTCAGATCATTGTAAGTGCTGGACGCCGGAATTGTTCGGCTGGAAAGGAGAATCTGGAAGCCAATATCGGATCACTGGCAAAGCGACTGAAACAAAAGCGGTACCGCGCCAAATTGGTGCGGCGATGTTACATTCCGAAGGAGAACGGGAAGGAGAGGCCGCTGGGAATTCCGGCGCTTGAGGACAGGCTCGTTCAAATGGCCTGTGCCAAAATCCTGACATCGATTTTCGAATCGGACTTTGTGGAAACCAGTTATGGTTACCGACCCAACCGAAGCGCTCGAGAAGCGATCAAGGACTTGCAGTTCAACCTCCAGTTCGGGAAATATGGGTATATCGTAGAGGCCGATGCTAAAGGCTTTTTCGACAATATCGATCATGACTGGCTGTTACGGATGCTCCGGGAACGGATTGACGATGCCGCCTTTGTGAACCTGATCCGCAAATGGTTATAGGCAGGCATTCTGGACACGGATGGCAACATCATCCATCCGAAATCGGGAACGCCACAAGGTGGGATTGTGTCACCGATACTGGCAAACGTCTACCCTCACTTTGGTTTGGACTTGTGGTTCGAAAATCGGGTTAAAGCCCACTGCAAGGGTGATGCGTTCATTTTAAGGTATGCCGATGACTTCATTTGTGGGTTTCGCTATCGAGATGATGCACAGCGGTTTTACCGTGAACTCCCCAAAAGGTTGAGCAAGTTCAATCTGGAAGTAGCTCCCGAGAAAACCATTATTGATACGTTTCAGTCGCTTTTATCCGGGAATGCAAAGGCGGATTGTCTTTTTAGGCTTTGAAACCTACTGGATGGGAGAATGTAATGGTACCATCAAGGTAAAGCAACGAACGGCCCGTAAAAAGCTTCAGGGCGCCTGTAGGCGTATCAAGGAGTGGATAAAGGAGAATCGGTATCTGAAAGGTTGTACCTTCATCGAGGCGCTGAATCGTCGGCTGCGGCGGCATTACAACTATTACAATATACCCGGCAACCTGGGATCGATATGGCGCTTTTACAATTGGGCTGTGGAGTGTTCGTTCAAGTGGCTGAATCGCCGAGGTGGTAAGCGAAAGAGCTTTACCTGGAAGGCATTCAGCAAAGCCATAGACCGGTTAGGTATAGCCAAGCCAAAGATGCAGATGGTAAACCGCCAACATCGAGTGTTTGCATAAACGGACGTCTTACGCGGAAGCGAGTACAACCGAGGAACCGGATGCGGGAAAACCACACGTCCGGGTCTGTGCGGGAGGCGCTGGGTAACCGATGTTCCTACCGTGAGGGGGAGATGACGCGTTTCGGCATGGGGCCGCAGGCATTGGGTACTAACTTTCTATTATGCCGATCTTTGCTCTGGTAACCGGTCCAGGACCACCGGTTTCTCTTCCGGGAATTTATATCCCTCATAGTCGTGGGAAAAAAGGAGCCGTCCCCGCCGGTCCCGCCAGTAATTGCCTGCATGATCGAAACACACCCGGCCGGTGATCGAGAGTTCCTCCATGGTCATGCGCAACTCCGCGAGCTGTTCCCCGGGGGTCAACGGATCAAAACCATATTCGGCCGCCTCCCGAGCCATGGGTGTGCCGGGCCAGATGCGAAAGGGGCGCGAGCGGATGTAGTGGGGATCGATGGCGCTGAGCACCCGCGCCGTGTTTCTGGCATGCGCCTGCCACAGGGCCTTGCCCCCCAGGCCGGGCATCCAGTATTCCGAGAGTTGGAAACCCGCGGCCATGGCCTTTCGTCCGCCGCGGATATGGATATCGGCGGTGGCGCCCTTGCGGATTTTTTCCAGCACCGCATCATCCCCACTCTCCAATCCCACGTGCAGACGGTCGAGTCCGGCCCGGCGAATGGCCTTCAGTTCATCGAGCGACTTTTGCACCAGGGTCTTGGAGCGTGCATAGGAGGTGACCCGGGTGATGGTGGGAAAGGTCCGCCGTAGATGTTCCAGCACCGCCACCAGTTGGTCGGTTTTCATGATCAGGCTGTTGGCATCCTGCAGAAACACGGTTTTACCGCCGGAGAGCAACCAGTGGTAAAGCATGGCAAATCCCGGGTGGTCGCTGAGCGCTGGGTTTTTCTCCATGAGGCCCATGATGGCCTGGTGGGTAATCCCCCCGCCCGGGCCCGACTCTCGGGACAAGGCCGCCAGATCGTCGCCCAGGGCCGCCATGGCGTCGATATCGCCTTTGATCTCGGCCACCGAGCGCACCTCGAAGCGCTCATTTTTATACATGCCGCAGAAGGTACAGCGGTTCCAGGGGCAATTGCGGGTTAAGCGCACCAGCAGCGAGTGGCTGCCCCCTTCGCTGGGCGGCCGGTAAACCCCGGTCTCGAATGCATATTTTTCAGGATCGGCAAGCGGTTGGGCTAGTGGCATGGGTTTCCTCCGATTAATCTAGATCGATGAGGGCATCATCCTATCACAAGCATGCGAATTTTCGTATGGGATCGTGGTTGCATTGCAGGAGCTCCTTTGACGGGCTGGGCCGTCTCGAGATTAGGCTTGATATGGGATAAAGTTAACGATATGAATAGTCTATCAGCCGGGGTGACCGCAAAGGCACGCCTTCGGGGGCGCCATCCCTAAAGGGGCATCTTCCCCGAAGAAGCCTCCTCGGCGTTCTTTCTAGCTGACGGCAACCGATTGACTGGCGCTTTAGGTGGATCCCGTGAATCTCACCTCTCTCCGAAAGGCGCAACCGGCGGTCAGACCCGCCGTGCCCATGTATCCGCCTTCCTCTCCAAAGCCTAAAGACCACGCCTCTTTTCCCATCAATAGGCCAGGTCTGGCCCCCCCTCGCCCATGCCCATGGGACCGCTGCCCGCCGGTGCCATCTTGCCGGTTAGAACCGCCATTGATTCGCTGCATGCGGGTCGCCGTCTGGTTCCTCCTTCTGATGTCGACCTGGCTAGCCACCCTGATCCCGGCCGCCATCCCAATCGCCGCCGGTGCCGGTTTGAATCCGCCCATGACCATCCGCGTCGGCGCCTATGAGAACCCGCCCAAGGTTTATGCCAACCGGGAGGGCATCGTCGTGGGGATCTTCCCCGATATTCTTGACACCATCGCCCATGAGCGGGGGTGGCAGCTTTCCTATCTCTTCGGCACCTGGGAGGAGTGCCTGAGGCGGCTTTCGAACCATGAGATCGACGTGATGGTCGATATCGCCCATTCACCGGCGCGGGGGGAGAAATTTCTTTTTACAGAGGAATCGATATTCCTGAACTGGGCCGCGGTTTATGCCGGGAAGGGCGTCAGCGTCGAATCCCTGCTGGACCTCAGGGGCAAAAGCGCCGCCGTGGTCAAGGCCGATATCCATACGGTGGGCGAAAAGGGCATCCAGCAGTTGGATAGAGACTTCGATCTGGGCCTGACCTACGTGACCGTCGATAGCTATCGCCGGGTATTCGAGGCTCTCGCAGCCGGAGACGCAGAGGTCGGTGTGGTCAACCGTCTTTACGGCACCGTATCCGAAAAGCAGTACGACATCAGTCGCACCCCCCTGGTATTCAACCCCGTCCAGCTCAAGTTCGCCTTCTCCAGGGATAATCCCCAGGCCCTGGAACTGCGCCGTTGCATTGACGAGGCCGTCGGCGCACTGAAAAGAGACCCCGATTCCGTTTTTCACGAGATCATCAACGCCTATCTGGCCGGCGTCGAATTCGATCGGCGCTTTAAAGGCCAGATGAGAAGCTTTCCCCTCAGCGGAGAAGAAAAAAACTGGCTCAGACAGCATCCGACGATCCGGATCGGCGTCGACCCGGCCTATCCGCCCTATAGCTTTGTCAACCCGGATGGCGCCTTCCGCGGCGTGGCCCTGGATATCATCGATTTGATCGGCAGCCACCTCGGGGTCGGCTTCGAGCCGGTGGAAGACCTGAGCTGGCCGCAGATCCTGCAAGGGGCCCGGGATCGCTCCGTGGACCTGGTGCTCACCGCCGTCGACACCCCGGAGCGGAAGGATTATCTGGGATTCAGCCAGATCTACATCCCCACCCCCCTGGTCATCATGGCCAGGGAGGGGGACGATGGGGTCGACGGTCCCGAGGACCTGGGCGGCAAAAGGGTGGCCCTGGTGACCGGCTATGCGTCGGCCCAACAGGTCATCGCCAAACACCCGTCCATCGAGCCGGTGATGGTCAAAACGCCCCTCGACGGGCTGACCGCCGTCTCCGTGGGTGAGGTGGATTACTATGTGGGGGTATTGGGGACCAACGATTATCTGATGCGCGAGCGCGGCATCGCCAATCTCAAGGTGGCCGCCCGCTACGACATGCGCGTCTTTGGTCAACGCTTCGGCGTGCGCAGCGACTGGCCGGCGCTGGTGACGATCCTGGACAAAGCCATCGCCTCTATCCCGGAGAAGAGGAAGATCGCCATCTTCGATGCCTGGATTCCCATGCAGCGCCGCCTCGAAGGGCCGGCGGCCCTGCAGGCGCAATATGCGTTGACCGCCGAGGAGACGGCCTGGATCGAAGCGCATCCGGTGATTCGATGCGGCGTCGACCCGGAATTCGCCCCCTTCGAGTTCTTCTCCAAAAGCGGCGCCTACGGCGGCATCGCCTCCGACTACGTAAGGATTCTCAACAGCCGGCTGGGCCTGAACCTTGAGGTGGTCCCCGATCTCTCCTGGCCGGAAGTCATCGCCGGGGCCAAGAAGCAAACTATCGATGTCCTGCCGTGCGTGGCCCGGATCCGGCGGCGGGAAGCGTTTATGGCCTTTTCGACGCCCTATATCAACTTTCACCGGGTGATCATCACCCGCACGCAGATGCCCTTCCTCGCATCCTTGGACGATATTCGCGGTCTGCGAGTGGCGGTCCAGGCCGATTCCTCCCACGAGGGCTACTTGAAGGAGACGTCGAGCCTTGGGCCGACGCGCTACGCGACCCTCCAGGAAGCGTTGCGGGCGGTGGCCGAAGGGCGTGCGGATGCCTTCGTGGGCAACATTGCCTCGGCCACCTATTGGATCCGCAAACTCAATCTGACCAATCTCAAGGTGGCGGCGCCGGTCTCCTACGAAAAACAGAATCTGCATTTTGCCATCCGCAAGGACTGGCCGCAGTTGGCGGGCATCATCAACAAGGGACTCGCTTCCATCAGCCTTGCCAAGGAAAACAAAATCAGGCGACGGTGGATCGAGGTGGAGTACAAGCCGGGAATCGACCCGAGTGAGGTCTGGAAATATGTGCTGTGGACGGTCGCCGGGGGGCTCCTCGTTCTGACCGCCATTCTCGCCTGGAATTATCGGCTGAAAAAAGAGATCGCCAAGCGCGAGATCGTCGAGGAAGACCTGCACTACCGTCTCGATTTCGAGACCCTGCTGCTCGAGCTCTCCTCCCTGTTCATCAACCTCAAAACGGACCAGATCAACAGGGAAATCAACCTGGCCTTGGAGCGCATCGCCGGATTTATATCCGCAGATTCGGGATTTGTCTTCCGTCTGTCGGTCGATGGCAGCTTTATATCGAATACCCATGGCTGGTTTTCCGAAAGACCCGGTGCCCAAGACGTTGCCATTAAAGAACTGGATATCTCGGCCATGCCCTTTCTGGCGGGGCAGCTCAAGGCTGGCGATGTGGTTTCCATCTCCTCCGTGGATGAGCTTCCCGAATCGGCTGCCAATGAGAAGCGTCTGCTCCGCGCCAGGGGGGTGGAGGCCATTGTGAGCATCCCCATGCGCATGGGCGGTTCCATTACGGGATTCTTGGGCGTCGCGTCGGTTCAAAGGGGGCGTCATTGGAGCGATGACGAAATCGTGCTGCTGCAGGCGGTGGGTCAGGTCTTCTGCAACGCCCTGCAGCGCAAAGAGGTGGAGGAGGCTCTACAGCAAAGCCATGACGATCTGGAGCGGCGCGTCGAGGAACGCACCGCCGACCTGGCCGAGGCCAACTTCAGTCTCCAACAGGAGATCATCGACCGCAAGCGCATGGAGGAGGAGAAGGAGAGCCTGCTCGAACAACTGATTCAATCCCAGAAGATGGAGGCCATCGGCACCATGGCGGGAGGCATCGCCCATGATTTCAATAATATTTTAATGCCCATCATGGGGTATACGGAGCTGACCCTGAGCAATCTGCCGGCCGGATCAAAGCATCATGGCCATCTGCAGCAGGTCAAGTCCGCCAGCCTCCGCGCCAAGGATCTGGTCAGGCAGATCCTCACCTTCAGCCGGCACGATGACCATGAAAAACGGCCTCTCGAGGTCACCCCCCTGGTCAAGGAGACGGTCAAGCTATTGCGGTCCTCGCTGCCTTCCACCATCGACATCCGCGAAACCTTCGAATCCTCCGACGGCTGCATCCTGGGGTGTCCGACCCAGATCCACCAGGTGGTGATGAATCTGTGCACCAATGCCTATCATGCCATGCGCCACCGCGGCGGGGTTCTCAGCATCGCGGTCAGCAAGACGGCGCCGTGCGGGGAGACAGCGGCCATCCCGGTGGAACTGGCCGACGCCGGTTTCGTCAGGCTGAGCGTCGGCGATACGGGCTGCGGTATCGATGCCGCCATCAAGGATCGTATCTTAGAGCCCTATTTCACCACCAAACCCGCCGATGAAGGCACCGGTTTGGGCCTTTCCGTCGTCCACGGCATCGTCAAAAAACATGGCGGCCATCTCGCCTTCCACAGCGAACCGGATCGGGGGACGCGTTTTGATGTGTTCTTCCCCAAAATCGACCCATGCGCCGCCCAAGTCGAAACCGGCATCGTGGAGACGATTCGCGGCGGGGATGAGATAGTCTGGGTGGTGGACGACGATGCCATGATCGCCCACATGGAAAAAAGCATGCTCGACCATTTCGGCTATCGGGTGCGGGCATTCACGGCGAGCGGCGACTTGCTGGCGGCCTTCAAGGAATCCGCCGAGCCGGTGGATCTGGTGGTCACCGATATGACCATGCCCGGGATGACCGGCGCAGAATTGGCCCGCCGGCTCATCGACATCGCGCCGCACCTGCCCATCATCCTCTGCTCCGGGTTCAGCGAAGTCATCAGCGACCAGCAAACCAAGGCCATGGGCATCCAGGCGTTCATCATGAAACCGGTGGTGATGAACGATTTGGCCGCAACGGTCCGTCGGCTGCTCGATGGGCGTTCCGGCGGTGGGTAATAAGAGGTTACCTCTTTAGCACCCGCCTGCGCCAAGTTGAGGCTTGGATCTCAAGACCTCTAGCAAGACAGCATGCGGCCATGGGCATCCAGAACGCACTGCGTGCGAAACGCTCATCGCCCTGGCGGCGGATCAACCGCACACCCCTAGTGGCGTGACCATCGTCTGAAGTTCCCTTCTCAAGCGCATGCACTCCAAACAAGCCTTGAACACCTCGGGCAGCCCTTTGGCATAGCCGTCCAGGGCGGCGCGCAAATGCAGCAGTAGGGCCTGCAAGTTCCCTTGATAGGCCGAACCTTCACCCGTGGCCTTCTCGATGAAGAGATCCGTCCAGGCGCGCACGAGATGGGCCGGGGCTTTGGACATGTCCTGGAACAACACCATTGGGGCCGCCTCCCCGCCCTGGGACACCGCTGCCGACTGCGCCTCCGAGGGCGCTGCCAATGGTAAGGACAGGGGGGCCGTCATGGTAGCGATGCAGGGGCCGGGTGGGCTTGTGCGGGATACCCGCTTCAAGATGATCTGGGCCCGAGCGTAGTTGTAGTGACTCAAGATCCACTCGATGATGGCATCTTCAACCGGAACGCAATTGTGCCGCAGGCAGTCCTCAATATCCCCGGGAGGTGTGTCTTCTAAAAGCAGGTAGAAGATATTGAGGTTGCCGTGGGGTAGCAGTTCCTCCCAGGAGGCGGCCGGCGGGCGAGCCAAAAAGGCGCGCAGGGCCGCCTTATAGCGTCCTTTGCTCTCGTCTGTGGGGGGCGCAGAGAAGAGCAGATAGCTGTACAGGCCGAAATCCGGTAGCTCGACCTGGGAGCCGATGAGGAAGCTACGGGCAGTGTAGAGCCCCTCCTGCTCGATGCATACCCTGCCCATGTGCATGGCGCAGGCACAGAGGCACAGGGTCATTACTGTTAGGAGCATCGCTTGGCGAAGTGGAAACATTTTTTATCCTCCGGCTTTGCGATAAATTTCTGTGGCCTGGGCCATCTCTTTCTCGATATTGGCGATCCGCTCTTCCACCGGTGGGTGATCGGCCAGAAAAGAGGATTTCCCCTTGGGCTCCTTTTCGCCCAATGCCTTTAAATAGGATACTCCCGCTTGGGGATCGTAGCCCGCCTGGGCCATGAGCAGAAGGGCGTTGTGATCGGCCTCGGATTCGAGCGACTTGGCGAAGGGGGTCACGACAGCCCCCTCGTAGGCCACCCCCATGGCGGCCATGGTGGCCAGGGTGACTTTGGGGTCCAGTTTGGTGGCATCTAGCGTTCCGCCGGCCACGGCCGACAGGATGGCGGTTTTGGTGTGCTTGTCGATGCGGGACTTGGCGTGTCGGCCAAGGGCGTGGGCCATCTCGTGACCGAGGAGAAAGGCGATCTGGGAGGGATCCTTGCCCGCCAGGGCGCTGGCGCCGGTGTAGACGATGATTTTCCCGCCGGGGAGGGCCTCGGCATCCACCACTGTTATCTCCTCGACGAGGGCAAGCTCCCACTTCCATTTTTTGGCCTTGGCTTTTTTAAAAACCGGGGTCTGCGGGGCTGCCGCCACTAGTTTGTCCCAGACCGCATTAACTCGACCCAGGTCCTCCTGGCGGTCACACAGCCTGCAGGCTTTGACTTTGGTGGCGTACATCAGGCTGCCGAGTTGATCGAGAATTGGGTCGGGAATCCCAACCTTATCCATTAGGTTCAGATTGAGCCCGCTGGCTGGAGCGCTGATCAACAGCACCAGGGCAAGGACCAGGATGTTCATCATGGTAAAGATTTTCATGGCCTACCTCCTCCTCTTTTTCTGTTATCAGTATATGGGGCGGCATGGTTGACGTTGACAGCCTTTGCTGCCGCCACGCCTTGAAGTGGCCCCACCCCGAAGCCAGGACCTTCAGCAAAACGGCGCTAATGAGAACGAAAAGCAGGGTGAGCTGTGGAGAGGGCGTTGGTCCGATGTAGTCGAACAGATAGAAGAAGCCCGTGGCCAGGAAGACCGTTTGAAAGCAGAAGGGAAGCTGTAGCGATTTCATCTCTCACCTCGCTCTTATATTTTGGGCCCCGCCCTAGATATAAGGGCGGAGGCACCTGGTTGACTTAGGCAGGGGAATCGGCCGCAAGGCCGGTATAGCGACATGAGACGTGCGACTGCTGTCAATGTGAGGGTGCGACCAAGGGGCGCGAGCGCTGTGGTTAGGTGGAGTCTTTGCGCGAGAAGTAAAGAAGTTTCAATAGGCCTGATCTGCTTCACCTAAGACAGATATTTGTTGGAGAGTCAAGGGCCAATATGGGGGAATAATCACCATCACTTTTTTTCCATTCAATGGTTCAGGCATGCCGATAACGCATATCTACCAGTCGGTGATCGAGTTCGGCGTTACTTGTAAAACCGGTGAAACCTTTTACCAAAGCAGCTCACGTAGTAGTAGCTGCCTTGGCACTTTTGGGATTATTCATCTTTAACAATAAGCTAAAGAGGTAAGGTCCCAATAGTCTTTTTGGCCGCGCCCTATTATGGTGCCCAGATCGGTCTGCCAAGGGTACGAATATAATCGCCCACCTCGGCAGTCGGATTGCTTACGATATGGGCCATGCGGTGGCCATCACCATAGGGCGAAAACTTGTATTTGTAATCCTCCGCCAGAACTTCCTTGTCGCAGTATGTCCAGCCTTTGGAATAGTCCTTGGCGAAATCGTCGGGATCCAAACCTCGAATGCGGTAGTAAAGTCGCGGGGCCGGTTCGTCGAACCAGCCGATCATCTCCCAGCGGTCCATTTCTAATAGATGGTTTGAGATAAGAATAGCTCTGAGCGCTGCTTTTCATCTTGACCGGGAAGGCGCCCGAACGACTGATGGAACGTCTGAAATCACCTCCTTTTTTTATTGTGGGGTTGAGATCCCACCCCTCGACTATGATCAAAATCGTTCTTGTTAGGCCGTAAATTCGGCTCAAAATACTCCAGAGCGATGTGGTCCTTACGATAGAGCAAGGGAGAAGAGTATAAACCGTTTTCGGTGACTATCATATACGATATGGCACGGTCAGGATGATCTTGTTTCGGTTTTCATCTAACGGTTTCAGATACAGAACGAAAGGTGCCGCGCGTGATGGGGCGTTGTATCCGCTGGGCTTCAGAGCAGATGGATGGTGAAATCATTGAGAGGATTATTCAGGATGACCATCTACACCTGATATTGATGGTCCCTCCACTAGAGCCAACTTCGAATGGTGCTGGGACAGTTAAAAGATCCTTAAGCTTCGGTCCCTTCTATGCGTTGAGATTTTCACTTCGAAAGAAAGACCGCAATGAAATGGTCACATTGATTCTGTGATTATTTCACATTGATAAGAAGTATTCTTTGGGCAGGACGAAGTGATTGGCCAGACAGGTGAGAGGAATTGGTGACCAGGGCGGGACGCATCTCTGGCACCTGGACGGCATGGGACAGCTTAGGCAGCAACGACTATCGTTCAAAGCCTATCTGATCAGACGCCGCTTCAACATGACCAGGGGGCCATAAGAAGTTACTTATTTAGCGCCCGCCTACGCCAAGTTGACGCTTGGATCTCAAGACCTCTAGCAAGACAGCATGCGGCCATGGGCATCCAGAACGCACTACGAAACGCTCATCGCCGCAATCGCGGACATCCAGGACCTGCCCCGTCATATCGCCGCCCACCTCAGCCTGGTAGGCCTTGGCCGCCTCCTCCGCAGCCATGGTGGCGCCGGTGGGCAAGTTTATCCGTCTGGCGGCGGTTGTGTCAAAGATTGGGCTGAGGGCATTGATGCG
>JBNKKA010000123.1:0-13667 GCA_050291585.1 Desulfobacteraceae bacterium
GCCGACCCCTGGCCATCATCAACCGCGTCGATGGTAAGCTGATCGGCGAGGTTGACCGTCACCGGGCCGCCCGGGACACCCACCCCGGGGCCGTCTATCTTCACCGCGGGACCACTTACCTCATCGAAAGCTTGGATCTTGAAGCCGGTAAGGTGACGGCCCGGCCCGAGCGGGTGGGCTACACCACCCGCGCACGCACCCAGGGTGGCACCGAGATCCTATCCCGGGAGCGAGAGAAACGCATCCCCGCTTGCGTGGCCTGTTTTGGAAAACTAAAGGTGGAAGACCAGGTGGTCGGCTTCGAGCGCATCCGCCGATCGGACGGTCGCAAACTGGGCTTGGAGGACCTCTGCCTGCCGCCCCAGACCATTGAGACCGAAGGGTTGTGGTTTACGGTTGATACCGACATCCTCAGCCGAGTGGCCGGGGAGGGCGCCGATGTGATGGGCGCCCTGCACGCCGCCGAGCACCTGCTCATCGCCCTGTTTCCCCTCATGGTACTGGCCGACCGCAACGATGTGGGGGGCCTCTCCACCAATTTCCACCCCCAGACCGGCCAGGCAACCATCTTCATCTACGACGGCATCCCCGGCGGGGCCGGGTTGTGCAGCGACGCCTTCGAGCGTCTCGAAGACCTCCTCCGTCAAGCCATCGACACCCTGGCCAGCTGCCCCTGCGACACCGGCTGCCCGGCCTGTGTACATTCACCCAAATGCGGTTCTGGAAACGATCCCCTGGACAAAGGGGGCGCCCGGCTCCTGTTGAAACGATTGCTTGAACCGACCCGCCATCTGCCCGTCGATACGCTTCAATTGCCCACTTTCGGTCCGGAACGAAGCATGACAGCCGGAAGGAAGCCGGCGCGCTACGGCGTCCTGGATCTCGAGACCCGGCGATCGGCCGAGGAGGTCGGCGGCTGGACCCATTCCCATCGCATGGGCGTCAGCTGCGCCGTCTTGTACGAGAGTCAAGCAGATGAATACGCGGTATTCTGGGAGGAAGATATGGACGAACTCCTGGCACGCATGGCGCGCCTGGACCTGGTGGTGGGCTTCAACCTGCTGCACTTCGACTACCATGTGTTAAAACCTTACCTGCCCACTGCCTGGCAACCACCCGCCACCCTCGACATTCTCCATGAGGTCCATCGGACCTTGGGATATCGCCGTTCCCTGGCCCACCTGGCCGGAGAGACTTTGGGCGCCGCCAAGACGGCCGATGGCCTTCAGGCCCTGCGCTGGTGGCATGCGGGGCGTTACGCCGAGCTGGCCGCCTATTGCCGCCAAGACGTGGCCATCACCCGCGACCTGTATCGCTTTGGATGCAAGCATGGGTATCTGCTCTACCGGGATGCCGAGGATCGCCAGATGCAGGTACCGGTGGATTTCGTCAATTCGCTAGACCCGCCACATATCCCACCGACATCGCCAGCATGAACTGGCCGGCGTAGTACAGGGAGAGACCCACCAATCGATTGACAAAGGCCGCCTCAACGAAGCGGTGGCGCGCCACGAAGAGGTCGGAGAGGTAGAAGAAAAGGGCGCCCAGGAGTACCAGCCGCCGGGTGGCCAGACCATAGGGGTGGTCCAATACCGCCGCCGCGGCCACCAGCATGAGGGAGATCGCCACCATATAGGTCAGGACGGGGATTTTGAGCCTGCCTAAGTGGGACTGCAGCAGGCGGAAGATCACCGCGCCGCAGGCGGCAGCGGCCAATCCAAAGGCGAGGGCCCAGGGCCCCGGTGTCCAGGTCCCGAGAAAGGCGCTGGCGTAGGCCACATGGGCCAGGAGAAAAAGCACCAGCCCAATGCGAAAGGCTATCGGTGGTTTGAGGGCCAAGGCGACGTCGCCCCCCATGGAGAGGATCAGCCCCAGGAGGATGAGACGGGCATAGAGAGGGGCCTCAGCAGGCTGCAGCAGGGCGGTGGTCACAAAAAGGGCCGAAAGACTGGCCTTGATGGCGATGCCCGGGCGTGGACGATCGTTTTTGATGGTCCACTGCAGGGCGATGAAGAGGAGGGGGGCGGTGATGGCTATCCAGAGGGGCATGGGGACTCCTTTAAGCGAGATGCTCACTAAGCTGCAGCAGATCGGTAATCACCATATCCGGCTGGGTGGTGGCCCAATCCGGATCATCCCGTCGCCAGCGTAAAGAGCGTTCATCGCCGGCAAAGAGCACCGTCTGAAATCCCACCAACCTGGCCGCGGCAACATCGTTGCGCCGGTCGTTGCCCACCATCACCGCCTCCTGGGGGGCAATCCCGTAGTGCTGGAGGGCGTCCTTGGCGGCTTGGTAGAGCGCCACCCCCGGCTTTGCCTGTCCGAGGTGGTAGGAGTAAAAGCAGAGGTCTTCCAGAAAGCCGTTTTGGTGCAAAGGACCCCCTAAAAAATGCGTTAAAACCAGAGGGGTGTAGAACTGGGCGTTGGAGACAATGCCCAGGCGGACGCCATTGCGGCGCAGGGATGCGAGGCAGCGTGCTAGACCCGGCATGGGCCAGACGGGGTTGACGCGCAGTTCATAGGCCAGGGCGAGACGGCGCAGCTCCGCTTCTGTTGCCTGGGGATAGAGCTGGCCCCAGATCTTTTCGATGACAACTTCGGGACAACTGACGCCCCGGGCGCGTGAATGTTCGTGGGCTTTTTTTATGGCGGCCGTCAGGGCAGCCCTGACACCATTGGACGGTGGCGCAAAACCAAAATTACTTACCCATTGGTCGAGGTTTGAATCTAAGTTCCCGTGGGCCTGGGACAGACCAATATCGCCGCTGGCGCTGATGAGGAGGGTTCCGTAAACGTCGAAGAGCACGGCGGCCACGGGGTGTTGCAACCCACCGCGCAGGCTCTCGGAAGTCGGCCGGGGGCGCAGGGGGGTTAAGGCGCGTTGAAGCAGAGCATCAATCGGCATAAGGGCTCCATTTCAGCAGGCTGAAATCGGCCGCTTTGAGGAAGGCCCGGCAGAGGCGTTCCTTGTTTAGCTGCTGGCAGACCGGTTGCTGCACGGCATGATAGATCGCTTCCAAGCGCTGACGGTAGCCTTCGGCCCCAAAGTGGCTCAGGATGGCCCGGCGGTTCTGTTCGATACGCCTCTCGGCGTCTTCAAGGCGCCCCAGGCGGGCCAGGGCGGGTTGACGGCGCAAGAGGGTGGCACACGCCTGGGGACGCGTTGCTAAATGTCGGATGGCGGTCGTCTGATGATCTTCATGTAGCAGCCCGAAATCTACCGTGCCCTCGCGGATGATGGCCCCCAGGGCCCTTTCCGCACTGCCCTTGGGCAGGGGCAGTCCGAATTGATTGTGGGCCTGGGTGTAGGCCTCCATCCAGCGGGTGGCGAAGTCGGCCCCGGCGATCCAGGTGAGGGGTACCCGCAGGCGGGGGTAGAGGTGGGTGAGGTCGATACCCTGGGCCTCGAAATCGGCGCAGATCTCCTTCAGGCGGCGGCCCCAGATGGTGCGCCCGGCGGTCCAGGGCTCCAGAAAGGAGAAGCCGAAGCCCTCGGTGATGCTGGTGGTGATGAGGAAGGGAGCGGCATGCACGAGTGCATCGAAGCTTTGTCCCACGCCCACCTCGAAGGCCACCGTCGGCAACAGGTCCGCGGCGAGATCGCGCCACATGGCGTAACTTGGCATGTCCGCCGGGCTGGTGGGGGGCAGGGTGATGGCCAGGTTTTGAGCGGGGGGCAGAAAAAGAGACAGGAGCAGGGCTTCTCCGATGTTTTTGCGGCGAATGGCCCGCACGGGGTAGAGCACCTGACCCTGGCTCGGCGCCGCCGTTGGTGCCGGCTGCAGGGGGGAGATCATATTGGGGAGCCGGTGGCAGCCCTCGGGCGCAAGCCCTGCGTCGCGGAGCAGGGCGTGGTCGCGGGAGTTGATCGCCGCGTAGTGGCAGTCGGCGGGGTAGGGGGCCGTTGTGTAGGCGCCGGGCCGGCCGTCTTCGGCGAAGTCGTGAATTTGCAAGAGCAGGCGATGGCCCTTTTTCTGGAGAAGCCCGAGGGCGGGCAGCAGCGCCTGGTTTTTCACCAAGGTGGGGTTGTGGACATGGATCAGGTCGCAGCCGTGGTTGCGGTCGCAATCGTAAGGCCAGTGGCCAAGGATGGCCCCATCGATCGCCTCCGCGAGGGCTCTGGGTGTCACGGGCGCCTTTTGCAAACTGTCGTAGTTCAGCTGGGGAAGCTGGCGGGCGGGTGCCTTCAGATCTTTGGGGGGCAGGCTCCCGCAGAGGACTAAAACCTCATGGTCCCGGGCCATGGCCACCACTTGCTGCCGCAGGACGGTGGTCACCCCGCCGGGGTTGAGGTGGTAGTGGAGATAGACGATTTTCATGGAGACATCATCTTGGAGCTCGGGCCATTCTTAATCAAAATTCACCCCCGCCTGATAGGGGGTCGGATCGGCAACCCCGGCCTCCACAAACCCCTGGTGGCGCAGGAGGCAGCTGTCGCAGGCCCCGCAGGAGCGGCCCTGGTTATCCGGGTCGTAGCAGCTGTGGGTCATTCCATAGTCGACCCCCAGGGCGACCCCTTTAGTTATGATTTCGGCCTTACTGAGGGTCATCAGGGGGGTGTGGATGGTCATGGGGTCTTCTCCAGTGACGCCGGCCTTTGTGGCCAGGTTGGCCATGGTTTGGTAAGCGGTGATGAACTCCGGGCGGCAGTCGGGGTAGCCGCTGTAGTCCACCGCGTTGACCCCGATGAAGATATCGGTCGAAGGCAGTACTTCGGCCCAAGCCAGGGCGTAGCTAAGGAAGATGGTGTTGCGGGCCGGCACATAGGTCACCGGGATCTCGGCCTCCATGGCCTCCAGGGAGCGCGCCTTGGGTACCTTGATATCGTCGGTGAGGGCCGAGCCGCCGATCTGACCCAGGTCGATGTTGAGTACCAGATGTTGTATAACGCCCATGGACCGAGATACCGCATCTGCTGCCTGGAGCTCAAAAGCATGGCGCTGGCCATAGTCAAAGCTCAGGCTATAGAGCCGGTAGCCCTGTTCCCGGGCGATGGCCAGCACGGTGGTGGAATCCAACCCGCCGCTGGTGAGAATCACTGCGTTTTTGGTGTTGTTCAAGGAAATTTACTCCTGTTTTTTTCTAAGTTTTCCCCGCATGATTTGCAGGTCAGGTTGCGAGCAAAGTGAGCTGACAATATCCCGAATTTCTCAGGACTCAAACCCCCCGATCACGGTCCGGCCAGATAATAGGATGGAGCTGCAAGTGCAGCCGCACGGCCAGGCCGTCGGCCAGCATCCAGCGGGCCAATTCACGGGGGGGCAGCTTGTCCCGCACCGGCGAAAAGAGCAGGTGGTCCCAGGGGAGAAGGTCAGGTTTACGCCGGGTCACAGACACGGCGTATTCGTAGTCGGCCCGATTCTGGATGACGAATTTGAGCTGGTCCTTGGCGGTCAGGTGGGCCAGGTTTTCCCAGTGCATCTGTTCGCTCTCCCCGCTGCCGGGGCACTTGACGTCCACGATGCGTACGCAGCGCGGATCGACACCCTGAATGGGCCGGCTGCCGTTGGTTTCCAGGAGTACCTCGTAACCCGCATCTAAAAGAACGCATATCAGGTCGGTGGCCCCATCCTGGAGGAGGGGCTCCCCGCCGGTGAGTTCCACCAGACGGCTGTGGTAGGATCGGATCTGTGCCAGGATCGCTTCCATCTCCATGGGTCGTCCTTCGCTGAAGGCGTAGCGAGTGTCACAATAGCGGCAGCGCAGATTGCAACCCGTTAGGCGGATGAAAATGCAGGGCCGGCCGGCGTGCAGGCTTTCGCCCTGGATACTGTGGAAGATCTCGTTGATGGTGAGGGCCATGGGATGGGCGAACCCCTCGCTTGAGCGGTTTCTTCCGACTGACCTTGGGTCCCGGGTTGCAAACCGATCTCAAAAAAGGCACTATGAAGACGTCTTCGGCACCGGCGTGCAGCCCTCCGCTGCACTGCCATAGATCTCACCGGAACCACTCTAATGACCCTATACCAGTAGAGCAACCACCTGTAAACCTTCATTATTTGTTACCCGGAGGGAACTCGATGCAAGCGATCTATCCCTTGGAGAACCCTGTCATGGCCTACGCCTGGGGGTCGCACACCGCCCTGGCGGATCTGTTCGGTCAGCCCCAGCCCAGCGAAACACCCCAGGCGGAGCTGTGGATGGGCGCCCACCCCAAGGCACCCTCGATAATCGCCGGGCATCTACCGCCCATCTCTCTGCTGGACCTCATCGCCGGCGACCCCCAGAAGATGCTGGGGGATCAAGTGTGCGCTGCCTTCGACAATCAGCTGCCCTATCTCTTCAAGGTGTTGGCCGCCCGGGAGCCCCTCTCCATCCAAGCCCACCCCAGCCTCGTCCAGGCCAGGGCGGGTTTTGCCCGCGAAAATCGGGCCGGTATCCCCCTGGATGCCCCCCAGCGCAACTACCGTGACGACAATCACAAACCAGAACTGATCTGCGCCCTGACGCCCTTCTGGGCCATGTGTGGCTTCCGTCCGCCCGAGCAGATCGCGCGACTGCTGGAAAAGGCCTGTGGCGGCACCTTGGCGCACTTCATCGACCCGCTGCTATCCCCAACGGCGCAGCTTCCCCTGCGCGTTTTTCTGGAGGGCTTGCTCACCCTACCGCCCGGTGACCGTGACGAGGCTTTAGAGGAGGCCATCAGTTACTGCCTTGCCACCCGTGAAGACGCCAGCCACTGGCGTTGGATTCCGCGGTTGGCGAAAGCCTACCCCGGCGACATCGGCGCCCTGGCGCCCCTGTTTCTCAATCTGGTCTGCCTCCAGCCGGGAGAGGCACTTTTTCTGCCAGCCGGGGAACTGCACGCCTATTTGGAGGGCACCGCCATCGAGATCATGGCCAACTCTGACAACGTCCTGCGCGGCGGTCTGACCCCCAAACATGTGGATCTGCCCGAACTCCTCGAGGTGCTCACTTTTGAGTGCCACGGCCTTGAGGTGCTCACGGCTCGCCCCAAAATGCGCGGTGTGGCCGCCTACGATGCCCATTGCCCCGAGTTCCAGATGTACCGCGTCTTGCCGGGGCAGGGCCAGAGCCCCATTGAATTGAAAGTCTGCGGCCCAGAAATACTTCTCTGCACCGCCGGACAGATGCAGTTGACCGCAGGGGACAACGAAGAGGCCTTGGTGATGAGAAACGGAAGGTCTGTTTTTATCCCCGCGGCGACGGATGTCTATCGTCTGGATGGGGAAGGTTGCCTATATCGGGCCACAGTGGCACAGGAAATGGAGTGATCGACCATTCGCAGCCTGGATTTTCCAAAGGCTGTTTTTAGCGCAGGAGACCCCATGGCTCACTATACTGGTATCAACCATCTGGCGCTTGTGACCGGTGACATGGATACCACCATCGCCTTCTGGCGCGATCTTCTGGGGTTGCCCCTGGTTGGCGGTTTGGGCCGTCCGGGTTACCGGCACTACTTTTTTGCCTTGAGCGAGCACGACATGATCGCTTTTTTCGAGTGGCCAGGGGCCCGCAAACTACCCCCTAGAGACCACGGCGTACCCGTAAATGGTCCGGTGGGTTTCGACCACGTCAGCATGGCTGTCGCTGCTGATGAAGACCTTTGGGAACTCAAAGACAAGTTGGAGGCCGCAAATATTTGGGTCTCAGAGGTCATCGACCATGGATTCATCCACAGCATCTACACCTTCGATCCCAACGAAATACCCATAGAGTTCAGCGCGCCCGTGGCCGAAGTGGATCTGCGCAAGACGCCACGCATGAAAGATTCTGCGCCAAGTCCTCTGGCCCGCGAAGGTGCGGCCCCCGTTCCAGGGCGCTGGCCCGGCATTGAAAATCCTACGCCCCAAGAGGAACGCTGGGTCTTTCCTGGTGAGGGGGAGATTTTCCGTGAAGACCCATCCTGAAAATGATAGCCCACCCCACAAACAATTGTTTGTTGTTTTTTCGCCTTAAAGCTTGCAGGCCGCCCCTTCCGATTTCAAAATAATACGCGCATCAACTATGGTCAGCCCCGCTTCGTGCACGATGACCGGGTTGAGGTCCATCTCGGCGATGTCGGGATAGGCTTCGACAATGTCCGAGCAAAGCAAAAGCAGTTTGACGAGAGCCTTACGATCATGGGGTGGCTTGCCCCTGACCCCGTCGAGGATGGGGGAGGACTTGGTCTCTTCGGTCATCCGCCTGGCCGATAGGCGCGAGATGGGAAGCACCCGGAAGCTGACATCCTTGAGGATCTCCACCATCACCCCACCAAGGCCGTACATGATCACCGGTCCGAATTGATCGTCGATTTTGGTGCCGATGATCACTTCTACCCCTTTGCCTGCCATGGGGGCCACGATCACCCCGCGGATGTCGGCCTCGGGGGCGTAGGCCTTGGCGTTTTTGATGATCTGGTTGTAGGCCTTGCGCACATCGGCCTTGCGGGTGAGGTTTAGCTTGACCCCGCCGGCATCGCTTTTGTGCAGGATCTGGGGCGAGACCACCTTGAGGGCCACGGGCCCTTTAACCACCTCTGCCAGCTCGGCGGCCTCGTCGGCGCTGGTGGCCAGGGCGTCACAGCTCACGGGTGCCTGATGCAGCTTGAGGAGCGCCTTGGCCTCGTTTTCCAAGAGGGCGGTTCGTCCTTCGGAACGTGCCTGAATAATGAGGGCCTCGGCCTTGGGGTGGGCTTTGCTGCCCCAGTTGAAGACGAAGTTGGTTTTGGCGTGGTAGCTGTGCAGGTAGTTGCCGTATTCGGCCAGGCAGGCCACACATTTCGTGGCCACGTCGAGGCTGTCGTGCACGGGGATGTCGTAGTAGCGCAGCAGCTCAAGGGGATGGGGCCTCTCCGAAGCGTAGAGACTGTGCACCACCACCGGCTTTTTATACTTGCGCACCAGCTTGCCCATCTGGTGGGCGGCGTCCTCCTCCATGAGGGTCAGTTGCTCGGCGAAACGGATGCCGTAGCCGCCGAAGAGGCCCACCAGGAGCAGGCCCCCCACGTTGGGATCCTGGAGAATGGCGCGCGCACAGTCGGCGAACAGGGAGGGATCGGCATCGGTACCACCGGCCACATCCACGGGGTTGATGACCGAAGCCGCCGGGGGCAGCAGTTCGCGCAATTTCTCCTGGGTCTTTGCCGTCAGCTCGGGCATCTGGACGCCGTGGTCGGTGAGCAGGTCGGCGGCGATGGTGGCGTGGCCGCCGCCGTCGGCCAGGATGGCGACAGTGTTGTTGCGGATGGCCGGCAGGCTGGAGAGGGACTCGGCCACGGGGAAGAGTTCGTCGGAGTTTTCGATAACCACCACCCCGGCCCGTTGGAGGGCGGATTTGGCCACCTCGGACATGCCCGCCAGGGCGCCGGTGTGGGAGCCCGCCGAGCGTTTGCCCGTGGAAGAGCGCCCGCTTTTGAGCAGTATTACTGGCTTTTTTATGGTGGTCTGGTAGGCTTGCTGGAGAAATCTGCGCCCTTCGCGCATCCCCTCCACATACATCAGGACGGCGCGCGTATCGGGATCATCGCGGAAGAACTCCAAATACTCGTGAAATTTAATATCCGCCTCGTTGCCCACCCCCACATAGTAGCTGAAGCCCTTGTGGCTCTTGATCTTGGCCTCCATGATGAGGGTCAAGGCCATGTTGCCGCTCTGGGTGAGCAGGGCGATGTTGCCCTTGGGCGCTTCACGCAGGCCCACCAGGTTCATGTTGCTCTTGAGATTGAACATGCCCGAGGTGTTGGGCCCCACCAGGCGGATGTGGTGGGCGCGGGCCACCGCCACGATGGTCTCCTCCAGACGGCGGCCCTCCTGTCCGGTTTCGCCAAACCCTCCGGCCAGCAGGACGGCGCCGGCCACCCCCTTCTCTCCGCAGGCCTCCAGAATAGAGGGAATCGTTTTGGCCGGGGTGCATATCAGGGCCAGGTCCACCGGGGCGTCAATGCCTGCCAGGGATGGGTAGCAGGTTAGGCCGAGGATTTTCTCCTCCTTGGGGTTGACCGGATAGATCTCTCCCTCGTACTGCTCTTCGAGCAGCACCCGAATGGTCTGGTAGCCGCGTTTGGTGGGGTTGCGCGAGGCGCCGATGATGGCCACGGAACGGGCGTTCATGATGCGGTCCAAACTCATGATCCGCCCTCCTTGCGCTTAGCGAAGTCGTCCAGTGAGGTCTGGCGTTCCTTGGTGGAGACACAGGCCAGGCAGGCCTCCACCTCGTAGGCCATGAGGGCCTCCAGGCTGGCTTCGCCGGCAGCCAGTTGGAGTCCTTTCTTAATCATTTTAAGAGAGAAGGCGGAGTTTGCCGCGATCTTGGCGGCCATCGCGGTAACGGTAGGGACAAGGTCCTCGGCCGGCACCGCCTTGTTCACCAAGCCGATCCGTACAGCCTCACGACCGTTGATGTATTCGCCGGTGAAGAGCAGCTCGCGAGCCTTGCCCGGTCCCACGAGATCCTGGAGCAGGCGGAAAGCGCCGCCGGTGACCGAGGAGGTAACCTTGGCCTCGGGAGAGCCGATTTGGGCTTCCTCGGCTGCCACGCGCAGGTCGCAGGCCAGGGCCAGCTCGTAGCCCGAGCCCACTGCGTAGCCATTTATGGCCGCGATGGTCGGTTTCTCATAGCGGATCACCTCCCGGGAGACCTCCTGGAGAGCTTCGAGATAGCGGCGGTAGTCCTCGATGCTACGGGTCTTGGATTCCTTGAGGTCCGCGCCGGTTGAAAAGGCGCGCCCTTCGCCGGTGATCACCAGGACCTTGATTGCCTCGTCCGTGCGGGCGTCCGCCAAGCCAGCCTGAAGGTCGAGCCACATCTGACGATTCATGGCGTTGAGCACCCGCGGCCGGTTGAGTTTGATCCAAGCCACGCCATCCGCTTTGGAATAGATCACACAGCTGAGCTCCATCCGATCCCTCCTCATCATGCGCCTTGTCAAGAGTTAATTATTTTATATTTTAATGGGTTATGGCTATTTATAGTTTTCGATATCATTGGCATACGCAGTGAAATTTTTCTCAGCCAGAAAGCGGGCAATCATCTCAGCGACTTTGTCGGCCGTGTCCACCCGATAGTGGCCCTTCTCGTCCCTACCAGTTGTCTGCTTGGCGTTCTGAACGACGGCCTGCAGGGCGGCAGCGGCGATCTCTAAGTTGACATGGACTAAAACAGTGGTCTCTGCAGAAGCCTTTTCAGAGCTCATGGTGCTTATCTCCTTTTGCTGGGCGGTTCACAGTGTCGCGCTTGGTCAGAAACAACAATGCCACTCGAGCGGCAGTCCAGCAGCAGGATCGCATGGATCCATGGGGGGCTGGTCTGCTGACGCTCAAATGGCATCACAGTCTGTAAGACCTTTGGTTTGGTGGTACCCGTTAATAGGGGAAACCCGACATCGAGCTTGGATAGCATCTGGCATGCTACCATCGTCGCTTTCGCGCTGCTTTAGCAGCTAGTCACAGGCGGGTCAAGCATGGATGTAATAAAGCCAATCGAGTACATGGTTTCAGTATTCGCGCACGGGGCGCTATGGCTGGCTTCTGGCTGTGGATATGGAGACAATAGCCTTTTCCAAGGAGATTGAAAGCCATCAGGGGTTGTGTTATAGCCCTTGGATCCGGCTAAACATGGCGTTTTCTCCTAATTTCTCCTTACCATTCCTCCATTTATTCTGACTGCCGGTGTACAATAGTTGACGCCTAGAGCTAAGGACGCCCTAAATGGATGTGAATTTTCCGATTCTCATTGCCGATGATGACCCGGTGACCCGCAAACTCCTCGAACGAACCCTGGCGAAAAAAGGCTATCCGGTCACCGTCGTGGACGACGGCCGCAAGGCCTTTGAGCGTTTCCAGAAAGAATTCTTCCCCCTGGTGGTCTCGGACTGGATGATGCCCGGCATGGACGGGCTGGAGATCTGCAAAGCCATCCGCGGAGTCGAGACCGAAGGTTACGTCTTCATCATCCTCTTGACTTCGCGGGATAACCGTGAAGACATCGTACGCGGCCTCGAAGCCGGGGCCGACGATTACCTCACGAAGCCATTCAATCCGGCCGAACTGGTGGCGCGCATCAACACCGGCATCCGCATTCTCGAACTGGAGCGCTCCCTGAAAAAGGCCAACGACGAGATCCGCACCCTCTCCATCACCGATCAACTCACCGGCTGTTACAACCGCCTTTACATGACCGAGCGTATGGAACCGGAGATCAAGCGGGCCAAGCGCTATGGCCACTGGCTGTCGGTGATCATGTGCGATCTGGACCACTTCAAGCAGGTCAATGACACCTACGGACATCAGACGGGTGACACGGTACTTAAGGGCTTTGCCGACATTATCAACCAATCCACCCGTGACAAAGTGGACTGGGCCGTGCGCTACGGCGGGGAGGAGTTTATCATCATCCTGCCGGAAACCGACCTTGAAGGCGCCCAGGTCGTGGCCGAACGCTTGCGAAAATCCGCCGCCGAGACCGTCTTCACTGCCGGTGAGGCCTCCGAAGAAGTTACTTTTTTCATCACGGCCAGCTTCGGGGTGACCAGCCTAAATGAGAAAACCCCCTGGGAGAAGCTTTCCATCGACGTCATCATCCAGCATGCCGACGGTCTATTGTATGCGGCTAAAGATGGTGGGCGCAACCAGGTTAAACTCAGCCAACTATGAATGCACATCAATAATGAACGATTATCAGAAAGAGCAATTCCAAGCCCTGATCATGGTCGGTGACCATCTGAGAACCCTTGACGCTGATCGACGCAGCGGCCTTCACCAAGCCATCGAGCCTTATGCCTACTTCCGTACGGAGGTAGATGGTTTTCTGAAGGCGCACGTCGACGCGCTCTGTACCACCACTTGTTATCAGGCTCAGCGCAGCACTTGCTGCTCAAAGGACGGCATCATCACCTTCTTTGCCGATCATGTGGTCAATGCCCTAAACAGCAGCGCCGATCAGTTGGAAGCGCTCAAGGCACGCCTGCAACGGACCAATGACTCCGGCAAGTGTGTCTACCTGACCCCCCAGGGGTGCTGTTGGCATGTGCGTCCCCTGGTGTGCGCCATGTTTCTCTGTGACCGCGCCCAGGAGACTGTTTTCAAGCTTCAGCCCAAACTGAAGCTGGAGTGGCAGCGTCTCCAGATGGCGGCCAAACGTTTCCGCTGGCCCGAGCGCCCGGTGCTCTTCGACGCCCTTGAGATCGCCTTCATCGACGCCGGTTATACGTCCCCTCTCATGTACCTCAACTTCGGCCCCGGCCTCCTGCGCATAAAACAGAGCGCCGGCCTGCCAGTGCGCCCACCGTTGCAAGTTGCGCCTTAAATTAGGGATGCGGCCTAATTATCGATGGCAAGTATTTGAGTCCGCCCCGAATAGCGGCGGGTATCGATGGGGTTGAGGCGGTCGGCTTCTTGGTGATACCGCCCCTTCGGTCGATTCAGGTCTTCCGCAAGGTGAATATGGCCTTAGGCCGGCTCGGCTATCGCCACAGACACGTTGCGGGGGAGGGCCACGAAGCTTCGGTCGTGAATGAAGAAGATGTCGATGCCCCAGGGCAGCATCTCCTGCAGCTCTATGCGTTCCTGCCAGAAGTGGGGCGCAATGCCCTCCAGGCGCTCCTGGGGAAGAGACTCGGGGTTAGCGGGGTTCCAGAGCATGTCGCATCCAGGCTCGAGGGCGGGCAGTTGGATGAGCAGGGTGGTGGCAGTGGCCGGGTCCTTACCGTCACCGATATTGAGGCG
>JBNKKA010000124.1:0-13486 GCA_050291585.1 Desulfobacteraceae bacterium
GACATGAACCGCAAGGCGCTGGAACTGGGGCTATCGCTGGTAAAAGAGTAGTACTTAATCACCAACTGGCTAATCGGCATTGCTACAAAGTGTGCCGGTTAGCCGGTTTGCCAGTGTGCCCGTGGGTGGAGTTTTTTTATTCGCCAACCCTCTATGGTGGATGGAAGTGGATGGTTAAAATCGAACACGCGTCCCTACTGGCTCATTGGCTCACCGGCCCACGGGCCCACTGAACCATGGACGCAACTTCACCCGCCGGCCTCTACCTCCACATCCCCTTCTGCAAGGCCAAATGTCCCTACTGCGATTTCATCTCTACCACCGACCTGGATCTGATGCCCGACTTCCTCGCTGCCATGGAGCTGGAAATCAAACTGCGCGCCACTGACACGTTCTCCTTCGATACACTTTATCTTGGCGGTGGGACGCCATCTCTGCTTAGGGGCGAGGAGGTGGCGCGCTTGCTGGGCGTCCTGCGGAATCACTTCCGGGTGTCGTCCGACACCGAGATCACTCTGGAGGGCAACCCGGGCAGCCTTACGCCCGCCCGTCTGGCGGCCTACCTTCAGGCCGGCGTCAACCGCCTCAACATCGGGGTGCAATCTTTCCAGGACGTCCATCTGCGGTTGTTGGGACGGCGCCACAGCGCCGTCCAGGCCCGGAGCGTCATCCAGGAAGCCCGCTCGGCGGGTTTTACCAACATTGGTCTTGATCTGATCTATGGTCTGCCCGGTCAGACGGCTGAGGTTTGGAAAAGGGACCTGGACCTTGCCGTGGCCGCAGCGCCGGAGCACCTCTCCTGTTATCTGCTCACCTTTGAAACCGGCACCCGCTTCGACATCCGCCGCCGTCGGGGCGAGCTGAAACCCCAGGAAGATGCGGCCCAGGCCGAGCTGTTCCAACTGACCCGCGACCACCTCGATGGCGCCGGCTACTCAGGGTATGAGATCTCCAGCTTCGCCCGCCGTACTTCCCCCGGCGGCCCGGATCTGCGCTCGCGTCACAACCGCAAGTATTGGAACCATGCCCCCTACCTTGGGTTGGGGCCGGCGGCCCACTCTTATCGCCACCCCGCACGCTCATGGAACGAAAAAGGGTTGCGGCGTTACATAAAGCGCCTGGCTGCCGGAGAACTCCCGGTGGCCGACAGCGAAATCCTCACCCCCACCCAGGAGCGCATGGAGGTCATCATGCTTGCCCTCCGACAGGCCGGCGGGCTGGACCGTGAGGCCTGGGCCAAGCGCTTTGGCGAACGTTTCGAAGTGTGCCTTGCCGGCCCCCTGTCCCGTTTGATCGATGCCGGGCAACTGGAATTCTCACCACCCTGCTACCGCCTCACAGACTCAGGGCGGATCCTGGCCGACGGCGTGGTGAATCAACTGGTGGCCGCGCTGCCGGCAGATGGTTGATTGTTGATGCCGCTCCCAATTTCCCCTTGAGCCATCCACCGATTCGCTGGCCTCGATGCCGCCTTGGCACCCATGCCTCAACGGCCCCGAGGCCAGCGGGACATTCATTCGAGGATTAGCTGCCGCCGTCATGCAGGAATGACTCGCCGAGCTCGTGCAGAGAGAAGTTGAGGAAGACGTGGTGGCCGTCATAGTCCAGGATGCGCAGGTCGTCGGTCTGTCGCAGATCGCCCAGGATCACATTGTAATGTTTGCCATAGCGCTGCATTACTTTGTTCTCTGGCACCTCATAGGCGATGAACTTTTTAATCCCCTTGGTGTAGAGTTTTTCGATGAGGCGAGGATCGTTCAAGGTCTCATAGGATGTCAGCAAAAGAATGGGCCCCGTGCCGGTGAAGAAAATACCTGCTTTCATGATGCACCTCCTTGCTGTCAATCGTTGGTATGATGTGCACCTTTCGGTGAGCTGCCGGTCACCAATATCTGCCGCAAGCCATTGCTTGTCCCCCACCTGGACACTATTGGACAATTCAGGAAACCTGCCGCTTCGGCCATCTATTCTCGAAGCAATAGGCGCAGTAGTCATGGATATCGGATCAGAGGCGGTGTTCCGAGGACAGAGAGGTTGTCTGGACGATTGAGGTGGATTCGTCTGAGGTGAGAAGCGCTGATGAGGATGCGGCCGTATGGAGAGCGTCGGATTTGCCGACAAGTTGTGCAGCTGAGGACGGATCGGTGCACGGTATCTATTCGGCAGCGTTGATACTCCATTGTGACTATCGAAACCAGATTCTGTCAAGTGTGCAGAACAATGTTTCAGAGATTTCTGGCGAGTGATTCGGGATTGTTGACATCCCTGGACCGCTTCTTACATTGCGGAAGTGGGTTTTATCAGGGTTTATCAGCACTCGGCCATAATAACGCCGTTAACGCGTGCGCTCACACCTAAGTCTCAATTCGCTGAAAGTCGTCTTCGAGGCGTATTCAGCCACAAGCAGAGGGATATGAACCAACAGCACCTACCCGCATAAAAGCCCACCCACACCCTCCCAGGCGCTTCGCCTTGGTTCAGCCCTAATTCTGTGCCCTGCCAAACATTACTACCCATCCATTTGTGGACGCCCCTCATCTGAGAGCGACGGTCGCCTCCGTCTCCTTGCGATGTCCCTTGTCCCAAAGGATCAGGCCCTATTGAGAGGTAAATACCGATGAAGATGATAACCCGTGTTTTCATAACCATTGCAGGACTATTGATCCTCGTCGGCGCCATCGGGGCGGTCAAAGGGCTCCAGATCGGCCGCATGGTGGCCCATGGCAAGGCCTTCGCGCCGCCGCCCCAGACCGTCACCGTGGCCCCGGTGAATGCTAGCCGCTGGGAAACCACCCTCAACGCCGTTGGCTCCCTCGAAGCGGTCCAGGGTGTGATGGTGACGGCCGAAATGCCCGGGAAGATCGTTCACTTGGAACTGCAATCCGGTGCCCAGGTGGTGGCCGGCCAGCTGCTGGTTCAGCAGGATATTTCGGTTGAGACCGCCCAACTGCGCTCGGCGGAGAGCGATGCCGCGTTGGCCCTCAAGAATCTAGAGCGCGCCCGCAAACTGGTGGCGCAGCAGGTTATCCCCAGGGCCACCTTTGACGAGCGTAAATCGCGCCATGAGCGGGCCGCCGCCCAGGTGGCGCTGATTCGGGCCACCATCGCCAAAAAGACCATTCGGGCACCTTTTTCAGGCCGCCTGGGAATCCGCCAGGCCAACCTGGGAGAAGTGCTGGAGAGCGGTCAGCCCATCGTCTCCCTCCAAGCCCTCGACCCCATCTACGTCAACTTTCAACTGCCTCAGCAGGAGGTGGGCAAGCTCGCACCCGGGTTGAAGGTGCGCGTGGGTATCGAGGCTTTGGAGGATGTCGTCGTGGAGGGCAAGGTCACCGCGCTGAATCCCGAGGTGGACAGCCGCTCGCGCAACATCACCATCCAGGCCACCCTGGCCAACCCCCATGAGCGCCTGCGCCCCGGTATGTTCGCCACCGTGGCCCTGATTCTGCCCGCTCAGCAGGAGGTGTTGACCATTCCGGCCACGGCAGTCTCTTACGCACCCTACAGCGATTCGGTCTTCGTGGTGGAATCCGATGGCCAAGCCGCCGAGTCCGATAATAAAGTGCTTCGCCAGCAGTTCGTGCAATTGGGCCAGCAGCGGGGTGACTTCGTCGTCGTCGCCCAAGGGCTCGAAGCGGGTCAGACGGTGGTGAGCACGGGGGTGTTCAAGTTGCGCAACGGCCAGAGTGTGGCCATCGACAACCAGTTGGCGCCGACCTTCGAGACAGCGCCCACCCCGGAAGACGCCTGAATGATGGTCGATTCAGACCATATCCTCTATTGATAGGAAAGCGGCCATGAACATAACCGATATCTTTATCCGTCGCCCGGTGCTGGCTATCGTGATCAGTCTGGTGATCATCATCGCCGGCGTCCAGGCCCTGTTCGGCCTCAACGTGCGCCAGTACCCCCGCAGCGAGAACGCTTCGGTGACGGTTACGACGGCATATGTCGGCGCCAGCGCCGATCTGGTGCGCGGGTTCATCACCACCCCCCTGGAGCGCTCCATCGCCGCCGCCGACGGCATCGACTACATCCAGTCCCAGAGCCGGCAGGGGCTCTCCACCATTACGGCCCGGCTTGAGCTCAACACCGACGCCATCAAGGCCCTGGCGGAGATCAGTTCCAAGGTGGATCAGGTGCGTGGCGACCTGCCACCGGAGGCCGAAGTGCCCGTCATCAACGTGGAGTCGGCCGATAGCGAGTTCGCCTCCGCCTATTTGAGCTTCACCTCCGATCTGCTTAAGCAGAATCAGATCACCGATTATCTGGTGCGCGTCGTCCAACCGCGCCTGTCGGCCATCACCGGTGTTCAGCGCGCGGACCTTTTAGGCGGGCGGACCTTTGCCATGCGCGTCTGGCTGCAGCCCGACCGCATGGCGGCCCTGGGTATCAGCCCGGCAGAGGTGCGTCAGGCCCTGGCCGCCAACAACTTCCTGGCCGCGGTGGGCCAGACCAAGGGATCTCTGGTGCAGGTCAACCTCACGGCCAACACGGATCTCACCTCGGTGGCGGAGTTCAAGCGGCTCGTGGTGCGCGAGACTGCCGGCGCCCTGGTGCGCCTGGAAGACATTGCCGAGGTGGTCCTGGGGGCTGAGGACTATGACACCGAGGTGCGTTTCACCGGTCAGACGGCCGTTTTCATGGGCATCTGGCCCCTGCCCAACGCCAACTCCCTCGACGTCATCGCCGCCGTGCGGGCCGAAATGGACGAGATTATCAAAGAGTTGCCCAGCGGCCTCACCGGCCGGGTGGCCTACGACGCCACGGAGTACATCGACAACGCCATCTCGGAAGTCACAGGAACCCTCATCATTACCCTGGCCATCGTGGTGGTCATCATCTTTCTCTTCCTGGGTTCCATCCGTTCGGCCCTCATCCCCGTGGTGGCCATCCCCCTGGCCCTCATCGGGGGGCTTTTTCTCATGCAGCTCTTCGGCTTTACCATCAACCTCCTGACCCTCCTGGCCATCGTCCTTGCGGTGGGGCTGGTGGTGGACGATGCCATTGTCATGGTGGAGAACGTCGAACGCCATCTGCGCATGGGCAAAACCCCACGCCAGGCGGCCCTTGAAGGGGCCCGTGAACTGGTGGGTCCCATCATCGCCACCACCGTCGTTCTGGCGGCGGTCTACACCCCCATCGGTATTCAGGGGGGGCTGACGGGCGCGCTCTTTCGTGAGTTCGCCTTCACCCTCACCGGTGCCGTGATCGTTTCGACCGTGGTGGCCCTGACGCTTTCCCCCATGATGAGTGCCAAACTGCTCAAGCCCGGCATGGCCGAGCGAGGGCTGGCGGGTCGCATCTCCCGCGACTTCGAACGTCTGAGTGGCTGGTATGGCCGCCTCCTGGACGGCACCCTGCGGTCGCGTCCGGCAGTCTATACCGTCTGGGTTCTTTTGGGCCTCCTGACCATTCCTCTGTATATGATGTCGGCCAAGGAGCTGGCGCCCAGCGAGGACCAGGGCGTCATCTTCGGCATCGTCGACGCCGCTGCCAACGCCACCCTCGACCAGACCAGCCGCAGCGCCGCCGCGGCCAACGAAGCCTTCATGAGTATGCCCGAGACAAAGTTCACCTTCCAGATCACCTCACCCTCCTCGGGTTTCGGCGGCATGGTGGTGGCTCCGTGGGAGGAGCGCGAGCGCACCATCTTCGAGATCCTGCCCCAGGTCCAGGGACGGCTGATGCAGATCCCGGGCATCCAGATGTTTGCCGTCACCCCCCCGGCGCTGCCCGGCGGTGGCCAGTTTCCGGTGGAGTTCATCATCGCCGCCACCGACGCACCCGACAAGATCCTGGGCTTCGCCCAACAGCTGCAGGTCAAGGCCATGCAGAGCGGCCTGTTCGCCTTTCCGCCCATCATCGACGTCAAGATCGACCAGCCCGAGGCCCGCATCCTCATCAACCGTGACAAAGTCGCCGCCCTGGGGCTCAATCTCGAGCAAGTGGGCGCCGATCTCGCGGCCATGGTGGGGGGCAACTATGTCAACCGCTTCAACATCGCCGGGCGCAGCTACAAGGTGATCCCCCAGATCAAACGACAGGGGCGCCTCACCGCCGACCAACTCAAAGAGGTCTATGTCAGTGGACCGGACGGCGGCCTGATCTCCCTGGCCACCATCGCCACCATCGAAAGACGAACGGTGCCGCGCAGCATCAACCGCTTTCAGCAGTTCAACGCCGTGGCCCTCAGCGGTGTAGCCATCCGGCCCCTGGACGAAGCCTTGAGCTTTCTCGAAGCTGAGGCGGCCAAGATCCTGCCGCCGGGCTACGTCCTCGATTACACGGGCGAGTCCCGTCAGCTGCGTACCGAAGGCAACAAGTTCCTGCCCGCCTTTGGTCTGGCCCTGGTGATGATCTTCCTCACCCTGGCGGCCCAGTACAACAGCTTCCGTGACCCCTTCGTCATCCTGGCCGGATCGGTGCCCCTGGCCATGTTCGGGGCCCTGATCTTCACCTTCCTGCGTATCCCCGATCCCAACGTGCGCTTCTGGACCGATGGCTGGACGACTACCTTGAACATTTACTCCCAGGTGGGGTTGGTCACCCTGGTGGGAGTGGTGGCCAAAAACGGGATCCTCATCGTGGAGTTTGCTAATAAGCTGCAACTCAAAGGGCGCTCCCAGGCCGAGGCGATCCGTGAGGCTTCGCTGACCCGGCTGCGGCCAATTCTCATGACCAGCAGTGCCACCATCGCCGGCTATTTCCCCTTGGTGCTGGTGAGTGGGGCAGGGGCAGCGGCGCGCAACTCCATCGGCCTGGTGCTGGTGGGGGGCATGGCTGTGGGCACCCTCTTCACCCTTTTCGTGGTCCCGTCCATCTATATGCTCATCGCCCGCGACCATAGCCGAGAGACGGCCCTCGATGCAGTGTCGCTGGATAAGGTCTGCCCGGCCCCTTGGGCCGAGACCTTCACCGTCCCGGCGAGCTGCCGTCTGGAGGCGGACCAGGACTGCAACTGGTCAGTGAAATGCGGCGACGGGCCTGCACCTGACTCCCACTGGCGAGAGGCCAGTTGATGGCACGCTTCAGGCGCATCCCCCTAAACCAGTGGCGGGGCAGCCAATTGGCTGCCCCGCGCGTAAACTAACAACTTCTATTTTAGGATCTATACCCGCCCCCCCATGGCCCCTGGTGGATCGTTGCGTTGCTCGGTCCAGGTCGGGCTTTTTTCAGCGGGAGAGCTATACTTCTGGGCCGTCGTGTTGATTTCGCTCTGGCGTTCTACTTCTCCTTCGAAAACACGGTCACGGCATTCGCCTTCGTCGCACTTACCGGTAATATCTCTTTTTGGTATTTCACTCATTGGATTTTCTCCTGATGAGGGCCAGATCACCTGCTGATGATCTGCCTTCAGTGGTTTTGGGTTTGCACCATAGCTCTTGGGAAACTGTGGCGTGAGCATCCAGGCGCGCCGACATCGGGGAGGAGAGATCGAACTGGGCAAGTTCCAGGATATCGAAAGGAGGGGTAAGATCGCGATGACGGCAGCTAGTCTCGGTGAACGACGTTTTTTGTCGTGGCCTGGGTCTGAGTACAATTTTAAGGGTTGGATCTCCATTGTCAAGGCGGTGAGGCGGCCATTGAGGCGTTAATCATCCCCTTCTACCGATAGCGAAACCGGCAAGGAGAGCTCTGCCCGGCGGGCATTGACAGACACGAATTGGACCCCATTTTATTAAAATGCCGGTCGAAAGGAGGCGCAGCGTATGGATGATGACAGGAAAAAACGCGCGAAATGCGATCTTCAGGACGATGAGTGGCTCCGCGAGCAGCGGGAGTTTTGTGACAGCCGATATGCTGAAGGTGAATTGAACCGCTATTGTCACGCGGTTGTGCGCCGCGAGTTCGAGCGACGCAAAAAAGAATGCGACAAATGAGTTCGTGGGCGTGGCATTTGTGTACGCAACGCCGGGCGTGGAAGCGCTAAGGAATGAATACCTCTGTCCGCCAAAAAGAAAGGGCTGCCCGGTTGGGCAGCCCTTTGACGCTTATAGCGGCTGGTCTCGTCAGGTACTCAGGGCCTTGATCAAAACCCCTAGATAAAAGCGGGCGTGGCTGATGGGGGCGGCCATGTTGGCGCGGTGGTTGGCCAGAATTCCGTCCAGTTGGCTATTGGTGATCAGCCAGGGATCAAGGCCGGCGGCCGTGTGGCAGCTTTCCACAGCATGGTGCAGCAGTTCGATACCGTGGCGGGTCTCCAGGGTGATGAGGAAGTCGTGGTGGATCGCCTCCAGGATAGGCGCCATGGTCGCGGCTACGCCCTGGGCATAGAAGAAGTAGTTGTCCGCCTTGAACCAGCCGACTTCGGAACCGTCTTCTTCAAGATGTTTGACGAGGTTTTCCTCACAGCTGCCCAGTAGATCTTCAAAAGATGCCAGCAGAGGGATCAAGTTGTCCGGGCGGGTGTAAAAGGTGGCCTTTTTGGCCTGAAGAGACGCACTGTACTTCTTCAGGTCGATGATGCCTTCGCGGTATTTGGACTCCGCCGAAGGGAACCAGTACTTGGAGGCCTTGATCATGAACCAGTTGGTGGCGTTCTCCAGGTCGGGATCGAAGGCGTCGGTGGTTCCCGTACGCGAGATGCGCTCGTTGAGGGACACCACGGCACGCCGGGTCACCTCGAGCACCCCCAGTTGGTAGTGGTTGACGTTATCGGTGAAATTTATCAGATCGTTGGGCCGCCAGCCCCAGAAACGCTCCTCGAGTTCATATTCCATGGGGCCGATGAGGGCCTCCACGGTGGCAACGCCCTTCTCCTTGTGCTCCGGGAGCTTGGGTGCGATGGCATCGGTTACGGCAGATTCGTGGCCGTTCTCCCCGGCCGCGCTCGCTGCGACATCGCCATGGCCGGCCGTCGCCGTCGTATCGCCATCGTCGCTGCCGTGGGCTGCATCGGCTGACTTTTCGGTCTTGGCCTCACCGTGTGAGGCAGTCTCACCGTGTGAAGTGTCGGCCTCGGCATGGCCTTTGTCGTCATCCCCATGCCCGACGGCCAAGGCAACCGTGCCACTGTTATGTTTGTCGCTGGCGGGCGAATCCCCGTGCCCGCTTTCTTCGGTCTTGGCGTGGCTGCCCTGTGCAGCGATATTAGCGCTTGCGCTATGGGCGTCCTTTTCCCCAGGCGTTTCGTGCGGGGCGGATTTTTTTGCGACCGCCGCCTGCCCATGGTCACCGGTATCCTTCGTGGTTGCCTCGTGGGAGCTGCCGTCCAAGGCAGATTGGGGGATCGGCTCCGGGCGTTTGATGATGCCCATGATGCCGCCCAGGGTCCACAGCACGGCCACGATAAGGATGATGCCGATGATGATGCGTTTGGCGGCAAAGCGTTTGAATTCCGTGTCCTGCTTTGGAGGATTGGCCATCGCTCAACTCCCGTATAAAACTGTATTTTATCGTTTTCTGAGTTTGCGGATATCGCCGATTCGGATGGTGAAATTGGTGGTGTCGAAGTACTCTAGTAAAGGTATCACATATTTACGGGAAGCTCCAGTCATATCCTTGAACTGCGGGGTCGAGAGCTCCTCGTTGGCCGTCAGATAGGCCTCTACCTCTGATTTCAACGCTTGCAGCCTCTCCCCATGGTAGTAAAGATCTTCCTTGACCTTTACAATGGCGCCCTCCGCCACCAGGAGCTGGAGCACCTCCCTGGCCGGTTCCATGGCCACGTCCAATTGTTTGATGAGTTCACGGAAATAGGGCGGCATGAGGCCAGCATCCGCGTAGGCGGCAATGATATTTTTTTGCAGTTCGGCCTGGTCCACCGCCAGGGTGACCTTGTGGTCGGCCAGGTGGACGACCTCCTCGGCCTGGACCACGCTGCCCTCTTTGAGCAGGTGATTGAGGGTCAAGGTGAAGAGCTTGCCCTCCCAGAAGTGGGGGAACTTGGTCTTCAGCTCCTCCTTGGGCATCCCCGGTTTGAGGGGATACTTCTCATGGAAGGCCTGCAATTGATTGAGGGCATCGCCGATCAGCTGTTCAAAGGCTTCCTGGTGGATGCAGGCGCGCTGCTCCTTGTCCACCATGACGGCCGTCTTGTGGGAGAGCAGCAGCTGCAACTGCTGGTTGAGTAACTTCTCCGGAAGGTTGGTCATCAGCACCAGATCGCTGAAACGCACCCCGGCCACCCCGGCCTGGCGCAGCTGCTCGGCTATGAGGGCCTCGGGCTCCGCCTCGCAGATCGCCTGGAGAGCGGCCACTACTTCAGGCCGGAAACGCTTGTGCTTGACGGGGATGGGGTTGATCACCGTACCACCCCCGATGGTGCGGATGGGCGAGTAGCTACGCAGTACGTAGCGGTCGCCGCGTACCAGGGCCACCGGCTCATCCAGGCGGATCTGAACCGCTGTGCGGGTTCCCGGGGCCAGTTCCTCCGCGTCAAAGAACACCAGCACACCCAGGATTTCGCTGGTTCCGGTGTGAAAACGCACCCGCACCCGGTTTTTGATCGGTTTCTTCTGACTTTCCAAGTAGGTCAAGTCCAGGTCGACCATGTAGCTGGACCGCAGGCTGCCCGGAGAGGCGAGCACATCGCCACGGTTGACCACCTCCTTCTCCAGGCCCTGGAAGTTGATGGCCGTGCGCATGCCGGCCTCGGCCATGTCGCAGGCCGCGTTGTGCACCTGGATGCCACGGACCTTGGCGGTGACCTCTCCGGGGTAAAGCTGTACACTGTCGCCCACCTTCACCTGGCCCGATACCAGGGAACCCGTAATCACCGTGCCGAAACCCTTCATGGTGAAGACCCGGTCCACCGGAAGGCGGAAGAGGCTCGAGGGGGCGTGCCGGGGTACCTGACTACAGATCTCATCCAGGGTGGCCAGCAAGTCGGGCAACCCATCGCCGGTGGCCGAAGAGACCGGGATGATGGGGGCCTCCTCAAGAAAGGAGCCTTCGACAAACTCGCTCACGTCCTCCGTCACCAGCTCCAGCCACTCCTCGTCCACCATGTCCACTTTGGTGAGGGCCACCAGGCCGTGCTGGATGCCGAGGAGCGAGCAGATCTCCATGTGCTCGCGAGTCTGGGGCATGACGCCCTCGTCGGCCGCGATCACCATCATGACGATGTCGATACCCGTGGCTCCGGCCACCATGTTTTTGACAAACTTTTCGTGGCCGGGCACATCGACGATGGCCAGATGCTGTCCCGAAGGAAGATCCAGGGAGGCAAAACCCAACTCGATGGTAATGCCGCGCAGCTTCTCCTCCTTCAGGCGGTCGGTGTCCGTGCCGGAGAGGGCCTTGATCAGGCTCGTCTTGCCATGGTCGATGTGTCCGGCGGTACCGAGAATAATCTGTTTCACTTTAAAGCCCGACTCCTTATCTGATTGAGTGCCCCCGCATACAAACCCATTCGGGGTCTCATTTTTTCCGATTACGCAGAAATTCGGCAAAATAGGCCAGACCCACCAGAATCACCCCCAGCCCCAGCATATAAACGAGCTTCGCGTCCTGATAGAAAAAACGGGAGAGCACGACGGCGAACACGCCGCCCAGAATGGCCCGAATAACAAAAACCTGAAATCGATCCATAAGAGTTGCGTTCCGATCATCAAGAGGAAAACGTTGCCGTTGAGGCGATGCCTACGGCGCATTCGAGAACAGGGAACATTATAATAGAGCCACCAAGGGGGTCAACACCTTTGCCGCTGAGAGACCTCAAAGACCATAGCAGACGGGTGTCTCAATTAGCCACATACTTGCTCAGCAAATTTCCTCTTGAAATCACTGGGGCGATCTGTTAGCAATGCGGGTCTCAGTATGGTGGGTGTAGCTCAGTTGGTAGAGCTCCTGGTTGTGGCCCAGGTGGTCGTGGGTTCAAGTCCCATCACTCACCCCATTTGACACCAAAGGCCATTGCAACCAACTTTTTGCAATGGCCTTCTTTCGTTTCTGCCTTGCGCGCCCGTAGCTCAGCTGGATAGAGCGCCGGACTTCGAATCCGTAGGTCGCCCGTTCGAATCGGGCCGGGCGTACCATTAATATCAGAGGGCTATAGCGATTCGCTGTAGCCCTTTTCTTTTGTGAATTGATTTTGTACAAGGACTGTACAAGGATTCTGTAAGCCGCCACCAAGTTTGCAACCATCCGCCGCTTAGTTTGAACCCGCGTTTTCGCACCTATCTGTGAGCCTCTACATGGTTTGAATCCAAGCGGGAATGGGCGAGATTTGCGCGGAAGTCAACCTGAGTTGTGCCCCCTCACAGGAGTCGCCAAGGTTAATTGTATTCTCTAGGTCAGATGTCCTGCAAATCCTTGGGATATTCGCAAGAATCTGTACTTGGTATCGGCATCACCTTTGCGAGGCATACTAGAACGATTGAGGTCAAACTTTCCTGTACATGCACTATCTGAAGGTGTTTCCCACTCAACTCTCCCCACCTCATAATTCTGATGAACATACTGAAAAAATGGGTTAATACTATGACCTGAGACACCGAAAATTCATACAATTCGGCCATTATTGGGCATTTTGCAAATTGATAATATTGTAAAGCAATATCTATTTTAACTAGTGTCCATCCGAGGCAATAACTATCCGGAATGCATAAAAAAAGCGCATTTTGTAGTGGTCTTTTTCTTCTTTGTGTAGTATATTAGAAGCGTCCAAACCGCTAATATATTTACACATACAAAAAAGGGGCCAGCCACAAAATGCGCGGTTCAAACCTGGCTCTGGTCCGATGCTGTGAGGGAGTTGAAGCCCTCGCGGGTAAGGCTTAGTCAACCACCTGCAAGTATATACCCATAAAATTGGGAGGTATGCAAGTCCAACGAGGTAAAGGGTGTGTGCCCTGAATCTGACCCTTAGCCCCGAGAATTGTGAAATTTTGGAGGGTGCAGATCCCATCGCGCAGGGCGCAGGCTACATGGCTGGTACGCTAAAGACGAGTATCATTCCATCCTCCCGGGGTCTCAGACAGTATCGAGTTGGACAACGGCATTGGAGTAACCAGGCGAGCATTGGAAAATCCTCAAAGGTTCCTGGCGAAGCATCCCGGATCGAGCGGATAGTAGCCGGGTACGGATGCCCAACGTAAAAGGAGGGCAGCCGGAAGACGCCAATGCGAGGGATGGGAACCGGTAAGACCGCAATGGTTTAGCGATGAAACGGCTAACTCCCGTTGAGTGAAGGTTCCCAAGGTTAATCGACCGGTAAGGAGGAAACATCGGCACTATGCAAGGAGTGGTCCTTCGATGAGCACAAATCTGAACCGGATAGGAGAAAAGGCACGCAAAGAGCCTGATTTAATATTTACGACACTGTATCACCATGTGACAGACGTGGACAATTTGCGGGCCTGCTACGACGCCCTGCCGGCTAACAAAGCCAAAGGGGTGGATGGCGTAAGCAAAGAGCAGTACGGCGAGAAGCTGGTTGAGAACCTTAAGGACTTGTCATGTCGGCTCAAAGACGCGGTACCGACCCCAACCCATGAAACGAAGCTACATTCCCAAACCGGACAGCGCCAAAGGACGTCCG
>JBNKKA010000125.1:0-13411 GCA_050291585.1 Desulfobacteraceae bacterium
AATCGTTGTCGCTATCCATCACGTTACGGCCTTTGTAGGCGCCACAGCTCTTGCAGGCATGATGGGGCTCGACCACCTCGCCACACTCGGGGCAGGTGGTCAGGTTGGGGCCTTCCAGCTTCTTGTGAGCCCGCCGCATATCTCTTCTTGACTTGGATGTCTTTCTCTTCGGTACCGCCATGAGTAATCTCCTAACATGTTGATATATATTATAAATTTTATATGAAAGATGCCTTGCAAAAAACGTGAGGCCTCTAGTAATTGAAATAATAGCCAATGTCAAGGCTTTTTGATGGGTCCCGGTCGGGCCTGAGGAGCAGATGGTGGATGAAATCTTGGGCCTCGGTAAAAAATCCCCATTCAACCGGACGGCCGAATAAACACCTATATTTAATCGGCTTTTACCTTAACGCCATGGCCATAGACCTGACCACCAACATTGAACCTAGCGCCCATATAGGATCAGCCTTTGGACCACTCTTGTACGCCAAGACTCATTATGATAATTAGTTCTATTTGGCCATAGGAAACACAATCGCCTGTGCAATGGTGCCCCCCAGAGGGCCCAATGGGCTGCCCAAATAACTAATAACTTTTACTTATCTACAAAGAAGTCAATCTGTCATCCCGAAAACAGCTTGCCTTCATGAGGAGTTCTAGCCATATGAGCGATCATCCAGACACCGCCGACACCCCTCACCATGCGATCGTCACCCGTTTTCCCCCCAGCCCCACGGGTTACCTGCATGTGGGCGGAGCGCGCACGGCCCTCTTCAACTGGCTCTACGCCCGCCACACCAAAGGCAAAATGGTCCTGCGCATCGAAGACACCGATACGGTGCGCTCCACCCAGGCTTCGGTGGATGCGATCTTCGACGCCCTGGAGTGGCTGGGAATCGACTGGGATGATGGCCCCTATTACCAGACCCAACGCTTCGACCTTTATAAAAGCCACATCGACAAACTACTGGCTTCGGGGGACGCCTACTATTGCACCTGCACTCCCGAAGAGATCGAAGCCATGCGCGAACGGGCAAAATCCAGGGGGGACAAACCCCGCTACGACGGCACCTGCCGCGAACGCAAGCTGCCCGCCAGCCCCGAGGCGGTGGTGCGCTTCAAGGCGCCCCTGACGGGCACCACGGTGGTTCCCGACCGCGTCAAGGGCAATATCGTCTTCCAGAACAATGAGATGGACGACTTCATCATCTGCCGCAGTGACGGCACACCCACCTACAACTTCGTGGTGGTTGTGGACGACATCACCCTGGGGATCAACACCGTCATCCGCGGGGACGACCATGTCATGAACACCCCCAAGCAGATCCTGCTCTACAAGGCCCTGGGCGTCGACCTTCCCACCTATGCCCATGTACCCATGGTCCTGGGCAGCGACCGTGCCCGCCTGAGCAAGCGCCACGGGGCCATGTCGGTGACCGCCTACCGCGACATGGGCTTTTTGCCCCAGGCGGTGCTCAACTATCTGGTGCGTCTGGGATGGTCCCACGGGGACCAGGAGTTCTTCACAAGGGAGGAGCTCATCGACAAATTCGGCCTTGAAAACATCGGCAAGTCCGCCGGTATCTTCGACACGGACAAGCTACTGGCCCTCAATGGCGACCACATCCAAGCCGCCACCCCGGCCGAGCTTACGCCCCATCTGCTGCCCTTCATGGCCGCCGAAGGGTACGCCGCCGATGCCGGCCCCTACCTGGAGGCCGTCATTGAAACCCTCCAACCACGCAGTAAAACCCTGGTTGAGATGGCCAAGGCGGCCCACTTTTACTACACCGACCCCATCACCTACGAAGAGAAAGCCGCGCGCAAGTTCCTCAAGGCAGCCGCCCTTGCGCCCATGGCCCTTTTGACGGCGAAGCTCAAGGACCTGGAGAGCTTCGAGGAGAAAGCCCTTGAAACGGTTTTCAAAGCGGTCATGGAGGAGACGGGGCTAAAGCTGGGCAAAATCGCTCAACCGGTGCGGGTGGCCCTCACGGGAACCACCGTCAGTCCCGGGATTTTTGAGGTCATCGCCGTACTGGGCCGCGACAAGGTCATCGCCCGCCTGGAAGCCGCCATCGCCCACATGGAGGCCCTGCCCGAGGCCGACGCTTAGGGTTGTATAGAGGCTGATTTTTCCCTTGACCCGTCCGCAAAGCTTGCGTTAATAGAGGGGCCTCTGCTGGGGGATCGTCTAATGGTAGGACAGCGGACTCTGACTCCGCCAGTCCAGGTTCGAATCCTGGTCCCTCAGCCACCTCTGCATGACTCAAGGAGCGACGGAAATCCCGCCGCTCCTTTTTTTTTATTGTGAGCGGCATGAGAGTTCGTTAAAACACTACTATAATGATGGACAGTAGCATTCCATCCAGGCAAAGGAGAGCTCTATGAGCGAAACGGATTCCCAATCCCCCCCGCCCGATCGCAAGGGGTTCGAACGCCGCTGGATAAAAAATACTCGGTATAACGGTCCGGAAAGGCGCCGCGGCGGTGACCGCCGCCGCCATCCCCCGGTGAAGGAACCGCGTTGGATGGGTAAAGATACCACTAAAGAAAAAGATTCCGCCAAGGAGACGAACTCCACCGAGGAGACGAACTCCGCCGAGGAGACGCCACCAGGAAAGTTTAGACCTTACCGCCCGTAATCTGCTGCCCCAACCCTTGAGCGGATCAGGCCCTCACCATTGGCCCGTCCACAGACACGCCCCCATCTAGTAACCGCCTTTGCAGGAGCAAACAGCATCATGAACGAGATTGCGCCGCCCTCCAATTTTATCAAGACCATCATCGAGAACGACATCGCCGCCAATAAAAACGACGGTCGCGTGGCCACTCGTTTTCCCCCGGAGCCCAATGGCTACCTGCACATCGGTCATGCCAAGTCCATCTGCCTCAACTTCGGCGTCGCCAACACCTACCAGGGCACCTGCAACCTGCGCTTCGACGACACCAACCCAACCAAAGAGGAGGTCGAGTACGTCGACGCCATCAAGGCGGACGTGGCCTGGATGGGCTTTGCCTGGGAGGGGTGCGAGCACTTCGCCTCGGATTACTTCGACCAGCTCTTCGATTTCGCCCTGGTCCTCATCGACAAGGGCCTGGCCTACGTGGACAGCCAGAGCGCCGAAGAGATCCGCGCCACCCGCGGGACCCTCACCGAAGCGGGGACGGACAGCCCCCATCGAAATCGCAGTGTGGAGGAGAACAGAAAGCTGTTTCTGGCCATGAGGGCGGGGGAATTTGCCGATGGTACCCACGTACTACGGGCCAAGATCGACATGGCCCACCCCAATATTATCATGCGCGATCCCACCCTCTATCGCATCCGCCACGCCCACCACCACCGTACCGGCGACGCCTGGTGCATCTACCCCATGTACGATTTCACCCACTGCCTGTCGGACGCCATCGAGGGGATCACCCACAGCCTCTGCACCCTTGAGTTCGAGAACAACCGCCCCCTCTACGACTGGGTCCTGGACAGCGTGGCCCACGAAAACCACCCCCAGCAGATCGAGTTCGCACGCCTCAACCTGAGCTACACCATCCTCAGCAAACGCAAACTCATTCAACTGGTCAACGAGGGCCATGTGAGCGGCTGGGACGATCCGCGCATGCCCAGTATCTCCGGCTTGCGCAGACGCGGCTACACCCCGGCGGCCATCCGCCACTTCTGCGAACGCATCGGCCTGGCCAAACGCGACAGCGTGGTAGATGTGGCCCTTCTGGAACACAGCCTGAGGGAGGATCTCAACGCCCACGCACAACGCGTCATGGGTGTCCTCACCCCCCTCAAGCTAATCATCGAAAACTACCCCGAGGGTGATGGAGAAGTACTCGCAGCGGTCAACAACCCCGAGGACGCCGCCGCCGGCAAGCGTCAGGTGCCCTTCTCGCGGGAGCTCTACATCGAAAGAGAAGACTTCATGGAGGACCCGCCCAAGAAGTTCTTCCGCCTGGGCCCGGGCCGCGAGGTACGCTTGCGCTATGCCTACTTCGTCACCTGCACCGGGTTCGACAAGGATCCCGATACGGGAGAGATCACAGCGGTGCGCTGCACCTACGATCCCGCCACCAAGGGCGGCAACGCCCCCGACGGACGCAAGGTGAAGGGCACCATTCACTGGGTCTCGGCCCCCCATAGCCTGCCCGCCGAGGTGCGCCTCTACGACCGCCTCTTCAACAAGCCCAACCCCGACGAGAAAGCGGCGGGCAAAAGCTTCATCGACAACCTCAACCCCGAGGCCCTCAGGGTATTAGACGGTTGCAGAGTAGAGCCTAGCCTCAAGGCGGCCGAACCGGGCAGTCGCTGCCAGTTCGAGCGCATGGGTTACTTCTGTGTGGACAGCGTCGATTCACGTCCCGATGCCCTGGTGTTCAACCGCATCGTCACCCTGCGCGACACCTGGGCCAAGGTCCAGAAACAGCAGGGTGGCAAGGCGCCGGGGCCAAAAACCCCGGGGAAGAAGCGCCAGCGCCAGCGGAAGAAAAAAGCTTAGGGGGTGGATGCCCGCCCCCCTGGGCGTATGCGAATAAGATGAACAAGGAGCACCTGCGGATGAAAAAGCAAATGGCCATCGACACCAAGCTGATCCACGCCGGCGAACCGCGCCCCCTCATCGAAGGCGCCGTGAGCCTGCCGATCTTCCAGAGTTCGACCTACGCTTACGCCGGCCAGGACAGCTACCACGACCTCAAGTACATCCGCATGAACAACACCCCCAACCACCTGGCCCTGCACCAGAAACTGGCTGCCCTGGAAAACGCCGAAACGGCGGTTGTCACCGCCAGCGGCATGGCCGCCATCAGCACCGCCCTGCTGACCCTCCTGGGCCCGGGTGACCACCTGCTCGTACAGGATTGTCTCTACGGCGGGACCCTCGATCTGATCAAACGCGACCTGGTCCCCCTGGGGATCACTTACGCCGTGATCGATGTGAACGCTCCGGAAACCTGGGCCGCCGAGCTGACCCCGCAGACCCAAGCGGTCTATGTGGAAACCCTCACCAACCCCCTCCTGCAGATCTGCGACCTGGACGCGGTAACCGCCTTTGCGCGGGCCAACGGTTTGGTCAGCCTCATCGACAACACCTTCGCGACCCCCATCAATTATCGCCCGGCCGAACACGGCTTCGACCTCAGCCTGCACAGCTGCACCAAATACCTCAACGGCCACAGCGATATCGTGGCCGGAGCCATCATCGGCAGCAGCGCCTGGATCGAGAAAATCACCCACAAGCTCAACCACCTGGGCGGCAGCCTGGATCCCCACGCCTGCTTCTTGCTCCACCGAGGCCTCAAGACCCTGGCAGTGCGCATGCGCCATCACAACCAGAGCGCCCGGGCCCTGGCCGAATGCCTGCAGAATCACCCTGCGGTCACCATCGTCAACCACCCCGGCCTGGACAGCCACCCAGGGCGCGAATTGGCCAACCGCCAGTTGGACGGATTCAGCGGCATGCTCAGCTTTGAGCTCCTGGGGGGGATCCCTGCTGCCGAAGGGCTCATGGAAAAGCTCCAGCTGCCCATCTGCGCCCCCAGCCTGGGCGGAGTGGAGACCCTCATCACCCGACCGGCCACCACCTCCCACGCCGGCATGACGGCCGCAGAGCGCGCCGCCGCCGGGGTCACCGACAGCCTCGTAAGGGTTTCCGTGGGCTTGGAAGATAGCGGGGATCTGATCGCCGATTTTGAGCAAGCACTGGCGGGACTATAAAAAGGCCCTCTTGAAACTCTAGTGAAACGGTCCTCAGATTCTGGTGCGGTTCGCAAAGGCTCACCGCGCCAAGGATCCCGACCCCTTCTGTCCTTCCACTTCAGCTCCCCTTTTCACCGCTTTATCGCAATCCTTTTGATGCCGTCCAACAGCGGGGTTAATAGGGGATAGGTTTATGACCGGATCTAAACCGGCCTACAAACTGCAGACTCCACCTCAAATGTTCCTGAAGAAAGGCGGGCAATATGACTAAAATACAGATTTCGAGACGCGAATTCATTGCTGCGGCAGGCATGGGGGCTGCGGCATTGACCCTCGGCGCCACCGGCGTGCCCGCCCCTGCCGGACGCATGGGGCCCAAAGAAACCTATCCAGTGGTGGTGATCGGCGCCGGCCTGGGGGGCTTGACCTGCGCCGCCTATCTGGCCCGCCAGGGAATCCCCGTCACCGTGGTGGAGCAGCACAATCTTCCCGGCGGCTATGCCACCGCCTTCGAGCGGGCCCAAGGCAAGTTCCGCTTCGAGGTCTCCCTGCATGGGACCTCCATCAACAACAACACCCCGGCACAGATTCTGGATGAGCTGGGCATCCTCGACCGGCTCGAGCTGGTGCCCCTGCCCGACATCTACCGAATCAAAACGCCTACAGGTGACCTTGTCGTCCCCCAGAGCGATCCCCAGGGGTTCATCGACCTCCTATCAGAGCGCTTTCCCGAGGAGGCCGAAGGCATTGCCGGCTTTATCAACGAGATGCTGGCCATCCATGCCGAGACCGAAGCCTACGGCAACAAGCGTGAGGCATTGAAACGCTGGACCAAGCTTTTCTTTCCCATGCTCTCTCCCAAGATGTGGAAAGTGCGCACCCAGACCCTGGCCGATCTTCTGGACGACCATGTAAAGAATCCTGAGACGCGTCAGCTGCTCTCCTTTTTATGGGGCTACTACGGGCTGCCACCCCAAAAGCTCTCCGCCTTTTACTACTCGATCGCCACGGCCAGCTATTTGAAAAACGGCTCCTTCTATATAAAAGACCGCTCCCAGCGCCTGAGCGAACTCCTGGTGGAGACCATCGAAACGGCCGGTGGCGAGTTGGTCTATGACAATGCGGTCGAAAAAGTGCTCCTGGAAAACAAAGCCGTATCCGCAGTGGCCCTGTCCGACGGCCAGGTTCTACCGGCCAAAGCCGTGGTCAGCAACGCCAGCGCGGTGACCCTGTTCAACGAGATGCTGCCCAAGGGCAGTGTCCCCGCTGACTATTTGAAACAGATAAACGCCTATCGCCCCAGCATCTCCTGTTTTCAAGTCTGGCTGGGATTGAATCGACCGCTGAGAGGTGAACTGCCAGGTTACAGCACCAGCGTCAATTCGAGTGCTTCACCGGAAAAAAGCTATGCCATGGCTCTCCAGGGCGATATTGAAAACATACCCTACACGCTTTGCCTGTATGACAACCTCTTTGAAGGCTATTCCGTCCCCGGCACCACGACCCTGTCACTCTTCGTGCTCAGCGGCTATGAACCCTGGCGGCGCTTCGAGGCCGACTATAGGGCCGGGAAAAAGGGGGCCTATGCGGCCGAGAAAAAACGGTGGGCCGACACCCTGATCCGGCGGGCGGAAGCAGATCTGCTGCCCAACCTGAGCGCCATGATCGAGGTCAAGGAGGCGGCCACCCCTTTGACCAATTGGCGCTATACGGGCAACACCGAGGGGGCCATCTATGGATTTGAACAAAGCCTGGAAAACGCGTATATGAACCGCATCGACAATCAAGCGCCCATCGAGGGGCTGTACCTGGCCGGAGCCTGGGGCCAACCCGGCGGTGGATTCACCGGCGTTCTGCGCAGTGGACGCCTGACCTTCCAGGCGATGATGCGCGGGTGGGGGGGGTGACGCTCAACCAAATCCGGCGGTTCAATCCCGGCCCCTCAACGACAAGATGCCCTATGGAAGACGCGCATACCGAATTAAGCATTCCGGCCGGACGCCCGCTCTTCAACACCCTCGTGTCTACGGCCCTGTTCAATACAGCCATCGCCGGCCTGCTCGCCACGGTGGGGTTCGGCGAAAGCATTGCCACCACTTGGGTGTTTTCCCAATGCGTCGGCCTGACCATGTGCATCTTCGTCTTCACCGGCCTTAGATTTACCCGCGACTCGGCGCGGGTACCTCGGGCCGCTGCACTTGTTCTAGCCATCTTTCTGGGTGCCGTCACGGGTTCGGGGCTTGGATCGCTGTTCATGCAGCCGGTGACGAGCGGCACCCACTGGGACGCGGGCTTCCTCCTGCGAGTGGTGGGCATCAGCATCCTTTTCGGCCTGATCATCACTTACTTCTTTCACTCCAGGCAGCGGCTGGCCGCCTCAGTTCAATTGTTGAACGCGGAACGGATCAAACGCCTGGCCGGCGAAAAGCAGCTTCTGCAGGCCGACCTGAAACGGCTGCAGGCCCAGATAGAGCCCCATTTTCTGTTTAACACCCTGGCCAATATCGTCAGCCTCATGGACACCGACGCGACCAAGGCCAAACAGATGCAATTGGATCTGATCCGTTATCTGCGCACGAGCTTGAGCCAGGCGCGAAAGCAAACCACCACCCTCGGGCAGGAGATAGCCTTGTTGCAGGCCTATCTGGATATATACAAGATCCGCATGGGAGCGCGTCTGCACTATCAGATCGATATCCCCGACGACCTCGATGACTGCCCCATCGCCCCCATGCTCCTGCAGCCCCTGGTGGAGAACGCCCTCCGCCACGGGCTGGAACCCAAAATAGCCGGCGGCCGCATCGACATCAGCGCCCAGCGCCATGGCAATGGGTTGAAGATCGAGATCAGCGATACGGGCGATGGCTGGAGAGATGAGAGCAAGCCGGGGGTGGGGTTGACCAATGTCAGGGAGCGCCTGGAGAACCTGTTCACGCCTCCGGGTCGCCTGCGCATCGAAGAGAACCGGCCAAGGGGTGTTCGTATGGTCGTAGAGATCCCCCTGGGGGAGGCGGTTTCATCGGAATTGGCACTCATCGAATAGGACCCATGGCAAAGATTCATACAGATACGCCTCCAAAGGCGATCATTGCCGAGGACGAAGCCGAGCTGAGAACCTATCTCAGGTCCCTGCTGGCCGAGATGTGGCCGGAGCTGGAAATCTGCGCCGAGGTCGGCGATGGGGTCGAGGCCGTGGCGGCCATACGCGGCCACCGACCCCAGATCGCCTTTCTGGATATCCGCATGCCGGGGTTATCGGGGCTGCAGGTGGCCGAGGCGCTGGATGGGGCCCATGCCTGCCACCTGGTCTTCGTCACGGCCTATGATGAATACGCCGTGACCGCCTTCGAAAAGCGGGCCGTCGACTACCTCCTCAAGCCCGTCACCCGCGAGCGGATGGGGCAGACCGTCGAGCGGTTGCAGAAGCGATTGACCCAGACCCCGCAACCCCACCATTTGGCCCAACTCTCCCGGACCCTGATCGACGAACTCAGGGCCGCACCGACACCTAAGTTCCTGCAATGGCTGCGGGTCCAGCATGGCGACGGCGTCGAGCTCGTTTCCGTGGAGGCGGTTATCTTCCTCCAGGCCCAGGATAAATATACGGCGGTGCAAACCCGCGACAAGTCCTATCTACTGCGCACCAGTATCCGCGACCTGGCGGCCCAACTCGACCCCGACGCGTTCTGGCAGATCCACCGCGGCACCATCGTCAAGGTGGCCCAGATCGCCAAGGTCAGCCGCAGCCTCACCGGCCGAGGGGTGATCCGCCTAAAAGAACGCCCCGAGACCCTCACCGTGAGCCGCACCTTCCTACACCTGTTTCGGCAGATGTGAACCGACGAGGATCCAGATTGGGCAGCCTCATCCCAATTCTGCAACCGATCGAAGGGTTAAACCGCCATGCGAGCATAGGCATTGCCCAAGCCATCATTGCCATCACCCATCTCAAAAAAGGGTCAGCGTATCGCATACGTGTAAAACTTCGTGTCCACCGACATCACAGGGAAGTTTTCAGGCAATTCTGCGCTCGGTATGCTCAGGAATCCACTTTTTTCATAGAAACGATGGGCGGCCAGAAACTGGGCCGTCGTTCCAAGAAATATCTCCTTTACACTGCGGTGCCGGCACCACGAGAAAAGATGCGTCAACAACCTGTTGGCAACGCCATGAGCCGAGCCCCGATGGGAGGCTTTGACGAACATTTTTCGCAAAGCCCCCTGATGGTTGCCAATATCCAGCAAGGAGATGCTGCCGATAACATCCGTGTTGTCCAACGCCACCCAGAAATTCCCCTTTTCGCGCTGATAAAAACCGCGAATATCAAGCAAATCCGGTTGCTCTTCAAGGGTTATGGGAATACTGAATTCAGACCGCTGAATGTTAAGGATAAGGTCAACCACACCGATTTGGTGACGATCAGAATACGGGACGATGTCGATCATGCTTGCTCCCAGATGCTTGCGGGTTGGTTTTGGCGGTCGCGCTTGTGATCCGTTCCATTCGACAGAAAGTACCGCAATACCTCCAAAGAGGGGATAGAGAGGGCTACAGGTAACACGCGTGGCGCGCGCAGACATCCCTGTCTCAAAGGGACCTTGTCAACCCACGCAGAATCGCATAGGATACGGACTTATTCCAAGGCTGGGGGCCGGGTCCCATGCACCCCCTCCACGAAACACCATCGCTTCGGCGACGACAGACAACAAACCACATTACGGAGGTTTTCCCATGCGCGGTATCGCATTGCGCTGGCTCACCCTGACGGGGGCCATCCTCTTTTCGGCCTATCTCTTCGACGGTATCCGGGTCAGCGGTTTTTTCAGCGCCCTCTTCGCAGCCGGTCTGCTGGGTATCCTGAACGCTTTTTTCCGGCCCATCGCCCTCTTGCTGACTTTACCCATCAACATCCTCAGCCTGGGGCTGTTCACCTTCGTGGTCAACGCCCTGATGCTCAAGATGGCCTCGGGGGTGATCGCCGGTTTTGAAGTGTATGGCTTCTGGACCGCCGTTTTCGGCTCCCTCTTCATCAGCCTGATCAGCTGGGCGCTCAGCACCTTCATCAGCGATCAGGGCCGTGTGGACGTCATCGATCTCAAGCACCGCGGGGGGGATCGCTGGTCCTGAGCGCCCCAATATCAAAAAGACAACCATCCTTAAAATGAAAGGGGTACCGGGTGGATGTCAGGGGGTGTCCGCCGGGCCTGGCTCGACGGCCACAAACCACTCCTTCTTGCGATAGGCCCGATCTTCACTCTGGGCCACCAATTCGCCCGTTCGGGCATCTTTGACGGTGACGGTGTAAAGCGCCGTGGGCCCCCCTTGGTGACATAGCATGGCTTCGACCACCAGACGATCCCCACTGCGGGTGGCCTTGAGAAAGTTCATGGCCACGTTGAGGGCCATGGCGGTCTGGCCAAAACTATTGGCCGCAGCGGCAAAGGCCATGTCACCAAGGGCAAAGACGACACCCCCATGGGTCACACCATGAAAATTGACCATCTCATCGCCGATGGCCAAGCTGACCCGGCTGTGCCCCGGCGCAAGGATCTCCACTTGAGCGCCTAAGTGGCGGGCAAAGGGGTCCTGCTGAATATATGCGTCTATCTGCATCTGACGGGTTGCGTCCATGAAGGCCTCTTCTGGTTGGCAAGGGGTGATCCTGGTCGGGAATTTGCTCCCAAGGGGGCAGAGGATAAAATAGCCACTCGCAGCGGGCTTTCAATCCTGCGATACCCCAATGTTGCAACGTTGGGGTATGCCCAAAACCGCGAATTAAAGGAAAAGTCAAGCGGGTGGCGGCCGTATTGTCAACACCCTCTCATATTGGTAATGTACGATGATGAAGATCATGTAAACGACCCCAGACACAGAGGAGAAGAGCATGGACCCAGCGATCACAACGGCATTGCCCGCGTTTCTTTCCAGATTGGGCCTCGATGAAACACCTCTTGGCCTCTGGTACACGGATGACGAACCGCCGGAGGGGTTTGCCCCCAAGCCCTCGACGCTGCCCACCCGCGCAAAGGAGATGGCCAACGAGATCGACTGGCAGGCTGTTTTCGGCACCTTCTCCTGCGCCATGGGCCACATCTGGCGGGCGCGCAAAAAACAGACGGCGGCCTATTTCTCCGCCGAGCGGTTCGGCTGCCCCGGGGCGGCCTTCTGGCTGGGGTTCAACAAACCCCAGGTTGAAACCATCATCGCCTATGTCTCCAGCGGGATCCCCGATCGCATGGAGGGCGAGCATTACTGCGAATCGCCCGACGCCCTCCGGCAGATCTTCGAATTTGTGGACCCGCCGGCCGCCCCCAAGCGCTATTGCGTCCTCAAGTCCCTGACGAGCTTTGCAGATGAGGAGGACCCTGAGCTGGTCATTTTCTTCACCCGACCGGAAGCCCTCTGCGGCCTGCATCAACTGGCCGCCTTCGTGACCAACGACCCCGAGGTGGTGGTATCCCCGTGGAGCGCCGGCTGCGGCAGTCTCGCCGTCTGGCCGCGCCACTACCTGGCCCGCGGGAAAAACAAGGCCGTCATCGGCGGCTGGGACCCCTCGGCCCGGAAATACTACAAGACCGATGAGCTCTCCTTCACCGTCCCTTTTGCCATGTTCAACGATATGATCCGGCGCTATGAAGCATCCTTCCTCGCCACCAAGACCTGGCAGACGGTTCAGAAGAAGATCGCGCGCAGCAAGAAAACCTGGGGAGAAGGCTCACCGGAAGCATAAGGCCCGGCCAAACTGGGCAAAGGTCGGCCTGGCGGGGCGCTCACCGCATCTTCGGCAAGCGGCGCTCCCATTTCGGTCTAGCGTTTTTGTCGCCAAAAATCGTCAATGCGCTGCAACACCTCGCGAATCGCTGTCCTGAGTCTCAAACGGATTCATCCCGCCCCCCTCGAGATGGCGGGGGCCGAGGTGTCCACCAGATCCCAGTTGTTGATGAAAGCCGCGCGCCCCAGGTAATGGGTGTAGATCTGCTTTTGGGTCTCCACAGAGCCCTTGGTGAATTTGTCCACAAGCATCAGGAGGGCCAGCAGGCGTGCCTCGTGGAAGGGGGAAATCAGCAGCTGCTCAACTTCCTCCAGGGGAAGCGCTTTGAATTTGCGGGCTTGCTTTCTGAGCACAGGCACCCGGATCCCCAGGAAGCGATCGCCCTCGCCGTATTCCCCCTTGCCGGTTTTAAAAAAGCGCTGGGAATGCGCCGCAATGTCGGGATCGGCCAGATCTTTCAGGCATGCCTGAACCTGTTTCGCGTTCACCACTATCCTCCTGCCCGGGTCTCCAACCGATGGGCGTATCGTGTGGAGACAAAGGAAGCATTTTAATCGCCATCCTCTGGGGACAATTTCTCAACCGCATCCATGAAGCACTCGAAGAAAAGGGTTCGCAGGCGTTCTATTTTAAGGGCCTCAGGGCCATCCAAAACCGCCTGGTCCTGAAATTTGAACCGCTCCGGTTCCACCTGCAAGGCGTAAGTGTTGACCTGCTGCCGCCAGAACCACGCGGCGCTCCCGAACTGGATGTTGCCGGGATCCAGGCGTGGGAGCCGCTTGAGCGTTTCAAGCAGCTGTTCTCCCTGAACACTGGCGTCGAGACAAAGAGCCACGTAGGCGATCCGATAGGTGACCCTGGAGAGGCCGGCGGCAGCCGCTAGGGGGGTCAGGTTTTGGGGGTCGCTCTGGCCCGCGTGAACAAAATGACCGTAGCAGCATTGC
>JBNKKA010000126.1:0-13278 GCA_050291585.1 Desulfobacteraceae bacterium
AAGGCCGCCGTGCCGCTCTTGGCGATGGTGCCGATATTCTCGATGAGTTCATCACGGGTCATACCGATGCCGTTGTCCGAGATCGTAAAGGTCTGGGCGATACCGTCTGGCTTGAGCTGAATTTTGAAATCCCCCTCGCCCGCCAATATCTCGGGATCGGTCTGCGCCTTGAACTGGAGCTTGTCGATGGCGTCGGAAGCGTTGGATATCAGTTCGCGTAAAAAGATATCCGGGTTGGAATAGAGGGAGTTGATGATGAGATTGAGCAATTGCTGGACTTCGGTTTTAAACTGAAAGGTTTCGGGCTTGGGTGACATGGGGTCTCCTGTTAAATGTTCGGTATTATATAATTTTACAAATGGTTAAGCTTGAAATGGGTGGGGATTTCTGGAATATAATGGGGTTTGATTTGAATTTGTCAAGCCCTCCAAGTAACAGATGGGCCTGTATCCTGGGGACGGAAAACCCGGGTTGACGTAAACAGCCTTAATCATCATTCTTTATTTCCAGGATAGGGGGTGTCCCTCCAAACACAGCGCCCCATCATCATAGTCACTGCTATCCACCGGACGGGGAAAGTCCATGACCCAGCGAAAACCAGAAACGTTTGATTTGTGTGTCATCGGTTGCGGCCCCGGTGGATTCGCCGGCGCAATGCGCGCTCTGGACGCGGGCAAACGGGTCTGTATGATCGAAGCCGACGAGATCGGCGGTGCCGGCGTCAAGTGGGGCGCCCTCTCCTCCAAGACCATGTGGGAGTTGGCCAAGGATTATGCCGTGGCCAAGCGTGAGGACCGCGGCTACCGAGTGGGGCAGATGCGAATCGACTACGGCGAGCTGCGCACCACGGTAATGGAAGCGGTCAAAGAGAAACAATACCAGATGCGCTCCCAGATCGAGACTTTTTCGCCCATGTGTTCCCCTGGAACTGGGTCCATCACGTATAAGACCGGTGTGGCGGAATTCGTTTCCGACCACACGGTGGGCATCAACCGCGCCGACGGCTCACAGGAGGTGATTGCGGCGGACTATTTCCTCATCGCCACCGGCAGCACACCTCGCGACCTGCCCGACATCCCCTGTGACCACCGGCGGATTCTCACCTCGGACAGCATCCTGACCCTGACCGATTTTCCCCGCCGCATGATGATTATCGGCGCCGGCATCACCGGCTGCGAATACGCTACCATTTTCGCCAACTTCAAGCAGACCCAGGTCTATCTGGTCGATAACCGCGAACGTGTGCTGCGCTATGAGGACACCGACGTGAGCGCCTTCGTTGAAGCCAACCTCGAAGAGAACGGGGTCACCATCTTTCACTCGGCACGCCTTAAAACCATCTATCAAAAGCCCGATCACCTGGAAGTGGTCCTCACCTACACCGACGGCCATGCTCAGGTGATCGAGGTTGACACGGTGCTGGTCTCCATCGGCCGCATCCCGCGCCTGGCCCGGTTGCACCTGGAGCGGGCGGGCATTGAAGCGGACAAGTACGGCTACCTCACCTGCGACGAGAACTGCTGCGTCAAAGACCACATTTACGCCGCCGGGGATGTGACCCACCGGCCGGCCCTTGTGAATATGGCCGTCATGGAGAGCCGCTATGCGGTGAAGCACATGTTCAACCTTCAGCGCTGGCCCCTCACCTACCACAACCTGTCCACGGTGATGTTCTTCTATCCGGCGGTGGCCGCTGTGGGTTTGAGTGAAAAGGAGTGTCAGGAACGCGCCATCGCCTACCGAGTGGCCTCCTACGACAACGCCCTGGTGCCAAGGGCAATCGCCATGCGCAACACCAAGGGCTTTGTCAAGATCATAGTGAGCGACGATGACGCCTACAAGATCCTGGGCATGCGCGCCGGCGGTCCCCAGGTCTCCAACACCATCATGTCCATCGCCCTTCTGATGGACCAGGACAAGGGCATCAACGACGTCCTCAAGTCCATCTACCCCCACCCCACCATGTCCGAGGGGATCCAGGAGTGCCTGCGCCTCCTCCTGGGCAAGTCCATCTACAAACCCCAGGCCTTCCCCGATTGCCTCTCCATCCGTCGCTGGCACCCCGAAAAGGGGTACCTTGAGGAAAATGAGTCAAATCCCTAATGGGTTGATTGGCATAATCGACACAGACTGTGATCGGCGGATTCTGCGCACTCACCTGGTTTAGGACAACTTTGGCGACGCTTTTGCCAAAACCCTATGGCTGGGAATGCGCTGCACTGCTGATAGGGAGATCAGGCTCATGGCCGCTCCGGCCAAGAAAGGAATGCGGTAATCGATCATCCACAGGGCGCCGCCGATGGCGGGCAGCAGGACGGCGGCGATATGATTAATGGTAAAGCTCACCGCCATGCTGGGGGCGGTATCGCGCGGGTCGGCGACCTTTTGAAAATAGGTCCGAATGGCGATGGAGAAGTTGAAGAATAGGTGATCGAAAATATAAAGCAGGGCCGCAACCCAGGGGGACTGGGTCAGGGTGTATCCGATGAAGACAAAGATCAGCCCGCCGTACTCCAGGCTCAGCACGCGCCGTTCCCCGATTCGGACAATGGTCTTGCCGATAATGGGAGCGGCGAAGTAGTTTATGATGTTGTTGAGCATGAAGAGCAGGGTCACCTCGCGCACCGAGTAGCCGAACTTCTTCACGAGCAGAAAAATGGCGAAGGCCATGAAGATCTGGCGACGGGCGCCGGACATGAATGTCAGAAAATAGAACAGGCTATAACGCCGCCGCAGAATCATCCTCTTTCGCTGGGGCACAAGCCCCTTTCTGGTGGGCTTCTGAAAAAAGGCCCACAGGCCGGCCGCCATGACCACCAGCCCGACGCTGGCCAGCAGCGCCCTGTAAGACATCCACGGTTGGAGAATCCATATCGCGGCACCCACGGCGATGTTGGTGGCGGCGGCATAGCTGCGCTGCTTGCCGAAGACCCAGGGCGAGGTCTGCTGGTCGAAATATTGCAGGGTCAGCGACTGGTTGGTGGTCTCATAATAGTGGAAGCCTAGACTGAAAAACAGGGTGGTCAGCAGCAGCCCGGCGTAGGAGGGGAAAAAGCCCGTCGCCGCCACGCCTAGCCCCAGGCAAAGCACGGATAGGGCCGACAGGCGGTGTTCGCGGATCACCAGGAGGACATAGACTACCAGAAGCGCCAGAAACCCGGGAAACTCGCGCACCGATTGGATCATGCCGATGTGACTACCATCGAGACCCACAACCTCGGCGGCGAAATTATTGAACAATGTGCGCCAGGCCTGGAGGCCCACCGTCGAGCAGATGGTCAGGACCACGAGGTAGCGGAACATGGACTCTCGGGTGACGGCACGGACACTGTCGAACTTGGCAGAAGCGATCATTCAGGGCTCCGAAAAGGGGTCGGTTCATGTCCATGAACGGACAAATATGTTTATTTAACCGATACTTATATATAATGCCCGAACCTTGGGAAAAGTCGGTTCAAAATCTTGAACTTTTCCTCGATTAACGCGAAGCCGCTAATATCAAAGGGTCAGCGCAAAAACCGTAATTCATGGTTAATAATTTTGAACCCCAGAGGTCTTCACAGCGATTTGGATAGCGGCCGAGAGCGTGGCAACCCATAGAGATGATCATCGAAAACGCCTGGCAATTATGGGTTTAAAAAATTTCAGCAAGAAAATGCTCAATAAAAACAGTCTTGGCAATACAATTGCATTTCCATTTACCAACCTAATAATTTTTTCATCTGTTCTCCTCCTAAACGGTTAATCGGGATGGCCCCTGATTAGCCGTTTTCCTTTTTTTTAACAATGTAATTCATCCCAGCGCCTGGCGCCTTCCCACCGATTTTGTAACCCCTTCCGAGTCACGACGATACCCACTCCGAAACCCTACTTGACAAGAATGGCTTTCCGATATTAAAAGTGTTAGGTATAACCTTCCACTTTTCACTGTACTTGAGACGAATGCCCTATGCCAGCGCACCTGAAAGCCACAAAACGCCCCAGCAATGACGCGGGCGAGCCCTATCTCAAGATGAAGGAGCTGGTGGCCGCAACCGGCCTGACCAAAGCCACCCTGCTGCACTACGTCAACAAGGGCCTTCTACCAGAGCCGGTGCGCACCAGCCCCAACATGGCCTATTACCCCCCTCTGACGGTTGCGCGGGCTCAATTCGTCAGACAAGTCCAGCAACAACACCGCCTGCCCTTGGCCGCCATCAAAGGGCTGGTGCGCGCCCTCGACCAGGGGCGCGAGGTGGCCCCCCTAGTGGAACTCCAGGCAGCCCTTTTCGGAAGACAGGGCTCTCGGCGACTCGCCCGGGCCAGCTACAGCCGAATGACGGGCCTCAGCGAAGCTCAGGTTGAAGACCTCTGTCGCCGGCAGTTGCTCATCCCCCTGGAGGAGGAATATTTCGACGACCAGGACCTGGTCCTCGGACGACTGCTGGCCAAAGGCCTCTCCCTGGGCATCGATCCAGAATCTCTGGCCTTTTACCCGCGTCTGGCCGCCGAGATGGTGAACCACGAAATGGCGCTGCGCGATCGTCACACCAGCGCAATGGAATTTGAGCAGGACGCTAGCGTCACCCTGGAGCTCACCCGGATGGCTCGCAGTCTGCGAGCCTATGTCATTGACCGCATCATGCAGCGTGAGCTTATCCGCTACCAGGGCCTCAAGCCCGCCAGAGATAACGCAACTCAAAAAAAGCCAATCGTTGAGGAGGCCCCATGACCGACCCCCTGTTCACTCCCCTGACTATCCGGCAAATGTCCCTGAAAAACCGCATCTACATGCCGGCCATGCACATGGCCATGTGCGTGGATTTCGAGGTCACCGACCAGCTCCTGGCCTTCTACGCCGCCCGCGCCAGAGGCGGTGCGGCGATGATCTGCGTGGGTTACGCCACGGTGGACGAGCTTTCGGGCAACACCCAGAACATCGGCGCCCACGACGACCGCTTCCTCCCCGGGCTCACCCGCCTAGCCACGATCATACGGGAGAACGGTTCCCGGGCAGCCATCCAGCTCAACCACGCCGGTCGCTACAACTTCTCCTTTTTTCTCAACGGCGAGCAGCCCGTCGCCCCCTCGGCCATCCCCTCCAGGATGACGCGTGAGACCCCACGGGAGATGACGGCGGACGACATCAAAGCGGTGATCGAGCGCTTTGCCCAGGCGGCCGCCCGCTCGAAAAAGGCGGGCTTTGATGCCGTGGAGATCCTCAGCGGCACCGGTTATCTGATCAGCGAATTTCTCTCCCCCCTGACCAATCAGCGCAACGACGTTTATGGCGGCAGCCTGGCCAACCGCATGCGCTTCGGTCTGGAGGTGATGGCCGCCGTGCGCGCTGCGGTGGGACCCGACTATCCCCTCATGGTGCGCATGAACGGCAACGATTTCATGCCCGGCGGCCAGGGGCGTAAAGAGCTCCAGACCTATGCCTGTGCCCTGGCCGAGGCCGGTGTCGACGCCCTCTGCGTCAACGTGGGCTGGCACGAGGCGCGTGTGCCCCAGATCGTCTCCAGCGTTCCCCGGGGGGTCTTCGCCTACCTGGCGCGAGGGATCAAAGAGAAGGTCGATATCCCCGTCATCGCCAGCCACCGCATCAACGATGCCGAGGTTGCCCGCCGCCTCATCAGCGACGACATGTGCGATATGGTGGCCATGGGCCGCAGCCTCATCGCCGACCCCGAGCTGCCCAACAAGGCCATGGCGGGCAATGAGAATCAAGTGCTCCACTGCATCGCCTGCGCCCAGGGTTGTTTCGACAACCTCTTCAAACTCAAAACCGTGGAGTGTCTCTGCAACCCTAGCGCCGGTCACGAGCTGGAGTGTAGCCTGGATTCGGACTGCACGCCCAAGAAGGTCCTAGTGGTGGGCGGTGGCCCAGCCGGCATGAGCGCCGCCATCGCCGCCCACGACAGGGGCCACCAGGTCCAGATCGTTGAAGCCTGCGACCGCCTGGGCGGCCAGCTCTTCATGGCGGCCGCACCTCCAGGGCGGGGCGAGTTCGCCGTACTGGCCAGGGACCTAACCCGTCAGGTCAACCTGCGCGACATCCAGGTGACCTATGGTCAGCGAGTCACCGCCGCTGTAATGCGTGACCTGGCCCCCGAGGCCGTGATCCTGGCCACCGGAGCTGTACCCATGACGCCGCCCATCCCCGGCAGCGACCTGCCCCATGTGGTCCAGGCCTGGGACGTCCTCCAGGAAAAGGCCATCACCGGCCGGCGGGTGGTGGTCGTCGGCGGCGGGGCCGTGGGGGTGGAGACGGCCCTATTTCTGGCCGACAGGGGCACCCTCGACGCCGAAGCGGTAAAATTCTTATTGGTCAACAAGGCCGAATCCCCGGAAACCCTCTACGAGATGGCCACCCGCGGCACCAAGCAGGTCACCATCATCGAGATGATCGACAAGGTGGGCAAAGATATCGGCAAGTCCACCCGCTGGGGGATGCTCCAGGAGATGGGGCGCCACGACATCGAAACCCTCACCGGGGCCAAGGCCCTGGAGATCACCGCAAAGGGCGTCAAGATCGCCGTAGGTAATGAAGAGAGGGTGGTCCCCGCCGACACCGTCGTCATGGCGGCGGGCGCCACCCCTAGCAACCCGCTGGAGGACCTCCTCAAAAAGATGGACCTTCCCTATGAGGTGGCCGGTGATGCCGGCGGTGTGGGCCAGGCCTTTGACGCCGTGCATCAGGGGTATGCAGCGGCACGCGGCATCTGAACTCGGGCCCCCATGGGGCATTAGGGACTTAAGGTGTCGGCGGTAGCCGGACGCCCTTGTGAACTGGCCGCCACACCGGATGCAAACATGGCGTTCATGGTGGCGCGTACATAGAGCAGGGTAATCAGGGTGGCCGACCAGGTCACCACGAAAATACCCCACCAGATCCCGGACAGACCCATGCCCAGAAGCGTTGCCAGGGCGTAAAAAACCACCAGGGGTGCAACCACCTGCCGATAGAGCCCTATCCAGATCGCATACAAAGGCCGCTTCAAGCCCTGCAGGGCAGCAACGGAGACAAACAGGATGATGTAGGCCCAGTAAATAAAGGCAGAGATCCTGAGATAAAAGGCACCGATATCCAGGACGGCGGTATCTTCGGTGAAGATCTGCATGATGGGACGCGGAAAGCTGAAAACGACGATCATGCTTATGGTGGTAATGAAGATGCCGTACTGCAGGGCCTTGCGATAGACCTCCCGGCAACGGTCATAGCGCCTGGCGCCGTTGTTCTGACCAATCAGGGTCAAGGTGGCGGTGGTCAGCCCCATGATGGGCAAGAGGGCGATCTGATCCACCCGGGTGGCAATGCCGTATGCGGCCACGGCGGTTTGTCCGAATTTGCTGAGGAACCAGGTGATGATGAATATCCCGATGGCGATACTCATGGTGTTCAGACTGGCCGGAAACCCCTGCTTGGCAATCCCCACAAAATAGTGCCAGCGCGGCACAAACATCGACCAGCACTCTTGACAGATGACACCAGAGCGAATCACGCGCTGGGCCATGAAGGTCGCGCTGAAAAACTGAATCAAGATGGTTGCCCAGGCTACGCCGGCCAGCCCCATGGGCGGCAACCCCAGGCCGCCATAGATAAACCAGGGGTCAAAGACCAAATTCAAAAAAAAGCCGATGATGAGCACATTGCGAAAGGATCTGGTGTCCCCCTGGGCGGTCAAAATGGCGTTGAAAACAAAATTCAGCGAGAAGAAAGCGAGCCCGTAGAAAATAATATTGATGTAGGCCAATGCGATGGCCAGATAGGTGCCGCTGGCGCCCAAAATACCGAACAGGGCCGGTGCCGCCAAAAGCCCCGTCAGCGTAAGGATGACAGACAAGAGAAGCGAGAAAGAGATGGACTGGATGGCGTAGAGTTGAGCCCTCTTATCATCACCGGCGCCCAGGGCATTGGCAATCAACGCCGTCGCACCGGTGCTGACCCCGAATCCAACCGCCAAGATCACAAAAAAGACCGGAAATGAGAGCGACAAGGCCGCAATGGCCTCGGTGGAGATGAGGCCGCTGAAGTAGGTGTCCACCACGTTGAACATGGTATTGAAAAACATGCCGATGCTGGCAGGTATGGCCAATTGGGTGATCAACCCGGGAATCGGTTTGGATATCAAGCTCTTGTCTGGGTTCATGGGGGAGGTCTCATTTGGGGGCGTTGCAAGGAGGCTGTGGTGATGCCTGACACACTTGGCTTCGGGCCGGATGCCATCGCTGAGCATCAATAGCATTTGCATCGGATGGCGTTGTGTCAAATAAGATGCGGGACCAGCCTTGATAAAACCGACCTAACCAGCGCTTCGGCCACCTTGACTTGCTTCTGGGAATCGAGTACTGCGGACGGAAGGAGAGCACCATCAGCCAATGCCGGCGACGACTACCAAGCATAACAATTTGTTACATTTTTCTATTGGAACTTGAATAACACTTTGTGCTTAGATTCCTGACGTACAGGTGATCCAATAAGCTCAGCAGATCAGGGCACCTGCACCAAGGAAGGCGAAAGCCGATCGTGATGAGCCAAAGCCAACCGGCAGTGCCCCGACCACCGCGACTTGCCCCGACCTCTTGAATCCAACAAGGAATCGCACCCCATGAAACACTTACTCATCCTCTGTCTTGCCATCACACTTTTCATCATCCCCGAGGCGTCCCTGGCCAACGGCCCCGGTGCCCCCCAACCCGGCTTCTCCGGTAAACTCCAGGCCGGGGGCCTTTTCCTCCAGACCGACAGCCAGTTGTCCCCCCATGGCAGCATCCGCCACGTCGACGATCTCGACGGCCCGGCCGACACCCACCAGCTGATCACCGGCCTGGCCATCGTCTCCCTGCGCTACCAGTTTGAGAGCGGAACGGCCATCTACGCCGGCAATCCCCTGGAGGCCGGCGAAGGGCTTTCCCTGGCCGCGGGTGTGAGCCAACCCATGGGCGCCGCCGGCACCCTGGACGTGGCCGTGACCTGGCTGCCCATCGAGGAGATCTGGGAGAACCCCTACCAGACAGAAGGCGCCCGGGACGAAACCAGTGTGAATGCCTATGGTTTAAAGGTCGAATGGCAACAGATCGGTGGCAGCCCTTGGGAATTGAGCTACAAGATTGACCGCTTCGACGTGGACGATGATGTCATCGGCGACCTGGAAGAGGATCTCCAACGGGACGGATATACCCACGAACTGGGCATCAAATACTCCCTGCCCCTGTCGCCGGGGACCATCATCAGCCCCCAGTTGGCCTACACCTACGCCGATAAAGAGGGCCCCAGCAACAGCTACCACGGTGTCAAGGCGGGAGCTCTGATCCAGCGCGCCCGCCCGCCCTGGGTCCTCATCGGCGTGGTCTATGGCGCCTTTCACCAATACCAGGAGACCCACCCCCTCTTCGACAAAACCCGCAAGGAAGGCGTCGTCACCACCTTCGCCCAGGTGATGCGACTGAATCTCTTCGGCTACCAACGCCTCTTCGCCAGCCTCGCCGGCGGCTATGTCTGGTCGGACGCCAACATCGATTTCTTCGACAGCCGGACGGTGCTCGGGCTGGCCACTGTGGGGATCAACTTTTAGCTCCCAGTTGGTTAAACCTTGTACCTACAAATTGTTACAATTTGTTACTCTCCCAGAGATGCACTTTGTGTTCAGATCCCCCATACAAATAAGCGGATAGGGTTTGACAGTGGACTTTAACTATATTATTTAGGGTGCCTAAATATTTCGCTGACAAAATAATCGTTGATCACTTCAGCTTGCAATAAATCACAACCTAAAGAGGCTCCATGCAGGAACCCACAACCCGCGACCTGGCGCGCTATATATTTACCAACGGCAGGCTGATCCACGAACGGATCATGAAGGTCCAAACCAGCTGTCTGCAGAGCTGCTGCCAAGGGCCCGGCTCCTTCTCGGAGTTGAGTCTCAACCAGATCCACGCCATCATGGCGGTTCGCCGCCGCGGCGAGGTTCACATGACCGAGCTGTCCACCCTTTTAGGGGTGACACCGGCGTCGGCCTCGGGGATGGTTGATCGCCTTGTGGAAAAAAACATTTTAATTCGCGAGCACAGCACCGAGGACCGCCGTCGGGTGATAGTGCGGGTGTCACCGGAGGCCATCGAACAGATTCACCGCATCGAAGACGCCGTCCTGGAGAGCTTTTTCGAGATCGTGGAGCGCCTTGGCAAGCAGACGGCCCAGCAGTGGTGCGACATTCTTGGTAAAATCAAGCAGGTCCTGGATAAGGACGTACAATAGGCGGCGCAGGCGATCTCATGGAGACCTCATTCGAATGAGGATGCCGCATTCATTTAGATTTAGCCCGCGGCCCTTGGAATAACGAACACTTCATTCCGGAAGAGACCAAGCGATGACACTCAACGACTCACCCAAGCCGAAAAAACCAATGCTCAACATCCTCATCCGGGTGGGCATCTGCTCCCTAGTTCTGGTGCTGGGTCTCTTGGGCATGTCCCGCCTGGCCAGCCTAAAAAAGCCACCCGCCGAGGCAAAGCGGACCGAACGCCCCTTGCGCGTGGCCGTGGTCAAGGCGGTACCCGAGGATATTGCTGTCAACATCAGCGGTTATGGCGAGGTCAAGGCGCTCAACACGGTGTCCCTCTCGCCCGAAGTGGCCGGCCGCATCGTGGCCATCCACCCGCGCCTGGAGACCGGCGAACAAATTCACAGCGGCGAGGTGCTCTTTAAAATCGATCCGGCCAACTATCATACGGCGGTGCTGGAAGCTGAGGCCGCCGTTTCCCAGGGCAAAGTGACCATCGCCCGCCTTCAAAAGCAGCAAAGCATCGATACGGCCCGCCTGGAGAACATCAAACGCAACCGCGACCTGGCCGAGGCCGATTTCAAGCGCGTTCGCCAGCTCTTCCAGAGGGACAAAGTGGGCACACGCGCGGGGGTTGAGCGCGCCGAGCAGGCCTATAACGCAGCCCTGGACCAGGCCGATCAGCTGGGCCAGGCGGTCTCCCTCTACCCCCTACGAATCGACGAAGCGCGCAGCGCCCACGCCGCGGCCAGCGCCCGCCTGGAGCTGGCCCGTACCAACCTGGCCCGCTGTACGGTCAAAGCCCCCTTTAACGGGCGCATCAAACAAGTGGCCGTTGAAAAAGATCAATACGTCAATCCCGGCGCCATGGCTATCACCCTGGCGGATGACAGCCAGTTGGAGATCCAGGTGCCCCTGGACAGCCGCGATGCCCGTCAGTGGCTGCGCTTCAGCCGCCAGGAACCGGCGTCTCCCAGCGCATGGTTCGGAAAGCTGGATCCCCAGAGCTGCCGCATCCACTGGACCGAACAGGCGGATCGGCAGCATTGGATAGGGCAGTTGCATCGAGTGGTTCGCTTCGATCCCCAGACCCGCACCGTCACCATAGCCGTCCGCATCAATGCCCGGGACGCGGCCCCGCTCGACACCGGCAGCCTGCCCCTGGTGGAGGGCATGTTCTGCCGAGTGGACATCCCCGGCCGAACCCTCACCCATGTGGTACGCCTGCCCCGCTGGGCGGTGAGCTACGAAGGCAAGGTCTTCGTGGTCCGCGATAAACGGCTCAAGACCATCCGCGTTAAAGTCGACCACACCGATGGGGACTACAGTTTCGTCAGCGGCGGCATCACCAGCGGAGACATCGTCATCACCACCCGCCTCATCGATCCCCTGGAGAACAGTCTCGTGGAGTACCTCGCCGATCCCGTGGCATCGACAGCCCTGCTCCCGACAACGAAAAAAAGCTAATGGAACAAGATGATACGTAACCTGCTGGCGGCATTCGCCAAAAATACGGTATTCGCCAACATCGTCCTGGTGCTGATCTTTATGGCCGGCGGCCTTGCGGTGACCTCCATGATCCGCGAGAACTTCCCCGAGTTCTCGCTGGACATGATCATCGTCTCTGTGCCCTTTCCCGGGGCGGATCCCGAGGAGGTGGAAGAGGGCATCAGCACCAAGATCGAAGAGGCAGTGGAGGGGATCGAAGGGATTAAGCTCTACACCACCGAATCCCACGAGAACACGAGCGTCACCCTCATCGAGGTCAAGGAGGACTATGATGCCGATAAGGTTCTCGATGAGGTGCGTACGACCGTTGGCGCCATCTCCACCTTTCCGGTGGATGCCGAGAAACCCGTCATCCAGGAGCTGACCGTCAAGGACCCCGTCATGCTGCTCTATCTCTCCGGCGATATGTCCGAACGGCGCCTCAAGGAGTGGTCCGAAGAGATCAAGGACGAGATTCAGCAGCTGCCCGAGGTGTCCCAGGTGGAGATCTTCGGCACCCGCGACTACGAGATCGGCATCGAGGTCTCCGAGGAGCGTCTGCGCGAATACGGCCTGACCTTTGACCAAGTGGCCGCCGCCATACGCCGCAGCAACCTCAACCTGTCCGGTGGTACGATCCGTAGTAGGGGCGAGGAGATCCGCGTGCGCACCATGGGACGCAAATACACCGCCCGGGAGATGACCGAGGTGGTGGTCCTAGCGCGCCCCGCGGGGGAGATCATCACCCTGGATCGTATCGCCACCATCAAGGACGATTTCGAAGAGGATCCCATTCAGGCCCGCATCAACGGCGACCCTTCGCTGCTGGTGATCGTTTATAAAACCAGCGAAGAGGACGCCCTGGCCATCGCCGAGGAGGTCAATCGCTATGTGCAAGCTAAACAGGCTGTCCTGCCTACGGGCATCCACCTCAACCAGCTCTACGACAACACCGAGATGCTCCAGGACCGTATCGGCCTCCTGGTGAAAAACGGCGCCATCGGGCTGGTGATCGTCTTCATCAGCCTGTGGGCCTTTCTCAACATGCGGCTGAGCTTCTGGGTGGGGATGGGGATTCCTATCAGTGTGGCCGGCGCCCTGGCTGTTCTGTGGGCCATGGGCGGCACCATCAACATGGTATCGCTGTTCGGCTTCATCATGGTTCTGGGCATCGTGGTGGACGACGCCATCGTGGTGGGCGAGTCGATCTACGTCCACCGGCGCCGGGGAATGCCGCCCCTGCGCGCGGCGGTGGACGGCTGCATCGAGGTGGGCATGCCGGTAGTGGCCGCCATCGTGACCACCATAGTGGCTTTCATTCCCCTGGCCTACGTGGGTGGCATCATGGGCAAGTTTATCGCCATCCTGCCGGTGGTGGTGATCGCCTGTTTGCTGGTCTCCCTGATCGAGTGCCTCATTCTGCTGCCGGCCCATCTCAGCCATCTGCCCGACCTCAACCAGGATATCAGCGGCCGTAATCTCTTCGTGCGCATCTTTGAGGCCATCCACCGCTCCACCAGCCGGG
>JBNKKA010000127.1:0-13119 GCA_050291585.1 Desulfobacteraceae bacterium
GCCCGTCATCAATTCAGCCATGTGGCGGCCCACAGCGGCTGCCTGCTGGAAGCCGTGGCCGGAGAACCCGTTGGCCAGATAAAAGCCCTTAAGTTCAGGCCACTCACCCAAAATCGCATTGGCGTCCAAGGTATTAACGGCATACAAACCAGCCCATCCCCGGATGAGTTTCAGAGTCTCCAGTTCTGGTATGAACTCGGCCAGATCCGGCCAGACGATCTCCATGAAGCGGTCTTCATCCCAGCTGAAATCGAAACCGATGGGGTCTTGGGCCAAAGTCTTGCTCACAAAGAGGGTCCCGCCGGCCTCCCGGGCAATGTAGAGCCCCGATGGCAGAACGGTGAGCCGCGGCAGATTGTCTTGTTTAATCTCGGGATCCACAGCGAACACCTGCCTTTTGACCGGTACTACCGGAATCTCGACGCCGGCCGTTTTGGCGATCTCAGCGGCCCAGGGGCCAGCGCAATTCAGCACGATTTTGGCCGTGAGCCTTTCACCGGAAGCCAGCTTGACACCGCTGACCGCACCGCTTTGGGTGGTGATCTCGGTGACCTCGTCGGTGAGGTAGACCGCACCCAGGGAGCGCGCCTTGCGTCGGAAACCCATCAACACAGCGTAGGGATCCATGGGGCCCTCGTCGGGACCGTAGGTGGCCCCCACGAAGGGGTCCAAGTTACACTGCCCCAGGCGTTCGCCCATTTTTTCCCTGCTCCACCACTCCACATTGCAGCCCAGCCTCCGCTGCATGCCCATCTCACTCTCGGCCTGCTGCCGGTTTGAATCTTCTACCAGAAACAGATTGCCCTCCCGATGCCAGGCGATATGTGGGCGGACATCATCCACCGCCATGGTTTCCTCGAAACTTTCCATGAATTCGTAGGCAAACTGTGAGATCTGAACATTCTCTTTGAGATTGAACTGGGTGCGCACATTGCCGATACTCAACGGTGTGGACGCCCTGGTGTAAGTGGGATCTTTTTCGATAACGGCGACCTTCAACGTATCCGCCAGCATCAAGTGATAGGCCGTTGAACTCCCCATGAGGCCACCTCCGACGATGATGAGGTCATAGCTTTTATCACTCATGTTTTCCCTCCCGAGTCTGATTTGTAAATCGTTGCCCCCAATGAAGGCCTACGTATTAACCAGTAATCTTCCTATTGTTTACTAATAGAAAACCAACGAAGTGCAATTCTTGTCAAGGACTTTAACTCGCAATCTCTTATGTATTTGACGCATTTCTTTTACCTTGTTAAATCAACTGCGCTGAAGATTTGTACGTGGCCCGACTGGCGAAGGCGGGCGTTTTCGCAGGGCATCAACAAGGAACAGGAAGCTTGGCACCCGATTCCATCCATGACCAAAGACAGGCGGGAGCATGACAGCATCAACTAACTTCGATTTTGACACCTTGGTTGAACGGCGGGGAACAGCGAGCCTAAAATGGGATCGTTACAAAGACAGGGACATCATCCCCATGTGGCTGGCCGATATGGATTTCAAATCCCCGCCGGCCGTGGTCAAAGCTCTTCAGGAGCGGGCCGCGGAGGGCGTCTTCGGCTATACCCTCGTGCCGGATAAGTTGAACGATCTGGTGGTCGCCATGCTCGCCAGAGACTATGCTTGGCAAATTCAAGCCCACTGGCTGGTCTGGCTGCCCGGCCTGGTGACGGGCCTGAATGTGGTCTGCCGCGCGATGGGCGAGGACGGCGATGGAGTCATGACCGCCGTCCCGATCTACCCCCCCTTCCTGTCCGCCCCCGGGCACAGCCGCCGTGAGCTGATCACCGTGCCGATGAAGGCGGAGGGATTGCGCTGGCGGTTCGATTTCGACCGCCTCGAAGCGGCCATCACCGACAAGACCCGCCTCTTCATCCTATGCAACCCTCATAATCCCGTCGGACGGGTGTTCACTCGCGACGAACTGGTGCGCTTGGCCAACCTCTGCGAAAAACACGATATCGTGATCTGCTCCGATGAGATCCACTGCGGGCTGATCATGGACACAGATAAGGTCCATATCCCCACCGCCACCCTGGGGCCGGAGGTGGCCGCGCGCACCATCACCTTCATGGCGCCCAGCAAGACATTCAACCTCCCCGGCCTTGGCTGCGCCTTTGCCATCATCTCCGATGAGAAACTGCGCAACCGCTTCAAAGGCGCCATGGCAGGGATCGTTCCCCGGCCCAATGCCCTGGGCTATGCGGCGGCTCTAGCGGCCTATGGCGAGTGCGGCGACTGGCAGGCCGCCCTGGTGGACTATCTGCGCGGCAATCTCACCATCTTAACGGACGCCATCGAGACGATGGCGCCCTTGGCCATGGGTCCGGTGGAGGCCACCTACCTGGCCTGGATCGACATGCGCGCAAGCGGGATCGAACATCCGATCCGGTTTTTTGAAGCCGCCGGGGTCGGGATGCAGGATGGCGTCGAGTTCGACGGGCCGGGCTTCGCACGCCTCAACTTCGGCTGCCCCCGTAGCATACTGGAGGAGGCCCTGGCGCGGATGAAGGGGGCCTTGGAACAGCACCGCCGGCAGGCAACCTGATGGGCCGGGAATGGTAATACAGGCGCCGATTCAGAAAAGCGACTTCACACCGATTAAATACGCTTTCATATAGTCCTGCCGAATCCTTTCCGCAGCCGCCACGTCTCCGTTGGCAAAGGTCTCCTGGAAGGCCTGCATCTCCTCGAGGAACAGGGGCTTGCACCGTTGGAAATCTCCCTTCTGGTAAGCGAGGAGATTGATTCTCAGGGTGATATGATAGAGGTAGTCGGACATCTCCTTGAGGATGGGGTTCTGGGCTGCTTCATGGAGGAGATCGCGGAACTGAAAGTCGATCTTGATGAAGTTGATCCCTGGATCGTGACCGCCATGCTCCAGCCCCCCGTTGAGCTTGTCGATGAGCTTGCCGATGCGGTCAATGTACTCCCGGGAGGCGTTAGCACAGGCCAGCCTAGCCGCCAAGGCCTCGATATCGAAACGAATCTGGAAAACCTGGATGATCTTCTGGAAGTCGATCTCGGTGACCTGGGTCCCCAGGCGGGGCATGGTCACCACCAGCTTTTTCCACTCCAACTGCTTGAGCACTTCCCGCAGAGGGCCCCGACTGGTGCCGAACTCCTCGGCCAGGGTGGTCTCGTTGAGGATCTCACCCGGCGGGTATTGCATAAAAAGGATGCGATGCAGGAGGGCATCGAATATTTTCTCTTTCTTGTTGATACACCACCTCTAAGATCTGGATAACGGGCTGTAACGCTAGCACTCAAAGCAGCCGGACCAACCATTTAGAATACTTATAGTCGACCTGCAATTTACAAAAAGGTCGATTTTCAGTCAATGATATTTGGCCAACCGTTGCGACTGGATAAATTCCGAGACCTCAAAGGCCGCCATTCGCAAAAAACTCGTAGCAGATAGACCCTAAACAGAAAGGTTAACTACCGTGGACGTACTCGTAATCGGACGCAACTGCGTGGACCATATCGCCGTGGCCGAACGGCTGCCGGCCGAGAACACAAAGGCTCCCATGCTGGCCCACCGCATCGAAGGCGGTGGCCAGGGGGGCACTTCGGCCTGCGCCATCGCCCGCCTGGGGGGTAAGGTGACTTTGGTGGGCAAGGTGGGCGCCGATGCCAGGGGCGAGTTCTGCCGCCAACGGCTCGAGGCCTACGGCGTGGCCTGTGATCATCTGGAAACTGTGGCCGACGGATCTACAGCCCTGGCCTATATCTGGGTCACGGGCAGCAATGGCAAGCGCACCATTCTCTATGCCCCCAGCGATCTGCCGCCCATAGCCGCTGATGCGGCCCTGGCAGCCCGGTGCCGTCGGGCGCGGGTGATCCTGCTGGATCCCGAGGTAACCTACCTGGCCCCTTTTTTAGCCGACCTGCCCGGACCACGGGGGCTGTTGATCTACGACGCTGAACGCTGGCGGCCAGGCATGCGGGCGATGATGAACACCGCAGACCTCTTCGTCCCCACAGCCGACTTTCTGAATGCAACCGAACTGGGCATCCCAAAGGGCAATTGGACGGACCGTATCGATGCCCTGAATCAAAAGGTAAGGGGTCAGCTAGTCGTGACCCACGGGGGACAGGGCGCCTACTATTATGAGAATGGCCGCCTCATGCGGATCGCCGCTCCCGAGATCGATATCGCCGACACCACTGGTGCGGGAGATGTCTTCCACGGCGCCCTGGCCCTCGCCATGGCCCAGGCCACCCCCTTGCCCCAAGCCGTCAGGCTGGCCGTGGCCGCCGCCAGCCTCTCCTGTCGGGGCTACGGAGGGCGTGAGGGCCTGGCCGAAATGGCCGAGACCCACACTTTGGCGAATACCCTCACCAACATCCCAGCCAACAGAGCTTAGTTTTCACTGAGACCCTAACTTTGGGTTAGTTGAGGGCTGCCGCCGGCAGTTCGAGGGGATCAGGCAAAGCCCCAGAAGCGATCCTTGCAGATTCCTCAGCGGCAACCAGGCGGCCGTCGGCCAGCCGAAGTACCCGCCCGGCATACCGGGCGCAGGCGTCGCTGTGGGTGACCATGACGATGGTGGTGCCCCCCTGGTTGAGACGCTGTAGGAGCTGCATCACCTCTGTGCTCGTACGGCTGTCCAGACTGCCGGTGGGCTCATCGGCCAGGAGCACAGGGGGATTGTTGACAATGGCCCGCGCCAGAGCAACCCTTTCCTTTTCGCCACCGGAGATCTCCGAGGGCAGGCGACTGGTTTTTCCCGCCAAACCCACCCAGCTCAGGGCTTCACGAGCCATCGCCTGCTTTTTGTGGGTAGGTAATCCAATTGTTACCAGCGGCAGCATCGCGTTTTCCAATACGGTCAGATAAGGGACTAAATGAAAATGCTGGAAGACGAAGCCCAGAAACTCGCGGCGGAAATCTGCCTGGCGTTCGATGGGAAGGGCGTAGACATCGATCTCATCAACGTTTAAAACCCCCGCCGAGGGGGCGTTCATGGCTCCCAGAATGGAGAGGAGGGTGGATTTACCCGAACCGGAATCCCCCATCACAGCCACAAACTCACCCGCCTGAATCTGAAAACCGACCCCATCGAGGGCGATGACACCGGTATCTGCCGGGCCGTATGTTTTGGTCAATCGATCTGCGACAATAAAACTCATGGTTATCCTCAGATGCCCGCCAATCCACTTTCGACGGCGGACCGTATTTGAATCTTGGATTTATTTCTAGCGCCTGTCAGAACGAACGCAGGGCCTGATTGGGATCCATCCGCGCTGCCATCCTGGCGGGGTAGGCACTGGCGCACAATCCCACGATTACGGCTGTGATGACGGCACCGGCGAGCAATTCGGGCTGAAAGGAGATGGCGGGCCCATCTGCCCCACCCCGCAACAGAAGCCCCAGCCAGGCCGAGGCGAGCCCCACGAAGAATCCGAGCACACCGGCCACCGCCGATACAAGACCGGCCTCCATGAACACCACCGCCATCACATGACGCTGGCGAAAACCGATGGCCCGAAAGATACCGATCTCCTCGGTACGCTCGCGCACATTTCCCATGAGGGTCACCAGGACCACCAGGCCACCGATGAGGAGAATCACGGCCGAGATGCCGTAGGAAAAGCGCTGGAACTGATGCAGCGTCTCCATGCGCCCCTGTACCACCTGCTGAATCCCCATCACCCGAGCACCGGGTAGGATGGCCGCGATCTGATGCGTCATCTCCTCGATGGGACAGGCCTCACACAGGGCGGCCACCTCGACCATGCTCACCTGTCCGGTTTTACCCAGCAAGGCTTGTGCGTCGGCCAGATGGGTGAAGAGGATGTTGTCATCCTGGGAGCCGGTGGCCGCCAGGATGCCGGAGACGGCAAAGGTACGCCCCTTCAACGCGACGGTGTCTCCGGCTGAGAGACCCAAGATGCGAGCGGCTTCATGACCCAGCATGAGCTCACCGGTGCCCGGCAGATGGCCATTGACCTGCCACCAGGGTTTGAGGACCGGTGTGGCCTTGAAATCTACGCCTGCCAAGAGAACGCGCTTGGCATCGACCTCCACGGCCCCCAAAACCACCGCACCGACGGCCGCCAGGTTGCGGGCGTTCTTGATCTCATGGATCCGGTTGACGCCGGCCTCGCTGAGTTCAGTCATGTCAAAGGAGACCCCGCCCAGGGAGAGGCCGCCATAGTTGAGGGAGAGCTGGTCGGTTTTGGGCATCACCAGGATATTGGCCCCGTATTTCTCCAGCTTGCGGTTGATATCGTTGGTCATGGCCGCCACGTAGCTGATGATGCCCACCACCGTGGCCACCCCCACCACCAAACCAGCCAGAACGAAACCGCTTTTTGCCTTGCGACGGATTATATTTTTAAAAGCAATGTGCCGAAGCTTCATGGTCTAGCCTTTCTGATCGAGTTTGAAGTAGCTCTTACCCTCGGCGATGTCGGCGACCTGGATCACGAGTTGATCACCATCGATGACGCGCTTCAAGGGCGCCGGATTGCAGCCGCCTTTTACCTCGTTGATTTTTGTCGAGGCGAAGCGACGCCCGCAGTTGCGGCAAATCATCACATCCCCCTCCTGGACATACCCTTTGCCGGCGGGCCAGCAGACGTCGCAGGCATCGAAGGCCGCCCGCACCACCCCGTCAGAACTCTTGACGATGAAATAGCGCACTGTGAGGCCATCGAACTGGTGATCGAAGTGGCGCGCCTCGCCGTCTTCGAACTGGGCCACCGGCAAACGGACCTCGGCGGCATTGACCGTTGCGGCTACACCCGCCGTTACCGCGCTGCCGGAAGGGCCCGTCACCCAAACAGCGACGCCTGTGGCACAAAGAGCCAACAGGGCCAGACCCAGAAGGATATAGGTGGGGTTACGATTGTTCTTTGATTCACCCAGGACGATGGCCTTTTTGGCAGAAGATGGGGTTTTGACACTGGTCACGCGACGTTTCTTGGCAGTTTTCGACATGGTTTTACACTCCTGGTCAGGGAACCACAGGCGGCCCCATATAGATTTGCGCTGCCGCCATAGGGAAAAAGGGAATGAACCCCATCACCCTAGTGACAGCGGTGGTTCAATTGTTAGTTGATGAAAATTGGTGGATAGATTCGGGGGTCACCCCGAGGCAGGTATCAACAGAGAAAAACGGCGGTTTGCAGAAAGATGGGGATGGCGGTTACACGCGCAAGGAGGGTTGCGGCATATGGATCGCGGGATGCGCGCCCTGGACCGGCAAGCGCAGCGGCGGAAACGGCAGTGGTACTGAGACGCAGGCGGGCCTGCTGGCCGGTGAGGGGAGGCGTGGAGATCAAGGCGAGGTTGCGGACCTGATCCTGATCGCAATCGGTAAGCATGCTGGGCATGCAACAGCCACCCTGGGGGCCCATGCGAGGGGAGGTGATGGCCGTCGGATGGCGCGGGACAGTCGCCTTCTGCGCAATGCCAGCCCTATGCAGGGGCTGGTCGCAGCACTCACAGCGGCCGTCGCAGTGGCTCAGCCCGGCCGCAACGCTCCCCACCGCTTCACCGATAAAGAGAAGCAGGAGGAGGACTACGACCAAATGTTTGCCTGGTCTTGACATGAGTGAATCTTCTACCCTTGAGTACCACAAGTGTCAATACTAAATATTGGAGAAAGAAATGGATTCTTTAACTATTATTTTGAAAATTAAAGATAATTTTAAATACATATAAAGTTCGGCATACCAAACATAATGCCGTTTTTGGATCGCTCCAAAAACGGCATCGTTTGCTTCTTTCGCTTTCCCGGGAAGCTTACTTCACCGTCGTCACCGGGCAATCCGCCTTGATGATCACATACTGAGCATTAGAGCCGAAGAGCAGTTTGCCCACCTTGGAACGGCGCTTGACGCCGATCATAATGGCATCCGCCTTCTTCTCGGCGGCGAAATTGACTATGTCCTCTCCGGGCTGCATACCCCGAACGAGCAAATGGGTTTGACAGGCAATGCCTGCATCCTTGAGCATCTTCTCGGCCTCAGCCAGATCTTCGTTGGCTTGGTTGATCTCCACCTCTTCGGTGACACTGCCGCCGGCGAGGGATGTCACGATGATGACCTCGCCGTCGAAGGCACGCGCGTGGGCAATGGATAATTGTAGAGCATCCTTGGACGAATTGGACCCATCATAACCAACAAGAATTTTCATACGTTTTCCCTCCTGAATTCGATTTGTGAACCAATTGGATAAATATTGATAGTCGCGGTTGGATCGCGAATGGTAGACTGGCTATTTAAGCGCTCCTCCGCCGATTCTGACAAAATGGTAAAGTTCCATAGACTTACAAGAGCAACCCAATGTCAAGGGAAAAGCGTTTCATGGGGCTTTTTTCTGCCCCAAGCATCCCGAGAAATGGGTCAACCGCAGTTACCGTTAGAGGCTACCTCCGTCGATCCACCCAGCCTTCAGCGGACGGGCCTGACGGCCAAACGGGTTGAGATTGTCGCGATGACGACCACCACATTAAGCCTCTATTTTTTGACATTTTTGTTGTTTTTTACCGACACAAATAACATAAATGTGATTCTCTATATGAATATCCAGCTTGTTGACGACGGCTTTCTGACGGTATATAATATTGTTAACATTATATTTTTTTGGACAGCATAAGGTCACGGCAGCTCTGGCACGGCTTTTGGAACTATTTCATTTGCCATGGTCTCCACCGGCCCGGCGACACAAAGCGATTGCCCGTTATACGCCTCCTGGCCCCCATTCCCGGCCTCTCCCACTTGGGGGATGGGAGCCACCCCCACCACGAACGCATAATTCATAGATTGGAGGATCACCCATGAACCTATCCAGCCCAGACGGCCAGGAAGCAAGTGTAAGTAAGGTATGCACCCATTGTGGACGTCCCCTGTCCACCGACGCAGGGCTCTGCCTGCAACCCCAGGACGGCGCGGAGTGTATCTGTCCTGAGTGTTATCAAGATCTGCTCATTCCCGGGCCGGGGGATGCCCACGGCAACATGAGCTAGTGCCTATCCATAAACGGCGCCTCTCTCCCGATTTCGGCGTTGGGCTATGAATTCAAATCCCGAGCATATGAAATATGCCAATATGACCTATATTCCTCCGGGTTGAATCCATCGCCCGCCTTGAACTCAGGTGAGATTCATGATTTCTGGACAGACACGAGATAGGACTACGCCCCCGCAGTCATCACCTGAATCTGCAGAATCTCTCTCTGGCTTGGATCATCGCTGGCCTGGAGGACCACATCGCCATAGCGCACTGCCTGCATCACCCAGCCATTGTTACCGCAGGGGATAAAATCGAATCTCAGCGCAGCGGGGTCGAACGCCCCCTCGATAAGGGTTGAGTAGTGGGTGTATCCGTTGTAGCCCTCACCGTGACAGACCACGATATGGTTGTCCCCCAGTTTCGGAGCGGATAGTGGTTTGAGAAATCGTTGCCTCACCTGAAGGGGATCCAGACGGATCTCCTCCCCATCCAGAAAAACCGTTGTACGGTCGCAGAATTCATCCCTCTGGGAGCGCTCCCGGAGCAGCGGCCCATAATAGCGATGCGCTCCGGCATAGAGCTGACGCCAGTCGTGCACGCCGAAAATGCGCTGGAAATCCGTATCCGCAGCGTACCACTTCTTGTTCAGGGTGGCTTTGCGATAGATTCCAAACCAGCCGGCACTTGCCCTCTCGAACCGCAACCACTGGTCCCGCGTGATGCGTGCCAGGTAAAGCTCCAGTCCGTAACCGTATTGTTGAATACTTAACGCTGCCATGGTTCCGTTCCCCGCCTCGACTATAAGAGCAGGCCTTGCCGGTGGTGTAACCATCGAAGGCGGATTGGCTCTACACCCCCAAAGCCGATCTACCTAGTGATCATCCGGAAATGGTGAACCGTTTCCGGATGGGCACTAACTAAAACTTCAACTGGCCCTAACTGCCAGGCACCCAGCGTATAGGAGGACACCATGACCATCGACCGCATCGTATTAGCCTTTGCCGGCACCGTGATCCTGTTGACTATCATCCTCTCCCAGGTCCACAGCGGCTACTGGCTGCTTTTCACCGCCTTCGTGGGGGCTAACTTGCTCCAATCGGCCTTCACCGGTTTCTGCCCCCTGGCCACCATCCTTAAAAAAATCGGTGTTCGCAGCGGAGTGGCCTTTCAATAGTGTGCCGGTCCAGGAACAGGGGCAAAAAAAGCGGCGTTGGAATAAACGCCGCTTTTTTGTTGTCTGCAGGGGCTGGCTACTGCGGGCAGCGAAACACTCGCGCCGCCGCGGTCTGATCGGTGCGATAGACCCACACCAGATGAGTGCCCCCAAGGCCCTGGGCGCGCGCTTCGAGGCGTTCGACCATCCTGCGGCGCGCCAGGGGGGTGATAATCTTACCGGTATCGATGGTTTCGCTGAGGGCCCCCACCTGTTCACACCCGTCCACCTGCTGGATCTCGGCCTCAACCAACTCAAGCTGACTCGAACCAAAGGGCCAACTACCGCAGGCCGTCAACAGGGCCAGCATCCCCGCGATCAGTAGGGCCCATCGCACTCGATGCATGCCACACCCTCCTTTTTAAAGTGACAGGGGAGACTCATCTCACCCATGATAGCTATACCCCAGCCCCAGGTTAACGTATCAGCGACAGGAAAATTAAACCCCGGGCCGAGAACGCCGATAAGAATTTTTAAGCATGCGTCACACGAGCCCGGGTATCAATGATAAATACTCGCGAGGACAGAGGTAACACACCATGCAGATTTCAGACATCAACGTCGGCACCAGCGCCATAGCAGTGGCGGCTCAGCAGATGCAGGCCGTTACCGAAATGCAGATGGATCTGATCAAGACCATGGCGGAGAGCCAGGAACAGCTCATTGCCATGCTCAACGCTGCGGGCGTGGGCGCCAAAGTCGATACCCAAGCATAAACACCTGGCTACATAAAACTCAAGACCGCCTACCCAATGCCTGGCAGCGCCGCTGCCTGAGAAGCGCTCCTGTTCGAGCCCCCTGCCCCAATTCACCCGCCGACAGATGCACCGCCATTATCGTCTTCAAATCCACAGCCATCTGACTGAGGTCTATCCCTGGTTTATCCGCCACCACCAGGGCCATCATCTCAGGGACAAGCTTAAGGCGCTGCAGGTTGAGAAGAAGGTCAACCTTGGTGCCAGACCGCAATTGGGCGTAACGCCCCACAGTCATATGCCAGCGCGCGGCCGCAGCACCGGCGCGAATGAAGCGTTGGGGTAGCCGCAGGCGCTCACCCAGGGCTCGTGCCAGGTGCTCGCCGCTTTGCTCGTGGCCATGATGGCGGGGAAGGTGGTCCGGATCGGTGACCGTCTTGCCAATGTCGTGGCAAAACCCCATCCAGACCGCGAGGGGATCTCCAGCCAGGCGATCCATGACAGCCAGGGTGTGATCAAGCACGGAGCCTTCATGGTGGGCCTGTGGACCGGCGGGCAGAGCATCCGCGGAAGACCACTCCTCAAACCAGGGTGTCAACGCCTTGGTGTCCACCAGAAGACGTAAAAAATTAGCGGGCCTCGGGGCCGCCATGGCTGCCCGGACCTCGTTGCCCGCCCGTTCCGCGGAGACGTCGGCCAAACGGCCCGAGGCGCCCACCCGCCGCATAGCATTTTTCAGAGCGACATCCAATTTAAAATCAGGCAACTGGGCGCTGAAGCGGGCCGCCCGCACCACGCGCAGGGGATCGTGGAAAAAATTTTCAAGGGCCACCGGCCGCAAGACCCCGCGGCGCAGGTCCTCCATGGCCTTGGGGGCACCCACCAAGCGACCGTCCGATCCTTTGGCCAGAGCGTTGATGGTCAGATCGCGACCCAACAGATCGGCCTCGATGGTGGGGGCGGCGGAGAGGGTGTACTCCGCCCCGCAGTGCAGGTAGACCCGGTGGCGGCGCCCCACACGCTTGACTCCCGGCAGGTGTTGGCGCAGGGCTGTTTCGTCACCGCCGATGACCACATAGTCCCTGTCTTTGATCGCGCGGCCCAGCAATTGATCACGCACGGCACCGCCCACGAGATAGATCTGCATCGTGCCCCCATCCTCATTGTCACACCAATGACCAGATGATATAGCGCTCCTTGCCAACAGGCTCAAGACCAGCAAACAGAATCTACCCGAAGGTTAAGGAAATTTCAGCGCATGCCAGCCCCAAGCAAGGCCCCAACGACCATCGCCTACTTCGTCAGCGCCCACGGCTTCGGCCATGCGGCCCGCTCGGCGGCGGTTATGGCGGCCATCCAGCGTCGCTGGCCGGAGGTCCACTGTCACATCTTCACCCAGGCGCCCAGCTGGTTCTTCGCCGATTCCCTGGCGGGTCCCCACACCTGCCACGCCATAGAGACCGACGTGGGGCTGGTGCAGCGCTCGCCCCTGGAGGAGGATCTCGGGCGAACCCTGGCCCACCTGGATGCCCTCTTTCCCCTTAAGTCAGACCACCTGGCGACCTGTTGCAGACGCGTGGCGGCGCACAATTGTCGCCTGGTCCTCTGTGACATCGCCGCCCTGGGTATCGCCGTGGCCAAGGCGCTGGGCTTGCCCAGCATACTGGTGGAGAACTTCACCTGGGACTGGATTTACGCCGGTTACGCTGATGCGGCCCGTCACCCGGATGCCCCGGTCGAGCTGCAGGCCCATGCCCGCTATCAGGCGGAACTCTACGCTCAGGCCAGCTATCGAATCCAGACCGAACCGGTGTGCCGCCCCCTGGCGGTGGATCTGACCGTCCCGCCTGTCTGCCGCCAGCCGATGGTAGCCAGGGCCCTCACCCGTCGACGGCTGAATATTGAGCTCGACACACCCCTGGTGCTCGTCACCATGGGCGGTACACCGGTGACCTATACTTTTCTGAATCGTTTGCGCCAGCACCAAGAGATCTGCTTTCTCCTGCCGGGTCAGGGCAAAACCATCATCCATGAAGCCAACCTCATTAAAATGCCCGCCCGCTCAGAGTTCCGCCACCCTGACCTCATCGCCGCCGCCGACGCCGTCGTGGGCAAGGTGGGCTACAGCACCCTGGCTGAAATCTACCACGCCGGCACCCCTTTTGGCTTTGTGCAGCGACCCGATTTTCCCGAGTCCCCGCCCCTGGTAGACTATATCCGCGCACGGATGGCGTCCCTTGAGAT
>JBNKKA010000128.1:0-13111 GCA_050291585.1 Desulfobacteraceae bacterium
GGCGGCGGCTGTCCAGGGCATCAGGCGGGCCAGGCCGCCCAGTTGGTCGAGCCGACGGGTGCCGGTCTGGTGATCGAGGATCCCGGCGACCAGGAAGAGGGCGGCCTTGTAAAGCGCGTGCACCAGCAAGAAAGTCGTGGCGGCCACCAGGGCCGGAAGGGTGCGCCCGCCCAGGAAAAGGGTCAGCATGCCCAGGCCCATGAGGGTGGTCTGGGCCAGAATCCCTTTGATGTCGGTGGGTCTCATGGCATTCCAGGCCCCCCACAAGGTGGTCACCCCCCCCACTATCACCAGACAACCCATCCACAGGGCGGTACCACCCAGGAGGGGATGCAGACGCATGAGCAGATAGATGCCGGCCTTGACCATGGTGGCACTGTGCAGAAAGGCGCTGATGGGGGTGGGTGCGCTCATGGCGTTGGGCAGCCAGAAGTGAAAAGGGAACTGCGCAGATTTCGTGAATACCGCCAGCAGCATGCAGGCCAGTACGAGGGGATAGAGGAGGTGTTGGTGGAGCCCCCGGGGACCGTCCGGCCAGGTGTGCAGGTAGGCACTGGTCCCGACAGCCTCCAACAGCAACGTCCCCAACAAAAGGGCCAAGCCGCCCAGGCCGGTGACGAAGAGCGCCTGACGGGCGTTGTTTCGTGCGGCATCGTCCTCATGGTTAAAACCGATCAGCAGAAACGAGATGATGGTGGTCAATTCCCAGAAGATGAAGAGCAGAAGCAGGTGGTCGGCCAGAACGATGCCCAGCATGGCAAGCATGAAGCTGTGCAGATAGAGGTAGTAGCGCCCTTCGTGCTTGTGGCCGCGCATGTAGACCAGGGAGTAGAGCGTCACCAGCACACCGGCGCCGCTGATGATGAGGCCGAAGAGCATACTGAGGCCATCCAGTCGCCAGGCCAAGGGCAAACCGATGCTGGGGGCCCAGGCCCATTCGCCACCGAAAACGACGCCCTTTACTATGGCGGGTAATACGCTCACATGGAGGCCAAAGACCAGCAGCGAGGGCAGCAGGTGCAGATAGCGCAGGGAGTCAGCGTTGTTGTCATGGGGCAGGGCTGTCGTCATGACGCGGTTTCCCTTAATTTTAAATGATGACTGAATAAAGCACCGGCGGGCTTTGGCTCACTGGGTGAGGAACAAGGGGCGATCGGCGTTCTGAATGGTATCCAGGACCGTATCCCCCAGCACCTTGCGTAACAGTAGCCGGCGCATACTATTGCCCATGACGATGATGTCTGCCTCCGTGTCGCGCGCATGGGCAAGCAAGGCCCCGCGGGGCGAAGCCTCCTTCAAGGTGGCCTCTGCCGAAAACCCGTGGGCGCGACAATAGTCGGCCGCCTCGGCCAGAGCGCGGTGATCGCTGGCGCCGGGTGACGGGTTGAAATGGACGATCTCCAGTGTCGTGCCGGGCCAGGGGTTTAGTTGGACGAAGCGCCGCATGGCCTTGGCGGAGGGCATCTCGCCGTTGAACGCAACAAGGACTTTATGGATCGGTCGGTACTGCTCCGACACAGCGATAATGGGCCGCACCCCCTGGGCCAACAGATCGATGAGGGCCGCCTTGGGTTCGGCGGTGATGCCGTAGTCAAAGAGGCTGCGCAGGCCGAAAACAGTCAGATCGTTGAAGCGCGCATGCTGTGCCATCAGGGAAAAGGGATCGCCTTGCTCCTGTTCGACCCGGGCGGGAATGCCGGCGCTGCGGCAGCGTTGTTTAAAGCTTTGGATGGCGGTCTGGATGGTCTCTTCCGTCACCCGTCGCCGGTGATCCCGCATGCGTTGGGCATAGGCCCCGCCCCCCACAGGGACAGGTCCGATACGGTCTATGGTCTCGGGGTTGATCACGGTAACGGCGGTGATGATCGCCTGGTGATGGTGGGCCAGTTCAAAGGCCCGCTTTATGGCCACATCGGTGAAAGGGGTTCCCCCCAGACCCAGTAGAATAGTTCTAATCATAATACCCTCCTAAAGGTATGCTGATGAACCCCCCAGCGCAACAGAGGGCCGCGGTGGGACCGGAGCGCGCTGGCGAAGACGAATGGGACGCATCAGGCTGGTTCCGGTATGCCAGATTCCGTGCCCGCGTCGGCGCGGACGCTTGCCCTGCCGGGAATGACGGGCATTGACCTGTTTGGACCTTCGCTGCGCCTTGCGGCGCTGGCGGCGGGCGACGCGCATCAGTCGCTTTCGCACAGCGGCAAGGGGCACATCATCCCCAGCACGCAGTGCGCGCCGCTGTCGATACCGCCGGATGGTCCTGAGTGCAATCGCGTAGCTGAATGCCCCACCGGCCAGGCCGATGATGCCGCCGCCGACAAACAGGTTGGTCAGCACGGTGGACGAGCTTTGGAAGATGTCGCTAAGATTTAGGCCCCCGGAGCTGCCTATTGTAACCGGGTTGCCCAGGATCGTAGCGCCCAGGGTATAGGTCAATGGGTAGATGACCGGTGCCGTGAGCGGATTGGTCACAAACACACCGATAAGGGTGGCAATTTTGCTCCATTTGAATACGGCGGCAACGGTGATGGCGATGACCGAATGCAGCCCCATAAGGGGGCTCATCCCAACGAAGACGCCAAGGGCCAGCCCCATTGCGATGGCGTGGGGATCGCCGCGAAGTTTCAGGAAGCGCTGGTAGATTTTGGCCAGGCTGCGTTTAAGCCGTTCTTTGAATGCCGAATACATAAAAGTCCCCTCCGTTAAGACCGACGCCAATGCGACGTCATCTAACACGCAGCCTTTTGCGAGACAAGCCAATAGGACAGCCCCAGAGAGAGCACCACGGCGGCGATGGCCAGCACATAATCAGGGGTGATGTGATCCAGATCCAGAACGATCACCTTACGGGCGATGGCCATCAAGGCGGTGGCTACTACCAGTTTGACCGGGATGACCCCCGTACCCAGGTAGAGGCGGATATTGATGAAGATCTCAATGGCGATCAGCACCGCCAGAAATGCCCCAAAGGTCGCCAGGATGTCGCTGATGTTGAGGAGCAGGACGGGCGGCTGGGCCAGGCGTTGGTACAGCACGTAGACCACATCGCCGATGCCCCAGATGATCACCAGCACCATCAGGACAGCCAGGATGCGAACCGCCCCGCGGATGATGCTGTGCAGCCAGCTCAGGAGGGGATCATCATGTATGACGGGCAGCTCTTCGTGATACTGGAGCGTCCCGTCAGGTCGGTTAGGTTTGGATTTCATAATTTCTCCTCCGGATCGCTATGACCCCTGCCCCTATTCCGACAGCAGAAGGCGCAGGTCCGTGATCGCTGAATTCGCCCTGGAGATATAGGAGGTCAGCGCCAGGGAGTGGTTGCTGAAGATGCCGAAGCCACTGCGGTTTAAAATGATCGGGCTCCACACCGGTGTCAGGGCCAATTCCAGTTTGTGCATAATCCGGTGCAGCTGCCCCAGGGCGTTGCGCGAGATCAGGACCTCATTGAAATCCTTTTCGATCCCCTGGAGGGTGTGCAGCAGGGCCCACACATAGCCGCGCGTCTCAAAGAATACATTGTCCACTTCCATCCATGGGGTTCTGCGCTGCAGCTCACCCGATCGGAGGAGGGAATCGCGAATCCGCTCTATGTTGGCCGGGTCGTCCTCGAAGTGCAGCCCGCGCACGCTGCTGCTCAACTGCTGGGCGAAGTTGCCCAGGCGTTTCTCCACAGTGGCGAGATAGATCTGGAGGTTGTCGGTGCGGGCGAAAAAGACACCGTCTCCGGGCACCTCGTCTGACAGGCGTTCCAGGTAGCGTTCAAGGGCGTCGATCCCCTTGCGGTATTCGCCTTCGGTGTTCGGCAGAATCCAGCTGTTGTCGTCGAAGAAGACATGCGCTTCAGCCGCCATCAGGTCCGGATCTTCCACCGACTGACTCTGGGCCCGACTAAAATCGTTACGCAGGGAGCGAACCGTATCGCGTAGCTCCGTGACCACCCCGAACTCCCAGCTGGGGATGTTGTCCTGGAACCAACCTGGCGGAAAACGGTCGTTGCGCAGGTATCCGCCCTGTTTCTCCAGCAGGGTTTCCACCGTGCCGATGACCGCAACGGTAGTGGCCGCACCGGTGTTGAGTTCCTCGACCGGCAGACCTGTTTTTGCGGAAGCCAACCCGAGGACGTCAAAGACTCTCGGCTCACGACTCCAGGCAAACATGACCAGCGCCCAGAGGGCGACCACGGCCGCAAAGGCGACTCCGATTACTTTACGGCGGGACCACAACCGCTCCATGTTGTCCAGGATGATGTGTTCCTCTTCCACTGCCGGCGCCTCGGGCAGCGCCATGTCGCTATTCGTTGTCGGTTGTGGGTTCATATCCACCTCCTTGTCAGGGGGTCGCCTTTGCTGGCTAGCACTTAAATCAAGCCTTGAAAAGCATGCTTGAGAGGCTTATTGTTGAAATATAATTGACGAATTGAAAAACACGATTAAATTTTCGTATAATGTTTCAACCAAAACTAAGATGACTTTCACCGGTGTCAAGGAGGTCGACATGCCAACCAAAAAAACTCAGCAAAGGGGCTGCTCAAATAACAGTGATTGGACGTTTCTGAGCAATTACGGTCACGTGCTCTTCTGCCTGGCGACGAATTCGACCGCCAGACTCCGGGATATCGCCCAAAAAGTGGGTATCACCGAGCGGGCAGTCCAGCGCATCGTGGCCGAATTGGAGCGGGGGGGCATCATCACCCGCATTCGCGAGGGCCGCCGCAACCGCTATGAACTGCACGCCCAGCAGCACTTGCGGCACCCCTTGGAAGCGCAGCATACTGTGGGGGATTTGATCACTGCGCTGAGAAATTGAACATCGGGTTCCCAAAGGCGTGAAGCCTAATGGTGGCAGCGATGACGACCGAACAAACAAGGGTCCACTCGATCAACGCCGGAGAGATTGTCAGGGGAGACTATGTGCTCTACTGGATGCAGCAATCCCAGAGGGCCGAGCACAACCCAGCCCTGGACATGGCCATCGGTGAAGCCAACCGCCTGAAACAGCCGGTTATCGTTGCCTTCGGCCTCACCGACGCTTTTCCCGAGGCCAATTTGCGCCACTACCGATTCATGCTGGAGGGGCTTCAGGATGCGCAGGCCGTCCTGAGAGGCAAGGGGATCCGCTTCATCCTGCGCCTGGGCGAACCGTCGGAGGTGGCCCTCAACCTGGGGCGCAGAGCCAGCCTGATCGTCTGCGATGTAGGTTATACCCGCCATCAGCTGCTTTGGCGCCGGAAGGTGGCCACCGAAGCCAATTGCCGAGTCCTGGCGGTGGAGGGTGATGCCGTTGTCCCGGTAGTTGTGGCATCCACCAAAGCGGAATATGCGGCCCGCACCTTCCGCCCGCGCATTAAACGGCATCTGGACGACTATCTGAAACTCCCAAAGGCCATCAAACCCCAGCAACCTTCGCTGAATCTTGAGATCGGCGGCATGGATCTGAAAGATATGGACGCTGTCTTACGGGGTCTCGACATCGACCGTAAGGTGCCGCCGGTATCCGCGCTTTTCAAGGGGGGGTGCCAAGAGGCCAAAAAGCGCATACGCCGTTTTATCCGCAACCACCTGATCCACTACGATGCCCATAGCAACCAGCCCCAGACAGACGACATCTCCCACATGAGCCCCTACCTGCACTTTGGGCAGATCTCACCGGTCTATCTGGCACTCCAAATTCGCCGGGCCCGCCAGGGGTCGCCCATCGACCGCGAGGCTTATCTGGAAGAGCTGATCGTACGACGTGAGCTGGCCCTCAATTTCGTTTACTACACAAGCGACTACGACCGTTACAGCTGCCTTCCGGAATGGGCCCGCAAGACATTGGCAAACCATGCCAAAGACCAGCGCGCAGTTATTTACGGCCGAGAAGAACTTGAAGCAGCCAAGACCCACGACACCTATTGGAATGCAGCCATGCGAGAGATGAAACACACCGGATTCATGCACAACTACATGCGCATGTACTGGGGAAAAAAGATCCTGGAGTGGTCTTCTACTCCCGAAGAGGCTTTTGATACGGCGCTTGGCATCAACAATAAATACTTCCTGGATGGGCGCGATCCCAATTCTTATGCCGGCGTGACCTGGGTGTTTGGAAAACACGATCGCGCCTGGTCTGAACGGTCGGTGTTTGGGAAAGTCCGTTATATGGCGGCCAGCGGATTAGAGCGCAAATGTGACATNCGGGCATATCTCCTTAAGGTGGATAATCGGGTTCGATGGATCAAGACAACATAATGCCGGCGGGCAAAAGGTCGGGCCCCAAAAAAATGAAGTTTTCCCAAGGAGTCTATTGGGGATTCAGTGGTAGTGAAAAGCTACCATCTAGAGTTGCTTCTTTTTTTTAATGAAAATAATCCAATCTGTTACAGCTTAATGGACACGTGATCCCTCCGGCCCCCTATTCTGTGGTCGAGTTGCAAACAACGCCAGCTGTGCCTAGTCTTTTCCCAGTCAAGCAAACATCTAAGACCTCTACCAAGGGTAGAAATCAGCGCCCAGTCGTTGGTCTCAGTGGTGAGTGCAACCGGTAACCTTGCCTGGTCCTCCTCGATGATCCAGCCGCCTCGATCACGGGTCATGTCATTGCGGTGGATGCGGGCCGTGCGGACATTCACATAGCGATCCAATCCGGAAGAGAAAAAGCAGGTGTCAATATGGACGGTTCAACCAACATGCAATCTCGTCAAAGAGGAGCCCTTTTAGGCATGTTCGTCGGCGATGCGCTGGCCATGCCGGTGCATTGGTATTACGATCTGCGGGCGCTTCAACGTGACTATGGCAGGGTAAGCGGTTACATGGACCCCAAGCATCCCCATCCGGATAGTATCTTGTGGCGTTCGTCCTATACACCGCTCAATCGGTCAGCCGACATTCTGCACGACCAGCGTCGATTTTGGGGCCGTCGCGGCATTCATTACCATCAATTTTTGAAAGCCGGTGAGAACACCCTCAACCTGAAAATCTGCCATCTCCTGATCGGCAACCTTGATGAGAACGGAGGCTATGATGCCGACGCCTATCTGGACCGCTACATTGAATTCATGACCACGCCCGGAAATCATCGCGATACCTATGTGGAGGAGTATCACCGCCATTTTTAACCATTATGCCCGTGGTAACCTCCCCCGCAACTGCGGAATCATCGAGAAGCATATCAGCGGGCTTATCGGTATGATCCCATTGATTGTCTACTATGCCTGTCCTTCGGCCATCCAGGCCGATGTCATCGACTACGATGAATACCTCACCGGCCGTCGCCAGGAGGGCTGGTACATTGGCATCTGGTCGGTGGTTAAAGTTCTCCGCAGCCATCGGGGTAGGGGCGGGTCTCACGATACTCGGCATGGCGGGATACGTTCCGGGTGAGCAGCAACCGCCTGAAGTCATCCAGGCCCTGAAGGTACTCTATGCGCTGGTTCCCAGCGCTTGCAATGCGCTGGCCTTCGCCATCGTTCTGGCCTTCGCCATATCCCCCCAAGCCCACAAGCGCATTCTGGAAAGCATCGCCCTGCTGAAACAGGGCCAGCCGGTATCCGATCCCCTACGCTAGCAATGACACGCATCAGCCACTATCACCCGACTGAAACTTGATGGCGACAGATTCAGTCTGAACTTCTGTGCGAATGGATGGCATCCTTGTAAACCGATAAAGTGCGCTCCCAAATACGTGGCCAGGTATACTTAGATGCGATTTTAACGGCTTGGGGGTCGGTCACATCCGGAGATTTCTTTACCGCAGCAATCATGTCTAGAATGCTTTGAGACAATGCATCTTCTAAGTGGGCCACATCTTTACGATAGGGTCGGTCTATGGTTTCAAGGGGTGGCAATTGAATCAAATCTATGGTGTCTCGGTTTGCCTTGCCGAAGATCTCATTGAAACCGGACAGATTGGTGGTGATAATGCGGCATCCGGATGCAAGACCCTCAAAGAGCACGAGGGGGAGACCTTCAAAAAAAGAAGGTAGTACTTGAACATGGGCCTTTTTCATGAGTTCCGCTAATCGCCCATGATTGACGTAGCCATGGTTACTCACCTTGGGGCCCAATTTTCCGGCGAGTTCAATGCAATGGTTAAATTCCGGTCCACTGCCGCCTCCCGCCAGATGGAGGTGCCAGTCATGCTGCCTAATTTTCATGAGGGATCTTAGCAGCCATGGAACGCCCTTGCTGCGGTTCAATTTACCCGCGTAGAGAATATGAACCGTTCCAGCCGGGGATTTTGGGACACAGGTAAACAGCTTTTCATCATATCCGCCGCCGACAACCTCAATTTTTTCCAATGGGATACCGTACAGATTGCTGATGTCCGTTCTCTGATCGCCTGTCAGCGCAATGATCTTGTCCAACTCCCGGCAATGGCGTTTTACATAAGCTCTCAAATGGGGACAATTATTGTATTGCCTCAGGTCCGTGCCATGGCAGGTCGCTACTACGGGCAGGATTGGGAATAGTTTTCTGACTAGGGCGGAAAGCAAAAACAGGTGATTTGTGTGAATGATATCTGGTTGAAATTGGTCTACGGCCGATTGAAGCACGCTGGTGAACGACGACTTGTAGGCGGTCAGGCGCCCGCCTTTCAACGCCTTGAAAAGAGAACTTTTGTAAGGCATCACATCTGACATACCGGTGACGGGGAAATCGAGCGCCTCGGATTCAAAAAGAACATAGCGGCCTTTGGTACGATCAGCCGTTCGTGGGGGGCGAACGTTCCCCGCAGGCACACCGGCGACCCTAAAATTTGAGAAACCGCACTTTTGAGATTCTTTTATGAGCGCTTCAAGATAGATTCCGCTGCCGGTCATTTCCGGTCTTTGGCCGATAACATGGAGTATCTTTAGATATCTCATGGGCTGGCAATATCCTCGATCCAAGTGGCGACGGATTGAGCCGCTGTTGGCTAAGCTTCGCCTGGTTGAAATTCTTTGTTGGTCAAGCACCCATACGCCAACCGCCACGTTTTGGACATTTTGGTGCTTCGTGTGGGCCGCTGGAAGCCAAAATGGCCGCATAGCCGGCAAAAGACAGACATCTGGTCCGACAGCGTATCGGTTTCATCCGGTATTCTGTGCCGGCCCAAATGGTAGTCGAATATCCGATCAATGCCGCCGGCAATGGCACACATGTAATACCCTGACGGCGTTACCCCCAAACCACAATCCTCGATGATGCGACAACCGCAGGTGTAGTCGGAAAAACGGTTATGGATGGTGTCAACCGGTGCCACATTGAAGGGTTTAAAAAGGTTCACTCGGGAAGACTTGAGCGTACTTTTGATAACGATTGCCTTAGGCAACTTCTCCACTACCCGTTGAACTTGATCCCCAAAGAAATTCGTGCCCAACACCAGCCTTACAGATGGATTATACTCCCTCTGACAACCGATCAATAGGTCGATGATGTTAAAAATACGACTGTGAAGGGTTGGTTCACCACCCAAAATTCGGATACGTTCCCACTCGATCTCTTTTTCAACGCTCTGCTTTATAAATTCCGCTACATCTGCGACAGGCATCTCTATACTGCTCGGGGCCTGAGAACATGAACGGTTGCAGTTAATGCATTTCAAATTGCACGCGTAAGTGATGTCGATCTCGGCATATTTGCGGCTCGGATGAAATTGTCTGCCGAAGCGTTTAGAAAAAAACGATTGGGCACGACCCAACTGGTAGGCGTCCAAGAGCAATCGTTTGAGAGTAATATTGCGATGGCGGTGAGGGGGTTTCAAAAGCTGAGCTCCTCAGTCCTCAAGGCCTTCTGAAGCGACACCGCTCCGGCAAACTCAATGACGGCTGCCATAAATCATGGCAGCCCAAGTATATCCTATCATACAATGATGCCGAGTGATCCCATATTTTGTCTCCCCATGCGAAATCGAACAAGGACAACCCCAAGCAAACGATGAGGAGCGATTCGCAAATAGGTATAACCTACCACAGACCCCATTTTCAGCCCCCATTGCAGTAGCGTTCGCGGTGGCTATTTTTTAATCATAAATACTATCCTTGTTCGTGGCAAAGCCGCGCTCATCCTTTTGAGAGATACGATGAAACTTGAAACCACCCATGTGCTTTTACTTTACGGCCTAACCGCCTTGACCTTCTTCGTCATCGTTACCGTGGTAGACATGGTTTGGGGAGCTTTCCTGACGGCAAGCACCGCTGCCACTGCGCTTTGGTTAGTGCACAAGGTCCTGAAACTCAATTGAATGGTCGAATGACGACCACAAGGAATTTGCAATGGATAAACTACTTAAACAATTGATGAAACATATGGAATTGGAATATGGTGGCAAGATCCAGCGAGGCGCACGCAACTATCTTGAAGTCAACCTTGCCGAACAGGCGCGCAAACTGGGCTATGGTGAGATCGGGGAGAAATACAAAACCGCTTGCGCGATTGTGCCCCTCAATGCCCCCCAACATGGTATGAAGGTGCGGATTGATGGGAGAACCTTCGTTAACTACGCCGAGTATGACTCGGGCATTGCCGTACCAGGGTTCATCGCCAAAGCGCTAGGCGGGAACTATCGGACCTTCGTCCCGAACGACAGCATGATCTGCAACTTTTGCTGATTCGTCTTTTCCCAATTTATTGCCCAGGGTGACGATGCCCAGGTACCCATCGACGGTTATAGTCTGTCCGGTACCTATCCGCGTGGTGGCATCGGCCACGCCGGTCACGCAGGGCAGGCCGTATTCCCGGGCGATAATGGCCCCGTGAATCAGCATCCCACCGCGCCGTTCGACAATGGCGGCGGCCAGCGGCATGACAAAGGTCATGTTGGGATCCACGCCATCGCACACGATAATCTCTCCGCGCTTGAATCGCGCAATGTCGGTATGCTGGTGGATCACCCGGGCTTTTCCGCGGGCAAGCCCGGGACCGGCGGGTTGCCCTGTGATCTGGCGGTCACGCACGGCGGGCGGCGGCAAACCATCCCTTTGGGGCGTCATCTCCACCTCGGCATTCAGCCCGAGTTCGGCAAGCACCTCGGCGACAACAGCGCTGCCAGATACGACGCGGCGGCGCCCCTCCTGAACGGCCGCTATCAGCCGGGCCTCGATGGCGCCTAAGATGATGTTGTCATCGTCTCTGAGACGGTAGCTGGCCCGTGCCAGGGAGAGCAGCTGCCGGCAGTCATCCACCGATGTCGACGTGCAGGCATCAAGAAAGTCCGCTTCCAGATCCTCGGGCGAAGCATGACCTTTGGCTCCTGAGGACGCCTCCGGCAGTTTTGCCATCTCAAGCACCACATTGGCCAGCGTGCCGGCATCGGGCGCACAATCGACCGCACCGGTTACCGGACAGCTCAGGTCGCCATAATGCAGAATAAAGGTTTCCAACTGCTGGCGGAAAGCGTTGTCCAGGTCATCCAGGTTGCCCTGCTTGAGCGCAAGCCCTCGCTCGGGCCGGCGGCGCACACATGCGGCCAACTCGGCCAGCGACCGGTTCCTGCGGAGACTGATTAAATCCTGGTTCTTCAAAAGTGCCATGAACGCATAGGGATCGTCGGGCGTCATAACCTCGTTGTAGATCTGACCGAATAGGCGCATGCCGTGGGCAAAGGGGATGAAGTCTTCCCAATAAACCGAGACCCAGTGTTGGTTGATCTCCCAGCGGCGCCTGATTTCAGCGGCCAGATCCGCATCGCTGAAATCGCCATGGCGGATGGCGGCCAATTGATCCGCCGTTGCACGCATTTTGGGAATCAAGACCTCTTCGATGCGTCGGCGCAGGTCCAGGAGGTTATCCAGGCTGCGATGCAGGCTTAAATACCAGGCGCGCTGGTCACCGTCCGCCGCTTGGGATAAAGCGGTGATGGGGCGCGCCTGAAGCAGGACCAGATCATCCCCACGAAACGTCCACTCAATGTCATGGGGAGCGCCGGTCAGGGCGGATATTTTCGTTCCCGCTTCCCACAGGGTCGTGATCTGAACCGGTCGCAAAGGCGGCTTATGCCGCAGCGTTTCAGGCAGCGGCACGAGCCTGTCATCGGCAGCCTTGTCCGTCGGTGGCTGCCATTGGCTTCTCGATTCGGGCGCGGTGTGATTGATGATGCTGCCGCTGTTGACCTCAAGGATCCAGCGGTCCGGTGAAATTTGGCCGTCGACCAGGGGAGGGTTCATCCCATGGACGGCCTCAATGATGCCGCGGTCAGCCTGGTTGGGATCCTGGGTGAAGTAAATGCCGGAGACCTGTCCGGACACCATCTCCTGGACCAGAACCGCCATGGTACTGGTGGCGGTGTCCAATCCCAATTCCTGCCGGTAGAGCAGGGCGGCATCGGACCACAGCGAAGCCCAGACGAGTTTCAGATGGTGGATGACAGCGGCGGGGCCGTGCAGGTGGGTATACGACGCATGCAGGCCGGCAAAACTATGCCCGCTTTGGTCCTCGTCCGGCGCAGAAGAGCGTACCACCGTCGCCGAATCGCCAAAGGTCTGAGATATCGATTCGCTTATGGCTGACGCCATGCCGGGCGGCATGGGCGATCGCAAAAAAAGCAGGCGTATCCGCTGGGAGGTGTCCCATATCTCCTCCCAGCGCATCTGCGAAAAGATTTTACGACTGAGTTCAAGTTGAATTTTTTCCTTGAGCCCCGCACTCGCCACAAAATCCCCATACGCCTGGGTCGTGATGCACAGGGTCCGGGGGATGCGCAAGCGGTTGGCCCACAGGCGGCCCAGTGCGGCGCCCTTGCCGCCGATAGTATGACTGTCCCTCGAAGCCAGGGTCTCAAGTGGTACGATCCATGTCATGGTCTATCCGATATTCGGTAACGTTTTGGAAGCGCTCAACCATGATATAGCGTTCGACTTGGATATCTACAAACTCGCAGCTCGGGGAATTGGCAAACGATTCCAGATAAGGGTGCTTGGCCAAATACTGATTTCGAATGGCATCCAGCTCCAGCGCGGCGATCGGCTGTGCGGTGCCGATGGCCGTGACCGCCGCGGCCTGGTGAAAATCTTCCGGATGATTGATGCTGTTGTTTACGAGCAGGGCCACCCGGGAATTGGCAGTCAGGTTGGCGAATTTGCGCGTCGCCCGTGGCGTGACGAAAAACAGGCGGCTGTCGTCATCCGAAGCCGCAAAGGCTACCAGGCTGG